>CAZPYU010000125.1:0-12882 GCA_964590905.1 uncultured Thermoanaerobaculia bacterium
CCGCAGAGTGCATCCCGTACCGGACGACACTCACGCTCGCGCTGCCGCTCGGCGCCGAGCCGATCGAAGACGCGGAAGCGGCGCCGATCGTCGACCGCTGGCGGGCTCGCCTTCCACGCCAACTTGGCGACCGCGGGCCGCAGCTCGACGCCAATCTCCACGTGCTGTCCGGCGCCGGGCTCGAGCTCGAGCTCGAACTGAAGCTCGAAGGCGTCGGCACACCGACTCGCGCCCTCGATCTCTTTTTCGAGAAGCACCCACTTCTTGCCCTCGGGCCTCCGTCGCGGATCGGCCCCGAGAGCGAAGCGCACTGGCGCCTGCCGCTCCGCCCGCTCGACGAGACGCAGCCTCTCCCCGAGCTCCTGACCTTCGCCTGGACAGCGGTCGGCTTCGAGTCGGGCGGCGCGACCGTTGCATGGGAGGGGGAGCTGGGGCTCGAGCGGCCCGGGCCTGCGAGGCTCCCGACGCGGATGGTGGGCGTTGCTGGAGCCCTCGTTCTCGGATCGATTCTTTGGATACTCTTTCGGCGCGCCCGGCGCGTTGCACCCTGAACCCGAACCCAGGAGCTCTCTTCATGTCCAGATGGCTCGTTACTACCGCCACCCTCGCCGCCCTGCTCCTCTCGTGCAGCTCCCCGACGCTCGCCGAGCTCGCCGTAGGGCAAACGGCCCCCGCGTTCACTCTGCCCGATCTGGACGGCCGCGAAGTCTCGCTCGCCGACTTCGTGGGCAAGACTGTCGTTCTGGAGTGGATCAATCCGAACTGTCCGTTCTCGCGAGGACACTCCGAGAAGAAGACGATGGTCGCGACCGCCGCGAAGCACGCCGAAGTCGTCTGGCTGGCGATCAACAGCACCAACTCCGAGCATGGCGACTACCTCGAGCCCGCCGAGCACAAGGCGTTCAACGCCGAGCATGGGATCGGCTACGCGGTGCTCTACGACAGCTCGGGCACCGTCGGCCGCTCCTACGGCGCCAAGACCACGCCGCACATGTACGTGGTCGACGGCGCCGGCAAGATCGCCTACATGGGAGCGATCGACGACGCTCCGCGCGGCGGCAAGGCCGGCGTCAATTACGTCGACCGAGCGCTCACGGCGACCGCGCAAGGGACGAACCCCGCTCCGGCGACAACGGCGCCTTACGGCTGCTCGGTCAAGTACTGAGCCGCGCGCTCAGAACGGCCCGCCCAGCTCGCGGATCGTCTCGCGGCGCTTGACGGCGAGCGCCACGCCGTCGCCGATCGGTAGCAGTACAGTCGCGAGCTGCGGGTGAATCAACAGATACGGATGGAGCTGCTCGAGCGCCGCGACCGATCCTCCCGATCCAATCGCTGCAACTCCACGGTTCGCCGGGTCGAAGAGCCCCCGCAGCAGGCCAAGAAAGAGGAGCCTCCCCCCCACCGGCAGCCGCGGCAGGAGGCGGTCGAGCGTGCGCCGGGCAACGCCGGGATCGACGTCGACGACCACCAGATCGAATTCGCCGGGCAGCTTCTCCAGGATCTCCGGGACCTCTCCGAGGACGAGCTCGACGCGCTCGCCGAGCTTGCCCGTGGCGAGCGCCGCCCGCGCCGACGCGAGCCTCGTCGGGTCGCGATCGACAGAGACGACGCGCCCTTCGCGCGCGCCGCGCACGAGATGGATCGTGCCGTAACCAGAGCCGGTGCCGAGCTCGAGGACGCGGCTCTTCGGATCGATCGCCGCGATCGCTTCCAAGAGGCGCCCGACTTCGGGTCCGGCAATCGCGTCGCCGCTCTCGGCCGCCGAGAGCTCGAGCGCGGCGAGCGCCGCCGAGCGCGGCGGGCTCAGTCGCGACAGGTAGCGCGCCGGCGCCGCGGCGAGCAGGCGCTCAGTTCTCCGCTTCGCCACCGAGGCCCGGTCGCCAGGCGAGCAGCTCGAGCGTGGCCGAGGTCGAGTCGGCGCTCTGGCTCGACGTCAGCTTGAAGTTGGGATCGATGGTGATCTCGCAGGTCACGGCCGCGGAACCCGCCGGCACCTCCAGCTCGACGTCGAACTGACCGACCCCAGCTACCTCGGCCTGGGCGCCGCCGCAGGTCGACTGCAACTGGACCTTCGGCTGCGCTTCGGCGTCCAAGACCTCGAGCCGCGAGCCCGGTCCGATTTCGGCGGGGATCCGGAGCCCGATCACGATCCTCCCCGGACCGCTCAGAGGACCGAGCTGGACCGTTCCCGCGGTTCCGTCCGGCAGACGTCGACGCACCAGGATCTGCCGATCGGCGGTCGGCTCGGCCGGCAGCCAGTGCTCGGAGAAGTGCGCGTCGGGGGCGTTCGCCGAAGGCGGCGGAATCTCCACCGTCGCGATCTGGTACTCCTGACCGGCGATCTCGGGAGCGGAGGTGCGAAGCGTGAAGCGGCCCAGATCGGCCTCGTAGAGCCCGAGCGAGAGTAGGTAGCGTCCTGGCGGCAGCGGCTCGAGCAGCGCCGACTGGTAGATCCGCTGCCGATAGCGGATGCTCGCGCCCGGCCGCCAGTCGACCGGAAGCGGGTGATCGAAGGTGCGAACGACGGAGCCCGGCTCGTCCAGGAGATGGAGGAAGACTGTCGGCCGCTCGAGCCTGCCGGGCAACTCGGCGTTCGGCCGCAGCTCGATCTCGAGATCGACGACTTCCGGCCAGGCGAGCCTGAGAGTCTGCGGCTCGACGGCGAGCGTCGCCACCGGCGGCTTCGCGCCGCCACAGCCACCAACGAATAGAGCGAGCAGTCCAACCGAAAGAGCGCTGCAACGGTTCATCGATCCTCCTCCGGGTCGGCGAAATAGGTGGCGGTGCAATCAGGCCCCTCGCCGACTGAGACCGCAACGAGCGGCGCGCCAGGCAGCGTGGCACGGAGCTCGTCGAAGAGCCACCGCGCTACGCGCTCGGTCGTCGGGCTCTCGCGGTCGAACGGTGGCAGTGCGTTGAGGTCGCGATGGTCGAGTCGAGCCGTGAGAGCTGCCAGCGCTTCCCGAACCGCGACGAAATCGTATGCCATCCCCTCGCCATCGAGCGTGTCGCTGGCGAGTCGAGCGACGACACGCCAGCTGTGGCCGTGCGCCGACTCGGGCGCCCCACGCCACGAATAGAGCCGATGCGCGGCCTCGAACCGGTCAGCGACCTCGAGCACCCAGCGGGACACCCGCGGATCGTAACGTAGACTTCGCGCCATCCGGCGCTCGCCGCGCGATCAAAATGCAAATTCTCCTGCTTTCGACGCTCCTCGTCTTCCTCATCGTCGCTTCGGCGCTCGAGTGGCTGGCGGTCGACGTCGTCGCCCTCATCGTCCTCGCCGGCCTACTGGTGGGCGGGCTGATCACCCTCGACGAGGCGGTCTCGGGTTTCTCCGATGGCGCGGTTCTCACCGTGCTGCTGATGATGATCCTCTCGGGAGCCCTCTCGGAGAGCGGCGTGGTGGCCAAGCTCGGTCACTACATCACGCGCTTGTCGCGCGGCTCCTTTCCGGCCGCGGTGGCGCTCCTCCTGCTCTTCGCCGCCTCGCACTCGCTCTTCGCCAACAACACCGCCACCATCGCGATGCTCATTCCGATCGCCATCCAGATCGCCAAGCAGCACCGCACCAGCCCGTCGCGCCTCCTCTTGCCGCTCAACTACGCGGTTATCTTCGGCGGCACGCTGACCCTGATCGGCACCTCCACCAATCTGATCGTCGACTCGCTGGCGCGCGACCGCGGCCTGCCCGGTTTCTCGATGTTCGACTTCGCTCCAATGGGCGCTATCTACGTGGTGGTCGGGCTAGTCTACTGCGCGCGTCTGGTGCGTACCCTTCCCGACCGCAGCGATCCCGACAGCCTGACCTCCAAGTACCAACTCACCCCCTACCTGACCGAGCTCAAGATCCCGCGCGGATCGCGGCTCGTCGGCCGCACCGTCGTCGAGGAGCGGGTGAGCGATCGTTATCGCGTCACCGTGCTCGAGATCGTGCGCGGCAAACAGAAGATCGCCTTCGACCTGCGTTCGACGGCGCTCGCGAGCGACGACATGCTGATCGTCCGCGGCACCATGCACGACATCGTGCAGTTCAAGGATGCGCAGGGGCTGTTGCTGCTCTCCGACGTCAAGCTCTCCGACATCGATCTCGCCGGCTCCGACACCGTGCTGGTCGAGGTACAGCTCGCCCCCACCTCGGCGCTCGAGGGCTCGTCGCTGCGCGAGATCGACTTCCGCCGTCGCTACGGCGCCTTCGTCCTCGCCCTCGCTCGTACCGGCGAGGTAATCCGCGACAAGCTTGCCTCGATCCCTCTCAAGCGCTGGGACACGCTCCTGGTCTTCGGCGCGCGGCGTCCGATCGAACAGCTCCTGAGCCGCGACGACTTCGTCCCGCTCCAGGAGTTCGACCTCCGGCTGCGCATCCATCCGCGCTGGTGGCTGCAGGCCTCGGCCGTGGCCGGCGTGGTGCTGGTGGCGAGCCTCACCTCGGTGCCGCTCCTCGAGGCCGCTCTGGTGGGGGTCGTCGTCCTGCTCGCCAGCGGAGCGGCGCGCATCCAGCGTGTCTACCGCGCGGTCAACTGGTCGGTCTTCTTCTTGCTCGCCGCGACGATTCCGCTCGGCATCGCGATCGAGAAGACCGGCCTCGCGGCCGATCTCGGGCATTGGATCGCCGAGTCGGGGCGAGCGCTCGGTCCCTGGGGGGCGCTCTCGGCGCTCTACCTGGTGACCATGATCGTGACCGAGGTGCTCTCGAACGCGGCGACCGCGGTGGTGATGGTGCCGATCGCGATCTCGACCGCCAGCGCGCTCGGGGTCGAGCCGCGGCCGTTTCTGTTCGCGGTGGCGTTCGCGGCGTCGAACGGCTTCGTGACGCCGCTCGGCTATCAGACCAGTGCCATGGTCTACGGAGCGGGCAACTACACCTACCGCGACTTTGTGGTCGCCGGCCTACCGCTCAATCTGCTGTTCTGGGTGCTCTCGAGCCTGCTGATACCTGTCTTCTGGCCGTTCTGAGCGCTCTCGAGCAGCTGCTCGACACGGGCGATGACCATCCCGAGCGCGATGCGGTTCTCGCCCCCCTCGGGGACGATCACGTCGGCCCAGCGCTTCGAAGGCTCGACGAACTCGAGGTGCATCGGCCGCACGAACGATTCGTACTGGCGCAGGACATCGGCTACGTTGCGGCCTCGCTCGGAGAGGTCGCGTCGGATCCGCCGCACCAATCGCACGTCGGGGTCGGTGTCGACGAAGACCTTGAAGTCGAGCAGGTCGCGGAGGATCGACTCGGCGAAGAGCAGGATCCCCTCGACCAGCACGACTGGGCGCGCTTCGATCCGGGTCGTGCGCTCGGTTCGCCGGTGGTGCACGAAATCGTAGACCGGCAGGTCGATCGCGTCGCCGGCCTTGAGACGGCGCAGGTGTTCGGCGAAGAGCTCGCTGTCGAATGAGCGCGGGTGGTCGAAGTTGTGGTGCTCGATCAGCGCGGGGTGCTCGACGTCGAAGTAGTAGCTGTCCTGGGCGAGGAAGGCGATCCGATCGCGGCCGACTCCGTCCAGGATGGTGCGCGCGACAGTGGTCTTGCCCGAGCCGCTGCCGCCGGCAACTCCGAGTAGAACTGCACTCATTTCGGTGCGATCCTATGCCAAGTCACCCTCGCTCCAGACCTTCGTCTACCGTTGACAGCGCCGGCAGTAGAACGAGCTGCGACCGGCCTGAACGAGGCGCCGAATCGCGCGCCCGCAACGGGGGCACGGCTCGCCTTCTCGGCCGTAGACCGCGAGCGCTTGCTGGAAGTAGCCCGCATTGCCGGCGCCGTCGGTAAAGTCGTTGAGGGTCGTGCCACCCGCCGCGATTGCACCCCCCAACACGGCGACGATCGCCTCCGCCAGCCTCGCGAAGGCCTGCCGACCGATGCGCGCGACCGACCGCTCGGGCCGGATTCCGGCTCGGAAGAGCGCCTCGGTCGCGTAGATGTTGCCGATGCCGACGACGTTCGTGGCGTCCATCAAGAAAGATTTGACGGGCGCCCGGCGCCCGCGGGCCAGGCGCGCCAGCTCTTCTCCGTCGAGCGGCGGGTCGAGCGGTTCGCGACCGAGGTCGGCGAAGTGGGGATCGGCCTCCCACTTCGAGGTCGGCACGACGAACGCCGCTCCAAATCGACGCGGATCGCGCAGCCGCAGCCGCTCGCCGGCGTCGAGGTGGAACGCCAGGTGCTCGTGCGCTTCGCGCGGCGCCTGGGCGCGAACGAGCGTCAGTCGGCCGCTCATGCCGAGGTGGATGGCGAGCGTCGATCCCCCTTCAACGTCAACGAGCAGGTACTTGGCTCGGCGCCGGAGAGCCAGGATGCGACGACCCTCGAGCGCTCGCCGCAAGGCCCGCCGCGCCAGCGGCTCGCGCAGCGCCCGCGTCCGGATCTCGACCCGTCGCAACCGCCGGCCGACCAGCCGCGGCTCGAGACTGCGCTTGAGGACTTCGATCTCGGGAAGCTCGGGCACGCTGGGCGATTCTAGGAGTCGGGGAGGCTCGCCAAGAGCCGACTTGACAACTTTGTCGGTATGGCGTAAAAAAGGCGTAAATGATCTCCACCGCGACCCTTCCCCTCTTCCCCGAGCTCCCCCACTTCGGCCGCCCCGACCCGCTGGCCGCCGCCCTGAAACGTCGTTCGGGCGTCGATTACTTCGACCTTCTGAGCCGCGACATCCTCAACCGGATCGACGTTCCGAGCCTCCCATTTCGCTGGACGATCAACCCGTATCGCGGCTGCGAATTCGCCTGCGCCTACTGCTACGCGCGCGACACCCACACCTTCTTTGATCTCGATCCTTCGGACGACTTCGAGACCAAGATCTTCGTCAAGCGCCGCGCCGCCGACCGGCTCCGCCGCCAACTCGCGAAGACCGACCTGCGCGGCGAGACGATCGCCATCGGCACCGCCACCGACCCCTACCAGCCGGCGGAGAAGCAGTTCGAGATCACCCGTTCGCTGCTCGAGGTCTTCACCGAGGTCGAAGGGCTGTCGCTCTCGATCACCACCAAGTCGCCGCTCCTGTTGCGCGATCTCGAGCTTCTGCAGCGGCTCAATCGCCGGAATGCGGTCGAGATCCAAGTTACGATCACCACCGTCGACGCCCCGCTTGCCCGCCGGCTGGAGCGCCACGCCCCCGACCCCAAGTCGCGGCTCCTGCTCGTCGAGCGACTCGCCGAAGCCGGGATTTCGACGCGCGTCAACTGCATGCCGGTCCTGCCGGGGATCAACGACGACGAGGAGAGCCTGGCTCCACTCTTCGCGGCGGCAAAGCGAGCCGGCGCGGAAGATGTCGTCGGCCGGCCAATCTTTCTCAAGGGGGGGACACGGACTCACTTCTTCCACTGGCTCGAGTCTGAGTTCAAGGAGCTCCTCCCCCTCTATCGCCATCTGTTCGCCCGCCGCGACTACCTGAACGAGCCGGCCAAGGATCGCCTGATGACGGTCTTCCGGCGCCTCCGGTTAGAGCACGGCTTCCCGCTCACGACCCTCGGGAGACGGTAGAGCGCGCCAGGGAGATCGATCTCGACAGCGCCGAGCTCTCCAGGAGGGTGAAGCGCAGCGGCCAGCGCGCGGCGTCGCCGGCGTAGTGGATTCCGATTCTGGGGCCGCACGCGACGGCCCCGTCGCTCACCGGCTCGCCGACTGTGAGTCGAAGCTCTCCGCGCAACAGGGATGCTCCGTCGAAGCGGCGATCGATGCCGAGCGCCTGGCAGAGACGCGCGGGGCCGCCCACGAGCTTTCGATCGCTGGTCCCCGGCGACAGCCCGCGGTTCTGCGCAATGCGGTCACGCCCTTCGACGATCTCGCCGGCGCGCAAGAGAACGGCGTGCGGTACCCCCTCTTCCCCACAAACGGCGTTGAGGCAGAAGTGCATACCGTAGACGAAGTAGACGTAGGCGTGCCCTCCGGCGAGGAACATCGAGCGGTTCCTCGCCGTCTCGCCGCGAAAGGCGTGGCTCGCCGGGTCGTCCCGTCCGAGATAGGCCTCGGTTTCGGCCAACCGCACCACCAGCCGCTCGCCTCCGACTCGTCGCACGAGATATCGGCCGAGGAGGTCGCGTGCGACGACCGCGGAGGGGCGGAAGTAGAAACAACGCGGTAGCGGCTGAAGGCGTGCCACGGCCCTCGATTCTAAGTGCGATCTCGGAGGCGCACGGTAGACTCACACGCGATGCGCACGCTCCTCGTCACCGGTGGCGCCGGATTCATCGGCAGCCACCTCGTCGACGACGCGTTGGCCCACGGCGAGCGGGTGATCGTGCTCGACAACCTGGCAACGGGCAAGCGCGAGAACGTCCCCGCCGGGGCCGTGTTCTACGAGCGCGATCTGCTCGACCCCGGCCTCGACGAGCTTCTCGCCGACGAGAAGATCGACCTGGTGAATCACCACGCCGCGCAGGCCAACGTGCGCGTTTCCCTCGAGGATCCCGCTGCCGACGCGCGCGTCAACATCCTGGGCGGCCTTCAACTCTTGGCCGCGGCGAAACGGGCCGGCGTGCGCAAGTTCCTCTTCGCCTCGAGCGGGGGCACCGTTTATGGCGAGCAGGAGCGCTTCCCCTGCGACGAACATCATCCGAACCGTCCCGAGAGCCCGTACGGCTGCGCGAAGTACGCCTTCGAGCTCTACCTGCAGGCCTTCGCCCGCACTGGCGAGGTCGAGCCCGTCGTGCTGCGCTACGCCAACGTCTACGGAGCGCGGCAGGAGCCGAAGGGGGAGGCCGGAATCGTGGCGATCCTGGCCGAAAAGCTGCTCTCGGGTGAGGCGCCGCGCATCTTCGGCGACGGCGAACAGACGCGCGATTACGTCCACGTCGACGACATCGTGGCGATCAACCGGGCGGCCTACGAGCGGTGGCGACCCGGAACGTACAACGTCGGCACCGGCGTCGAGACTTCGGTCAACGCTCTGTATCGCAAGGTATCGGCGGCACTCGGAACCGAGATCGCGCCACGCCACGTGCCGCCGGTGCTGACCGAGCTGCGCCGCAACTCGCTCGACTCCGGGCTCGCCGAGCGAACGCTCGGTCGCGCTCCCCGCCTCTCGCTCGATGCCGGGCTCGCTCGCACGCTGCCCTGGTACCGCGCCCGACTCGCGCGATGACTCTCCCCGAGCTGTGGGCGGAGCTCCCCGCGCCGTTCGCCGCCGCTCTCGATGGGGAGCGCCCCTGGGACCTTCTCGACGTCGCGCTCGATGCAGCGCTCGACGCCTTGCCCAGCCAGGCCATCGCGATCGCGCTCGATCCGCGGGTCTATCTCGCCGGCGACCGGATCGCGATCGGAAAGGGCACGCGAGTCGCTCCGGGCGTCACGATCGAAGGGCCGATTCGGATCGGCGAAGAGTGCGAGATCCGGCCGGGGGCCTACCTGCGCGGCGGCGTCTGGATCGGCGACGGCTGCGTCGTCGGAACGAATGTCGAAGTGAAGCGCGCCATCTTTCTCGACGGCGCCAAAGCGCCGCATCTCTCCTACGTCGGCGATTCGATCCTGGGACGAAGCGTCAATCTCGGCGCCGGCACTGTGCTCTCCAATTTCCGCCACGACGGCGCCGAGATCGTGATTCCGACTTCCAACGGCTGGCTCCATACCGGCCGGCGCAAGCTGGGCGCGCTCCTGGGCGATGGCGTCCTGACCGGCTGCAACTCGGTATTGAATCCGGGTTCGATCGTCGGCGCGAGGACGCGGCTCTATACCGGCGTCCAGCTCAGGAGCGGCGTCTGGCCGGCTGACGCGATGATCAAGCTCCGCTCCGAACTCGTCGTCGAGCCGCTCGATCCGCGGCGCTAGCTCGGGGGAGGTTGAAAGGCCGGCGCCTCGGATTCGGCGGGCGCGGACCCCGACTCGCTGATCCGGTTGAGCTCGGCGCGCTCGCGCTCGAACTCCTCGAAGGCACGCTGGGCCTCCTGCTCGCTCAGACCGCCGGCGCGGGCCTCCTCGAGCTTGCGGTTCATCTCGGCGGCACGCGCTTCCATCGTGTGCGTCCGCTCGGCCTCGGAGTACGGCTGCGGCGCGCTCGTCTCGTACGTCGCGTCCGCAGCGCCCGCGCTCGACTCCTCGACCTCGCGCTGGCGGGTGGAACCGTCGTAGCAGGCTGCGACGAGCGAGACGCCGACTGCCGTCAGTGCGATGGGCATCGAACTGTGCATGCTCGAAATCGTAGCAGCTCCAGATCCTTCGCTGCCGTTCAGGATGACAGCGACAAGAGTGTCATCCTGAACGAAGTGAAGGATCTCGACTTCGAAAGGATCGAGGCGCTCACGGCCTCTCAGCCCGGATAGCGGACGACGACCAGTGTCTGGTCGTCCGTCGCGGGCGCGGCACCGCGAAAGCGCTCGACGTCGGCGAAGATCGCGTCGACGATCTCGCGCGCGCTCTTCTGGGCATGCTGACGCACCGAAGCGACCAGACGCTCTACGCCGTATTCGGCGGGCACTTCGCCTCCCGCGCCTTCGCCCGTCGCCTCGATCATGCCGTCGGTGAAGAGAACGACCAGGTCGCCCGGCGACAAGCGAACGAAGCCGCGTTCGTACGTCGAATCGCGCACCGGACCGAGGACCGGGCCCCCCTCTTCGAGGAAGCGGATCGCGCCGTGGACGTCGAGGTGGAACGGCGGCGGATGCCCGGCGTTGACGTAGATGAAGACGCCGTTGGGCTCGAGCTCGCCGTAGAACATCGACACGAAACGGCTGGTCAGAGTCGAACGGTGGATGATCTGGTTCATGCGCTCTACTGTGCGCACGATCTTGAGATCGCGCGCCAGTCCCATGTGCAGCCCCATGTAGACGTCGCGCACCTGCAGCGCCGCCGGCAGGCCGTGTCCGGAGACGTCGGCGATGGCGACCCCCAGGATCTTGTCGGTGATCGGGATGAAATCGTAGAAGTCGCCGCCGACTTTCTCCATCGGGCGGAACTGACCCCAGAGGTCGAAACCGGCGTAGACCGGCGCCCGCCGCGGCAGGATCGAGCTCTGGATCTTGCGCGCTTCGTCGAAGACCGCTTCTAGCCGCTCCTGCCGCAGGCGCTGATTGAGAGCGTGGCGCAACACGCCGAGCGAGAAGAGGACGTCGTCGCGGTTGGCGCCGGGGGCGACGTCGAAGGAGAGCAGGAACTCGTCGTCGCCGACCTCGATAGCGGCGAAGGAGTGCACCGCGAGCCGGCGCTCGAGCTCGGGATCGATGCGCGGATCGTCCGGCTGCCAGTAGATCACCCCCTCTTCGAGGAGCTCGGCGACCGCGGCGTAGCCGGCGGGGATCCGCACTCCGACGAGCTCGGGAAGAGCATCCGGAAAAGCGGCGACGATCTCGTACTCGTCACCGCGGTGGCGGTAGAGGCGCCCGCCCGTCAGGCCGAGCGCTTCGCCCAAACGGCCGAGGACGGCTTCGGCCATGCGGTGGACGGCGTCGCCGCGTTCCTCGGTCTCCTGAATCCCGGCTACGACCTGCTCGACCCTGCGCAAGAGCAGGCGATAGCCACCGGCGCGGGCCTCGGCACCCTCCACGGGCTTCTGCGGCGGCAGCGTCACGGTCAGCCGAGGTCGATCAGGGTCTTGACGATCTTGTCTTGCGCAGTATGCGCGGAGCCGCCGCGTAGCTCGTTCAGCAGGATCGAGAAGGCGTAGACCCGTCCCGAGGTCGCTTTGGCGTAGCCGGAGAGCGTCGAAACGCCGCTCAGCGTTCCGGTCTTGGCGATCACGTTTCCCCTGTATGGCGCTCGCGACAGGCGCTTCTCCCAGGCGAGCCCGTCTTCGCCGCTGTAGGGCAGCGACTGCAGGAACTCGCGCCCGTATGGATGGAAGTACATCTTGTCGAGGAGCGTCGTCACCGCCCGCGGCGTCGCCAGGTTGCCGCGCGAAAGACCGGAGCCGTCGGCCAGCCGAAACTGCGCCGGGTCGAGCCCGAGGCGCGCCAGTGCAGCGCCGATCGCCTCGACCGCGCTCACCCAGCTGCCGTGGCCGACCCTCTTCCAGCCCAGGAACTTGGCGAGGCTCTCGGCGTAGAAGTTCTGGCTCCGCTTGTTGGTCACGGCGAGGGTCGGCCCGAGCGCGCTCGCGTGCACGTGCACCTCCTCCCAAACCCCCTCCGGGCCGCCGTGGACGAATCGATCCCCACCGACGATCTCGATCCCTTCTTCGCGGAGCGCGCCGCGGACCGCGGCGGCGAAGTAGGCCGCCGGGTCGTGCACCGCTACCCAGACCTCCATGGCGGGAGACGAAACTCCGATCGTGCCAGCGACAACCAGAGTATCGGTCGCGGCCTCGCGTCCGACGACCAGCCGGGAACGTGCGCCGGAGACGGTGCGGGCACTGTTGCGGAAGCGAAAGTACGGCAGCGTTGGCACCGTCGTCGGAACCGCCGCATGCCCCGCGGTCGGCCCCGGGCGCACGCGCACCAGGACGCAGTTATCGCTGAACGAGAGCCCGTCGATCGGAGCCTCGTACCAGGCGGTGAGTTGATTGCGCGGCCAGTCGGGGTGGACGCGCGGCTCGTCGAAGATTCCGTTGACCAAGAGCAGATCGCCGGCGATCCTTTGGACGCCCCGCTCGACTAGCTTCCGAGCCCAAGGCCGGAAGACGGCGTAGACGTCGCCGTCGTGGAATCGCCCCGAAAGGTTGGGGTCGCCGCCGCCGACAATCGCCAGATCTCCGGCCAAGGTCCCGTTCTCGACCTGCCCGCGCAAGAGGAAGTGGGTCTCGAAGCGATGCTCGGGACCGAGCTCGGTCAGCGCGGCGGCCGTGGTGAGGAGCTTGGTGTTCGAAGCCAGGATCCGCACCTGGTCGGCGGCGAAGCCGTAGACCTCCTTCTTCTCGGCAAGATCGAAGACGTGGACGCCGACGCCGCGGGCAACCCGCTTCGCAGCCTCCACGTCGCGCGCCAGCGCCGGAGCGAGCGGCGGGGCGGCGGGCTTGGGAGGAGTCG
>CAZPYU010000126.1:0-17018 GCA_964590905.1 uncultured Thermoanaerobaculia bacterium
CGATCGAGGACAACGTCGCCTACGCGCGAACGGTCGTCGAACAGGTACGAGCGCGCTTCGGCTGGCGATTACCGGTGGCGCTAGTCGGCTTCTCGCAGGGCTCTTCGATGGCGTGGCGAACGGCTCTCCTCGCCGGGCACGAGATCGCCGCAGTAGCCTCCCTCGCCGGAGATATTCCGCCGGAGCTGTCGACGCTACCGCCCGAGACGCGCTTTCCGGCGCGCGCCCTCTTGGCGCGGGGTGCTGCCGACGACTGGTACACCGACGCCAAGCTGGAGGCCGACCGCGCGCTTCTCGCTCCGCGCGGAGTCGACGTAGCGACGCTCGTTTTCGACGGCGGCCACGCCTGGAGCGCCGACTTTCGCGCCACAGTCGGCGCTCTGCTCGACGAGTTGTCAGCGAGCGCCGAGGGGGGGACAGCCTTCAGGCTGTCCCCTTAGGCGTAAGGCCCTTCTCCAGCGACTGCAGGCTCGCGACCCACTTGGCGAGGTGGCCGATGTGTTGCACCACCGCCAGGCCGGGGAGCGAGGCGCCGGTGGCGCGGTTCGGCAGGTAGGCCGACACCACGCCGAGCAGAACGGGATCGCCGTCCGGATCGACGTGAAAGGCCGGCCCGCCCGAAACGCCGTTGATCGCCACGCCATCCACGAGATAGCTCTTGTCGTCCTGGCGCTGTGAGCTGATTCGTCCGGAGAAGAAGCAGAGCTCGTCCTTGGCTACACCCGGATAGCCGACCCAACCGATCTCGATTCCGACCCGATAGCTGACCCGCTCGGGGGTGAAGGCGAGGAGCTGGGTGGGAAACGGGAAGCCGTCGCGCAGGAAGACGATGGCTGCCGTGTCGGTCGCCTCGTCGATGGTAATGGTGCGTTCGGTGGGGTGGAGGAGCCGCACGGTCTTCGAATCGAGATGTTCGATCCGGATCAGCTGCTCCCAGCGTTCGGCGTCCGCCACCGCGTGGGCGGCGGTCGCGACGCCGCAGATCCCACCTTCGGCGGCAAAGGCGAAGAGGAAGCCGGTGCCCGAGTGCGCTGGCGTCGCCAAGCGGACGACGTACGGCCGGATCCGCTCGACCGCCTCCTGCCAGGAGATCTCGCTCATTGTCAGCCGTGCGTGAAGCGGTATCGCTTGATCGCGGTCGCGACCACCGGCAGGACGAGGATGTGCAAGAGGATCGCCCCCAGGATGATCTTCTCCAGATGCTTCTGCACGAACGGAATCTGGCCGAAGAAGTAGCCGAGCAGCGTCATGCCGAAGATCCAGGCGATGCCGCCGACCACGTTGAAGGTCACGAACCGCCGATAGTTCATCTGTGCGATGCCGGCGACCATCGGGGCGAAGGTCCGCACCACCGGAACGAAGCGCGCCAGGACGATCGTGATTCCGCCCCATCTTTCGTAAAAGAGCCGCGCCCGCTGCAGGTGCTCCTGCTTGAAGAAGCGCGAATCGGGGCGCGAGTAGAGCGCTGGTCCGGTCTTGCGGCCGATCGCGAAGCCGGTCGAGTCGCCGACGACCGCCGCCACCGAGAGCACGATCAACATGGTGGCGAGCGGCGGCTTGCCAGTCGCGGCCGAGAGCAGGCCGGCGGTGAGCAGCAGCGTGTCACCGGGCAGGAAGAAGCCGATCAAGAGGCCGGTCTCGGCGAAGATGATCGCGGTCAGTCCGGTGAGACCGCCCCATTGAATGAGCTGAGTCAGCCCATCCACCGAGAAGAGCAGGTGGAAGAAGTCGCGGATTGCTTGCACTCGAGTTCTCGGGATCTCGCCGGCGGGCGTGAAGCGGCCGGAATCTATCAGCTGTGCCCCCAGTAGTAGTGGGGGAGCGAGTCAGCGCGGTCGTTTCGACGCGGCGGGCACACCGCCGTCGGCGAGCTCCGCGAGGCGCGGCCGCAGCCAGGGGAGGAGCGCAAGACCGGGCAGCGCGAGGAGCGCGGTGAAAGCAAAGAAGCCGGCGAAGCCCATCCGTTCGGCGCCGAAGCCGGAGAGAGCGCCAGCGATCTCGCGCGAAAAGGCGAAGAGCGACGAAAGGAGTGCGTACTCGGTGGCGGCGTTCTCACGGCGGCAGCAGGCGGTCAGGAAGGCGAGGAGCGCGGCGGTGCCGAGGCCTTGGGTGAAGTTCTCGAACATCGAAGCGGCCCAGAGCGCCTGCGGCACGGGCGACAGCGCCGCCGCGGCGTAGCCGAGGTTCGACAGCGCTTGGCCGATCCCGAGCCAGAGGAGCCCGCGAAAGAGACCGAACCGATCGACGAACCAACCGCCGAGAAGCGCGCCGACGACAGTGAAGCCGAGGCCGAGCGTGTTGGATACGAGAGCGATCTCGGTGAGCGGGCGACCGCGATCGACCCAGAGCGGTTCGGTCATCCGCGCCATCGCCTGGTCGCCCAGCTTGTAGAGCAGGGCGAAGAGCACGATGGGGAGCATCTCGCGGCGCCAGAGCCAGGCGAGGAAAGTGCGAACCAGCTCGCGCGTCGAGCGCTTCTGTCGGCCGTCGCTGTCCGCGCGTGGCATCTCGGGGAGAAGGAGCGTGGCGAGACCTAGCGCGACAAAGAGAATGGCCACTGCCTGCCAGGCGACAGCCCAGCCGAAGCGGTCGGCGATCAGGAGGGCACCGCCGCCAGCGGCGATCACCGCGACGCGGAAGGCGGCGGCGCGCACGCCGTTCAGCCGGCCGAGCGCTCCACCGCCGCTCGAGACGTCGACCGCCCAGGCGTCGATGGCGATGTCCTGGGTTGCGGAGGCGAAGGTGAAGAGGAGGAGCGTGACGATCAACGCCGGCGCGATCTCGCTCGCCGAATGCCGCGGCAGGCTGGCGGCGAGAACGGCCAGGAGGACGAGGCAGGGGACGATCCAGGCGCGCCGGGCGCCGAAGCGGTCGACGAGCGGTGCCCAGAGCGGTTTCCACGACCAGGGGAGCGCGAGCAGGCCGAGGAGACCGATCTCGGTTAGGGAAACCCCGTGGCTCCTGAAGTAGACCGGCCAGATCTTCGCGGTCACCCCGTACGGAAGTCCCTGCGCGACGTAGAGCAGGGCGACCCAGGCGAGCGTGCGGCGCGTCACGTCCGGATCCTACTGCCCGATCCTGCCGGCGACGCGCGGCTCGTGCCGGGCGAGAACGAGTGCGGGCCGGCTTGCGCTAACGTCCGCTCGTGAACCGATCGCGACGGGAGGGCGCTCGCTGCGTCTGGCTCGGCGTGCCCGGCGTGCTCGCCGCGCTATTCCTGCTCCTCGCGGCTCCGGCGGCGGTGAGCGCCGAGAGGCGAGCGGCCGATGACGACGCCGCGCGCCAGCTCGGCGCTGGCCAACGCCTGGCCGAAG
This sequence comes from uncultured Thermoanaerobaculia bacterium, assembly GCA_964590905.1. Lineage (GTDB taxonomy): Bacteria > Acidobacteriota > Thermoanaerobaculia > Multivoradales > JAGPDF01 > JACTMI01. The sequence continues at coordinate 3,315 of CAZPYU010000126.1, forward strand.
CGGTGACTGTGACGACCGGAGTACCGATCTCGCCGCTCCTCGGCGTCTCCGGGCTCGGCGCCTACCGCTGGCTCCAGACTCCGGAGTCGTTGCGACCTGCTCTCCCCTGGTACTGCCGGCCCGCCTTCTGGGGGAGCGGCCTCTTCCTGGTCTTCCTCTTCGCCGCCAACACGGCGATCGGCGCGCTCCTGCCCGGTCTCAAGAAGCCGATGGACTTCGTCGAGCAGTACGAGAACCAGGCTTCGGCGCTGCTCGCGAGCCCGATCGTGCTGATCGAGGCGAGACGGCTGGTCCACGCGCTGCCGAACCTGTCGGGAGCGCTCGAGATCGGCTCCGGCGCTCTCGTGCTCTTCGCCTTCGCTGTCGTCTTCCTGGCCTTTCACGCCGTGCAGGTGGCGATCGCGCTCTCGCCGTCGGCGACACTCGATCTCCTGTTGCGCCTCTTCCGCGCCGGGATGCTCGCCACGGCGGGGATCTCGGCCTGGCTACACCCCTATCTGGGCGCCGCCTTCGGAGTCGTGCTGGTCGTGCTCTGCTGGATCGTCGCCGGTTGGTCGTTCCGGTTGACGGTCTTCGGGAGCGTCTTCACCTACGACCTCCTCTGGCGACGCCCCAGGTCGCCCGAAGCGTCCGGTGCGGAGCCGTTGGTCGCTTTCTCGGGGCGCGGGATCGCTGGTCCGCCGCTCAGGAGCTACGGCCGCTTCGAGCGCGACGAGTCGGGCCGCCGCCTTTTCCGCTGGCGCCCGTGGCTGGTGATGCCGGCGCGGAAGGTCGAGATCGCCGCCGCCGTGCGACTCGCGGTCCGCCGCGGTACGCTGTCGCCGTCGCTCTTCATCGTAGGCGGTGTACGCGAGCCGACAGCGGCACGCTTCCCGCCCCGCTTTCGCGGTCGCGAAGCGGAACTGCTGGCGCGACTCGGCGCCGAGGAGGTTCGCGACGGACGCCTGGTGCGCGGCCTGCGCGCCGCCTGGCAGTGGCTGCGAGATCTGCTGCACGGCGCCGACGGCGCGACCGAGCCGGCTGCCCGCTAGCTCGGTTCGCTCGCGACCGGGCGCGGCGGAGCGGCGGGTTGGTGGGGGGAGCTGCGCCGCGCGAAGCGTCGCGCCAAGGCGAGCTTGGTGCGATCGGCGAGCAGGTAGAAGCAGGGGACGACGAGGAGCGAGAGCGCCGTTGACACCGCGACGCCGCCCAGGACCGCGATCGCCATCGGGGCGCGCGTCTCGGAGCCGGCGGCGAGGCTAAATGCCACCGGCGTCGCCGCCATCATCGTCGCCACCGAGGTCATCAAGATCGGCCGCAGCCGGATCGGCCCGGCGCGGCGCAGCGCGCCGAGCGCCGAGCGTCCGCCGTCGCGCAGCTGGTTGGTGTAGTCGACCAGGATGATCGAGTTCTTCTTCGCGATACCCATCAGCAGGAGTAGGCCGATCATGCTGAAGATGTTCAGGCTTCGTCCCGTCGCCCAGAGCGCGAAGGCGGCGCCGGCAACCGAGAGCGGCAGAATCGTCAGGACGGTAATCGGATGGAGGAACGAGTTGAACTGCGAAGCGAGGATCATGTAGGCGACGAGGATGCCGAGCCAGAGCGCGAAGGTGAGGCTGCCGAACGACTCCTGGAAGGCGGCGCTCTGGCCGCCGAGTACCAGCCGCACTCCCGTCGGCAGCTGCGCACCGAGGTCGGCCACCCGAGCCAGTGCCCGCTCCTGGGAGGAGCCGGGCGCCACGTTGGCGAAGATCGTCACGGCGCGCTCGCGATCGCGGCGGTTGATCGCCTGCAGCGCCGGGCGCTCCTCGGTGGTGACCAGCGCCGAGAGCGGGACGAGGTCGCCGCCTGCGGTGCGTAGCTTGAGGCGCGCCAGGTCCTCCGGACGCGAGCGCTGCCCCGCGAGCAACTTCACCCGCACGTCGTAGCGTCGCCCGCCGTCGCTGAACTTGCCGGCGCGAACGCCGCCGACCAGCGCGTTGAGCGTCGTAGCGACCTCCTCGATCGCGATGCCGAGATCGGCGGCGCGGGCGCGCGCCGGTAGGATCCGCAGCTCGGGCATGCCGAGCAGGTAGTCGGTGTCGAGATCGACGACCTCGCCGCTCTCGCGCAGCTCGGCCATCAGCTGCCGGCTGGTCTCGACAAGTTTGTCCCAATCCGAGCCGCGCACCGAGAATTCGATCGGAAAGCCGCGCTGGGCGGTGAACCCCTGCTGCGACAGGTCCTGGACGACGGCGCGCAAACCCGGCCACGAGTTGAGCTCCTTCCGTGCGGCGGCGGTGAACTGCGCCTGGGTGCTCGCTCGCTCGGCGGGCGGGACGAGCGTGACAAAGGCGATCGCGGTATTGACTTGGCCGCTGCCGCCGAAGCCGCCGGCGACGGCGAAGACGCGCAGCACCTCCGGCCTGGCGAGCAGGTACTCCTCGGCGCGCCGCACGTAGCGGTCGGTCTCGGAGAGGTCCGAGCCGACAGCGGTCTGGAGACGGAACAGAAGGCGCGACTGATCCTGCGACGGCGTCATCTCCTTGGGCAGGGCGCGGAAGACGAACAGCGACGCGATGAAGAGGAGGAGCGCACCGCCGAGTACAGCTGCAGAATTGCGCAGCCCCCAGGCGAGGAGGCGCGCATAGCGCCGCTCGAGGGCGCGGAAGAACGAATCGACCGCGTGGCCGATCCGCGAGCGGTGCTCGCGCGAGACGTCCAGGAACTGCGCGCAGCGCGCCGGCGCCAGGGTCACCGCCTCGACATAGGAGAAGAGCACCGCGAGGCAGAGGGTGACGCCGAACTGCAGGAAGAACTTTCCCACCACGCCGCTCATGAAGACGACCGGAAGGAAGATGGCGCAGACGGCCAGGGTCGCCGCCATCGCGGCGAAGGCGATCTGTCGCGTCCCCTCGCGGGCGGCGGTCACCCGATCGAGGCCGCGCTCGGCGTGGCGGTAGATGTTCTCGAGCACCATGATGGCGTCGTCGACGACGATTCCGACAGCCAAGCCGAGCGCCAGGAGAGTGAAGGTGTTGAGGGTGAAGCCGAGGAAGTAGATGACCGCGACCGTGCCGAGCAACGACATCGGAATGGCGAGGATGACGTTCAAGGTGCTCGACACCGAACCCAGGAAGAGCCAACAGACGAAGGCTGTCAAGAGAACCGCGAGGAGCAGCTCGCGCTCGATCTCGGTGACCGACTCCTCGATGAAGCGGGTCGAGTCGAAGTTGATACCGAGCTGCATGCCGGCGGGGAGCGTCGGCCGGATTCGATCGAGCTCGGCGAGCACCGACTTGGCCACCGCCACTGCGTTGGCGCCGCGCTGTTTGCGGATGCCGAGCCCTTGGCCAGGCTCGCCGTTGGAGCGCGCCATGCGGCGGATATCCTCGAAGCCGTCCTCCACTAGCGCCACGTCGCTCAGGTGAACCGGGGCGCCGCCAGTGTCGCGCACGACGATCGCGCGCAGGGTGTCGAGGTCGACCGCCTCGCCGAGCACGCGCACGTTGACCTCGCGGCCAGGCAGCTCGAGCCGCCCGGCGGGCAGCTCGACGTGCTGGCGCTGGAGGGCGACGAGGACGTCGGTGACGGTGAGGTCGCGCGCGTCGAGCGCCGAGGCGTCGATCCAGATCCGAATGTTGCGCTCGATGGCGCCGCCGGCGGTGATCTCTCCGACTCCAGGCAGCGTCTGCAGCCGCTCCTTGACGCGGTAGCGCGCCCAGTCGGCGATCTCCTGGCGCGAGAACGGACCGGAGATCCCGACCCACATGATCGGCTGATCTTCGGGGTTGGTCTTCGAGAGGACCGGCGGCTCGAGATCGCGTGGGAGATCGCGCGCCGCGCCCTGGATCTTGGCGGTGACGTCTTGGAGCGCGAGGTCGACGTCGCGGGCGAGATCGAGCTCGACTGTAATCGAGCCGGTTCCCTGGCGGGCCGACGACTGCAGGCTGCGGACGCCTTCGACCTGGACGAGCGCCTCCTCGAGCGTCTCGAGCACGTCGTTCTCCATCACCTCGGGGGCGGCGCCGTCCCAGCGCAGCGCCACCGAGATGGTGGGGAAGTCGACGTCGGGCATCTGGCTGATACCGATCCGCGACGCCGCGACCAGCCCGAAGACGACGGTGCCGGCCATCAGCATCCAGGCCAGGACAGGCTTGCGAATGCACGCTTCGGTGAGCTTCACGAGCCGGCCTCCAGCACCTCGGCGCCGTCGCGCAGTGCCTCGGCGCCGCGCACCACCAACCGTTCGCCGGGCGCGATGCCGGAGCGAACCTCGACGCGGCCGTCGGCGGTGCGCAGGCCGAGCTCGAGCACGCGCTCCTTGGCGACGCCTCCTTCGACGACGAAGGCCAGGAAGCCGCGATCGCTGGGACGGATCGCGGTCTGCGGCACGACCGGTGCGGCGCGCGCGCCGCCGACCGGGACCGTCACCTCGGCGAAAGCGCCCGGGCGCAGCTCGTCGCGCGCCGGATCGTCGATCTTCGCCGTCACCGCGACCATTCGGTCGCGCACGTCGGCGGCGGCCGCGACCAGCGTGATGGTGGCGCCGTAGGTTGCGCCGCCGGCGCCGCGCAGAGCGAAGCGCACCGGCATGCCGGGTGCCAACGGCGCCGCCTCGATCTCGGGGACGCGGAAGCGGAGCAGTAGCGGCTCACGCCGGAGGAGGGTGGCGATCACCGCGCCGGGCTGGAGATAGCGCCCCGTCTCGACCTCTCGCGTCTGGACGACGCCGGGGCCCGGAGCGCGCACGAAGGCGTCGCGCAGGTTGAGCTCGGAGAGCGCCAGCGCCGTTTTCTCCTGATCAACGTCAGCCGCCGCGGCGGCGAGTCGCGTGCGCCAGGCGTCGACCTCCTCGGCGCGCACCAGGTCGGGGTTCTTCTCGTTCACGCTGCGGCGGCGCTCGAGGCCGACCTGGGCTTCGTCGCGCGCCGCTTCGCTCTTGGCGAGCGTCGCGCGCGCCGAATCGACGGCGAGTCGAAAACGCTCGGGTTCGATCTCGATTAGGACGCGCGCCGGGCCGACGGTGTCTCCCTCTTCGAAGAGGACTCGCTCGACAGCGCCGCCAACGCGCGCCGTCACCGCCACCCGCTCGAACGCCTCCACCGTGCCGATGGCGCGGATCTGGTATTCGACGTTCGCCGACTCGACAGTGACGACCTCCACCGGGAAGCGAAGCGGCTGGCGCTCCCCGCGCGTCGAAGGCGGCGTCGCAGGGCCACAAGCGCTCGCGGCGAGGGCGGCGGCGAGGAGCGCTCCGAACGGGTGCAGAGCGGCTCGATTCATCGGTTCGACTCCGTTGGTTCGCTCGCGACGGCGCTCGCCGGGACGCCAGCAACGGGCCGGTCGCCGAGCGCGCGCAGCAGCTCGAGGCGCGCGGACGAGCCAGCATAGCCTTGCCGCACCTGCTCGGCTTCGGCCTCGAAACGGCCGACCAGAGCATCGGCCTGTTCGAGAGCGCTCGCCAAGCCATGGACGAAGCGCTCGTGGACCTCGTCGGCGTTGGCGCGCGCCACGTCGCGGCGCACGCCGGCGGCGGCGAGCGCCGCAGTCGACGCCCTGAGGTCGGCAAGCGCCTGGAGCACTTCGAGCTCGACCGCGCGCCGAGTGCGGGCGAGGGTCAGCTCGGTCTCGCGCGCTTCGGCGTCACGCTGGGCGGCAATGGCTGAGCGCTCGCCGCCGTCGAAGAGCTCCCAGGTCAGACCGACAGCGACGTTCCAGTCCTCCTCGCGGCCGGAGAGCCCGGCTTCGTTGGTCCAGCGGTAGAGGCCGCGGAGATCGAAGCGCGGCAGCGCCGCGTAGCGCGGCGCTAGCGCCAACTGTCGCGCTTGCGCGAGGCGGTCTTCGAGCGCGGCGATCTCGCGCCGCGCTCCGAGCGCCCGCGCGATGAGCTGCTCTGGAGAGTCGATCGGAGGAGTGGGCTCCGATGGGCGCGCCAGAGCGCGATCGGCGATTTTTTCACCGACCAGGAAGGAGAGCGCCAGTCGCGTCGTGGTGACCAGGCCCGCGGCCCGGGTGGCACCGAGGTTGGCGGTGGCAAGCTCCAGCTCGGTGCGGGTCACGTTGTTCCTGTCGGCGAGACCGGCCTCGCGCCGGATGCGCGCTTCGCGGAGCGTCGCTTCGGCGACCTGCACCCGCTCCTGGGCAGCGCCGCGCAGGCTCTCGGCAGAGAGAACCTCGAAGAACGCCGCGGCGACGTCGAAGGCGAGCAGCCGCTCGAGCTCCTGCGAGTCGCTCTCCTGCGCCGCGACGCCGAAGGTGGCGGCGCGCAGGAGCGGCAGCGCGCGCAGATCGAAGAGGGTCGCTTCCGCCACCGCCTGACTCGAGAGGGCGTCGATCGCCTGCACAGTGAGCACCTCGTCGTCGATGGTCCTGGTCACCTCGCGGGCGCGGCGGGTATAGCTGCCCGAGAGCGTCAACGCCGGAACCAGCGCCGCGAGGGCCTGGCGCCGGAGCGCCTGCGCCCGCTCGAGCCGCGCCAACGCGATGGCCGGAGTCTCGCTCTGTCGACGCGCCAGCTCGAGAGCCTGCTCGAGGGTCAGCGGTTCCGCTGCGTTCGCGGAGTTCGAAGGGAGAACGATCGTGAGAGTCAGGCCGATCGCGATGGAGAGGGAGCGCATGGGAGTCGATACGGGGGCAGACTACGCGCGAGCCGAGCGGAGCGTCAACGCCGATTCCGTAAGATGCGCTCGCCATGACTCTGCTCTCGCGAGCCGCTGCGCTCGCCGCAACCGTTCTTCTCGCCGCCGGGGCGACGCTCGGCGCCGGCACGCTCCACGATGCACGCGAGGTGCACCTCGCCGAGGTGCGCCAGCTGACCTTCGGCGGCGACAACGCCGAGGCGTACTGGTCGCCCTCCGGCACCGAGCTCGTCTTCCAGTCGACGCGTCCGCCGTTCGGCTGCGATCAGATCTTCATCATGCCCGGCCTCGAAGTCGGGGAGCCGCGTCTGGTCTCGAGCGGCCGCGGGCGCACGACTTGTGGCTATTTTCTGAACGGCGGGCGGCGGGTTCTGTGGGCGGCGACCGACGCTTACGCCTCCAGGTGCCCACCGCCCCCAGACTTCACCCAAGGCTACGTCTGGCCGGTCGACCCCGACTACGAGCTGTTCGCTGCCGACGCCGACGGGGGCAACCGAGTGCGGCTGACCGAGAACCGCGCCTACGACGCCGAGGCGACGGTCTGTCCGAAAGACGGCTCGATCGTCTTCACCTCGTCGCGCGACGGCGACCTCGAGCTCTACCGGATGGATGCCGACGGTGCCAACGTCAAGCGACTAACGCGCACTCCCGGCTACGACGGCGGCGCCTTCTTCTCCGCCGATTGCAAACGCCTGGTCTGGCGCGCCTCTCGCCCGCGCGGCGCCGAGCTCGACGACGACCGTCGCCTGCTCGAGAGCGGCCTGGTGCGGCCGAGCCGCCTCGAGCTCTGGGTGGCGGATGCCGACGGCGAGAACGCACGTCAGATCACCGCGCTCGGCGCCGCCTCGTTCGCTCCGTACTTCTTTCCGAGCGGCGAGCGGATCGTCTTCTCGTCCAACTACGGCGATCCGGGTGGGCGCGAGTTCGACCTCTGGGCGATCGATGTCGACGGCAGCGACCTCGAGCGGATCACCTACACGGCGAGCTTCGATGGCTTTCCGATCTTCTCGCCGGACGGGAAGCACTTGGCGTTCGCGTCGAATCGCAATCAGGGGAAGCCGCGCGAGACCGACATCTACGTCGCGCGCTGGGTCGACGGTGCGGTGGCGAGAAGCGTCGAAAGCGCCGCCGATCGCTTCGCTGCCGACGTCACCTGGCTGGCCGACGACGCGCGCGAGGGGCGCGGAATCGGACTCCCGGGCCTGGCCGAGGCGGGCAGCTGGCTCGAGGAGCGCTTCAAGTCGCTGGGCCTGGCACCGGCCGGCGAGCGCGGCTACCGACAGGAGTTTCCGATCGAGGTCTCGGTGCGGTCGGGAGCGTCCACCGCGCTGGCGATCGACGGCGAGCAGATCGCAGCGGAGCGGTTCGTCCCCACCGCCTTCTCGGCGCCGGGGCCGGTCGAGGCGGAGGTCGTGGCCGCGGGCTGGGGGATCGTCGCGCCGGAGAAGGAGTATGACGACTACGCCGGGATCGACGTGCGCGGCAAGATCGTCCTGGTACGCCGCTTCGTGCCCGAAACCGAAGCGTTTCGCGGCACCGAGGTCGAGCGCCGCTTCGGCGATCTCCGCTTCAAGGCGTTCACCGCGCGCGAGCGGGGCGCGATCGGATTCGTGATCAGCGATCTCGCCGGCGAGCGCGTCGACCCGTCGGGACGACTTCCGCCCGAGGCGCCGCTGCCCCGGTTGCTACCCGAGAGCTCCGCCGACGTCGGCATCCCGGTGATTGTGGTCGAGCGCCGGGTAGGCCAGCAGTTGTTGGCCGGCGGTCGGCGGGCTCGGCTCGCGGTCGAGCTCGTGCGCGAGCACGCTCCGGCCTGGAACGTCGTCGGCCGGCTCGATCCGTTGACAGCGCTGAAGGACGAGCAGTTGGTCGTCGTCGGAGCGCACTACGACCATCTCGGTCGCGGCGGCGCCGGTTCGCTCGAGCCGGGATCGAACGAAATCCACAACGGCGCCGACGACAACGCCTCCGGCGTCGCGGCGCTCCTCGAAGCGGCGCGACTCCTCGCCGAGCGGCGCGCCGAGCTGGCCCGCCCTGTTCTCTTCGTCGCCTTCGCCGGCGAAGAGCGCGGCCTCCTCGGATCGAACCGACTAGTGCGGCAGCCGCCACCTGGAATCGCAGCCTCCAAAATGGCGGCGATGATCAATCTCGACATGGTCGGGCGGCTGCGCAACGAGACCTTGAACGTGGTCGGCGTCGACACCGCTGAGGCGTGGCCGGCCGAGGTGGAGGCCGCATGCGCGGGGCTAGGGTTGCAGTGCAACCCTAGCCCCGGCGGAGTCGGACCGTCCGATCACAGCTCGTTCTATCTCGCGGGGGTGCCGGTGCTGCTCTTCTTCACCGGCGTGCACGGCGACTACCACCGTCCGAGCGACGACGCCGGGGCGATCAACGCCACCGGCGGAGCGCGCATCGCAGCGCTGACCGCCGATCTCTTGCTGCGGGTGGCGAACCGAGCCGACGGCCTGACTCTTCGCCGCGTTCCGATGCCACCGCCGCCGGGCGGCGATCTGCGCAGCTTCGGGGCTTCGCTAGGAACAATTCCCGACTACACCGGATCGGGCGCCAGCGAGAGCGGCATGCTGTTGGCCGGCGTCCGCCCCGGCGGCCCGGCCGAGAAGGCCGGTCTTAGGCGCGGCGATCGGATCGTGGCAGTCGGCGGTCGCGAGGTACGCGGCGTCGAGGATCTGATGTTCGTCCTCCGCCAGGCGCATCCGGGCGACGAGGCGACAGTGGTCGTGCTGCGCGACGGCGAGCGGCTCGAGCTCCCGGTCGTCTTCGGCGAGTCTACGCGGCGCTGAATTAGCCTACTTTCCCTCGCGGATCCGTACGTCGCCGGATCCGGTGTCGATCGAGGCGTCGCCCTCGGCGGTGCCGAGGTCGGCGAGGAACTCGTCGCGGTCGCGGCGCACGCGCATCGCGGCAACGTCGACGTCGATCTCGCCGCTGCCGGTCGAGATGCGCAGCTCAACCGAAGGCGCCGCCGAGAGCGTCAGGCCGACGTCGCCGGAACCGGTGTCGATTACCAGGTCGCGCACGGCGGCGAAGTCACCGGCGAGGCGGACGTCGCCCGAGCCGGTGTCGGCGTGGAGTTTGCGGCCGACGGTGAGATTCCGCCCGCTTACATCGCCCGATCCGGTGTTGGCGTAGATCGAGCCCCTGCAGCTCTCGAGCTCGACGTCGCCCGAACCGGTGTCGGCGCTGACTTCCTCGCCGCGGACGCCAGTCAACGTGATGTTTCCGGAGCCGGTGTCGGCGCTCACGTCGCCGTCGAAGTCGGAGACTGTCACGTCGCCCGAGCCGGTGTCGGCGATTAGCTTGCCGCGCCCCCGAGTCACCGAGATCGCTCCCGAGGCGGAGTCGAGGGTGACGTCGCCGCTCACACCGACCACGTCGATCGCTCCGACCATGTTCTTGACCGTCAGATCGACTTCACCCGCGAGCTCGAGCCGAAAGTCGACCCAGAGAGTGGGGGAACTCGAGCCCGGGCGAGAGGTGATCCGCACCCGGCGGTCTTGATACTTGACGTGCGTACCCGAGACGTCGAACCAGTCGAAGAGCCAGCTCGGCTCGAGGTCGACGTCGCCCTGGAGCCCCGGGTAGTGGAAGCTGCGGGAGCTGTCGAGCGGGTAGATCGCACGCAGGACGAGACGATCGCCGCGCTCCACGATTTCGACCTGGAGCGATTCGGCCAGGCGGGCGGCGTCCTCTCCGGACGAGGCGTCGGCGTGGACGGTTGCGACGACGCGTCCGCTCGACGCCGCGACGATTTCGACCTTGCCGACCAGATTTTCGAGCTCGACGGTGCGGATGCCGGCGCCAATTGGCCGCTCGACCGGCCGTTCGAGGGCGGCGGCCGCGGTGACCTGAACCAACAAGAGGGCCGATGCCACGCCGAGCGTCGAGAGCGGCAGGCGAGCGGCGAAGAGGGGCAAGCGAGTCATCGTGCGGACTCCTTTCAGGACTGTCCGCCCTCTACTACTGGGAACGGTCGCGAGAGGTTTCAGCCGCCGCCGCCGCCCTCGGCGATCGCCACCCGATTGCGCCCGCCGCGCTTGGCGGTATAGAGCGCCGCGTCGGCCTCTGCGAGCAGCTCGGCGGCCTTCTCGGCCTCGACCTCTTCCCGGCGCGGGCTCGGATGCAAGGCGATGCCGCCCTGGAAGGCGGCGACGCCGATCGACACAGTCACCCGGCCGAGCGGGGCGCCGGCGTGCGGGAGGGCGAGCCTCTCGAGCGCCGCATGCAGCCGCTCGGCCGCCACCGCGCCGCCGTTCAGATCGGTGCCCGGCAGAATCACGGCGAACTCCTCGCCGCCGTAGCGCGCGACGAGATCGCCGGCGCGGAAGAAGGTCTCCCGCGCGACCGCTGCGATGCGCTCGAGACAACGGTCGCCCTGCGGATGTCCGTAGGTGTCGTTGTACGCCTTGAACTGATCGATGTCGAACAGGATCAGGACCAGCGACGATTCGAAGCGCGCCGCGCGCCGGCATTCGAGGTCGAGGGCCTCGTCGAAGCGGCGGCGGTTGGAGAGCTCGGTCAGCGGGTCGAGGAAGGACAGCTCCTCGAGGCGACGGTTCGAGATCTCGAGCGCCGACTTCTGCTCCTCGAGCAGCTGCTTCGCGCTCACCAGGTCGCGGGTGCGCTCGTCGACGGCGCGCGTCAGCTCCGCAGCGCGCCGCTGCAACCCGACCAGCTTGCGCTGATGCCGGATCCGATAGAGCGCCATGCCGAGCAGTGTCGGAACGACGATCGAGCCGGCGAAGAACCATCTCGTCTCGAACCAGAACGGGACGACCGAGAAGCGCTGGCGGGCGCCGGTCTGGTTCCAAACGCCGTCGTTGTTGGCGGCGACGACGGCGAAGGTGTAATCGCCGGGCGGCAGGTGGCCGTAGCGTGCGACGCGGGAGCCGCCGCCGTCGATCCAATCGGCGTCGAAGCCGTCGAGCTTGTAGCGGAAACGGACGCGGTCGGGCCCCACGAGGCTGGTGGCGGTGAAATGAAGCTCGAGACGATTGACACCCGGACCGAGCCGCATCGCAGCGGAGAGCGGCAGCGAGCGTTGATCGAGTCGGATCTCTTCGAGGACGACCGGTGGCGGCAGCGAATTCCGCGGCAAATTGGCCGGATCGAGCGTCGCGACGCCGTGCAGGGTGGCGAAGGCGAGAGCTCCGTCGGCGCGCCGCCAGGCCGCCGGATGACCGCCGTTGCATTCGGTGCCGCGCAGGCCGTCGCTGTCGCCGTAGAGTTGGCCGACACCGAGCGCCGTGCCGTCGCGAACCGCAGCGAGCGCCTCGCGGCGCGCGACAGCGAAGACGCCTCGATTCGAGGCCATCCAGAGTCGATCTTCGGCGTCGTCGACGAACGCGAAGACTTGAGTGAGCGGCAGTCCGTTCTTGCGGTTCAGGGCGACGAACTGCCCCTCCGTTCGTACGCGGACGCCGTTGTCGGTACCGACCCAGAGGTTGCCATCGCGATCCTCGAAGAGGGCGTTGACCCCGACGGCGCGCCCCTGCTCGTCGTGGAGGAACGGTTCGGCGCTGCTGCCGTCCCAGCGCACGAGGCCGCGACTGCTGGTGCCGAACCAGAGGGCGCCGTCGCGCGTCGCGAGGACGCTCGTTACCACGCTGCTGCCGAGGCCGAGCTTGTCGTTCCACGAAGTGAAAGCGCTGCCGTCGAAGCGGAAGAGGCCGCGGTTGGTGCCCACGAACAGAGCGCCGGCGCCGTCTTCGCCGAGGCCGAAGATCTCCTCCCCCTGCGGTCCCGGGAGTCGATCGAGGCGTTGCACGACGCCGTTGTCGATCATGGCGAGACCGCGGTCGGTACCGACCCAGAGCCGGCCGCCGCGGTCGGGCTGCAGGGAGAAGACGGTGTCGCCGGGAAGCCCGTCGCGCATCGTGAGCTGACGCCATTGCTCCCCTTCGAGGCGGAGGAGGCCGTGGCCGTCGAGCCCGGCCCAGAGCACGCCGCGCGCGTCTTCGGCGACCGTCCAGACGATCTCTCCGGGCCAGCCTTGGAGGGCTCCGCGGCTGGTGAACTTGCCGGTCGCCACTTGCACGAGCCCGCCGCCGTCGGTGCCGATCCAGAGGCTTCCCTCGCGATCCTCGAGCAGCGACAGTGTCGAAGCGAGCGGCATCCCGCTCGCGGCGTCGAGCCGATCGACGCGATCGGGGAGGAGTCGGACGACGCCGGTTTGTGAGGCGATCCAGAGACCGCCTTCGCGATCTTGAAGCAGATCGAGGAGGCCCGCTTCGGGCACGCCCGGACGCTCGACCCGTTCGAAGCGGTCGTCCACCAGGCGCGCTAGCCCCTGACGGCAGGCGACCCAGAGGACGCCGTCGCTGTCGATCAGGAGATCGCGAATCGAATCGTCCGGAAGGCCGTCGGTGCTGTCGAAGCGACGGCGTTCGGTGCCGCGCTGGCGCAGCAGACCGGCGCGCGTGCCGAACCAGATGGTGCCATCGGCGTCCGCGGCGAGAGCGCTGACGTTGGGGTGCGGAAGGTCGGGCCCGGCGACGACAGGCACGAAGCGCTGGCCATCGAAGCGAACGACGCCGGCGCCGGTACCGACCCAGAGCTCTCCCTCCGACGGCTCGAGAAAGCTCAGGGCGGTGTCGTGCGGCAGCCCGTCGGCGCGGCCGAAGTGGGTGAAGCGGCCGTCGGCCCAGCGCGCCAGCCCGCCGCCGTAGGTAGCGATCCAAAGCGCTCCGCGCCGGTCGGTGCGCAGCGCGAAGACGTGGTCGCCGCCGAGCTCGGGGGTCGTCGAGCTGTCGAAGGTGACGAAGCGAACGCCGTCAAAGCGCGCGAGCCCTTCGCCGGTGCCGATCCAGAGGTAGCCGTCGGGCGTCTGAGCGAGGGCGTAGACCGAGCCCTGCGGAAGGCCGTCGGCAATCCCCCAACTCCTAAGGACCTGTTCGGCCGGCCGGCGGCCCGGATCGAGCGCGGCAGCGGAGAAGGCGATCGATGCCACGACAGCGCCGATCCAGGCAGAACGTCGGCCGCGCCGTCCGATTCCGATCGCCACGTTGCGCTAGATTCCCAACCGGAATCAGCATATCTCGGCGCCGCACGCGGCGGGCGGCGCTTCCTCCGTAGAATCGGTGCAATG
>CAZPYU010000127.1:0-4261 GCA_964590905.1 uncultured Thermoanaerobaculia bacterium
CGCGTGCACGTGGACGGTTCGACCGTGCACCTCGAAGGTGGTTGGTCGGACGCGGAGGCCGCCACCCTTCCCGCAGACTGGAAAGTCGTGCGCTGGGAGGGCATCAACCTCTTCTTCGGAGGAGTGCAGGCGGTCGAGCGAACGGCGGACGGGCTGCTCTACTCGGCGGGCGACCCACGGCGCGGAGGCGTCGGGCTGGTCGTTGAATGATCCGTGTCCGTCCAGCCGGGCCGGGGGACGCGGCGGCACTCGTCGCGCTCGCGGAAGAGGTCGGCCGCGAGGACGGGCGCTGGATCCTCGCTGCGGAGACCTGGCGCTCGGTCAGCGACGAGCGCAGGTATCTGCGGATGGTTCAACGGCACCCTGACGCCGCGGTGTTCGTGGCCGACGACGACGGCCGCATCGCAGCGAGGCTCTCGCTCTCGCGCGACCCGCACCCCGCCAGCCGGCACATTGCCGATCTCGGGCTGATGGTCGCCGAGGTGTACCGGAGGCGGGGTATCGGGAAGATGCTGCTCGACGAGGCGCTTGCCTGGGCTCGTGTCTCGGGAATCCGCAAGCTCGAGCTGCATGTCTTTCCGTGGAACGAGCCCGCGATCGGCCTCTACGAGTCGTTCGGATTCGAGCGTGAGGGGTATCGCAAGGGCCAGTACGCGCGGGCGGGCGAGTACGTCGACGCGATCCTGATGGCCTACTCGATCGACGACACGGTTGGATGAGACCAGCGCCGCGGCTGCGAAGCAGCCGCCTCTAAGAGTCTCGCGCTCTGGATCGTGCTAGCGACGCGCTGCAGGCTTCTCTGGCACCACGACGTCGAAGAGCACGCGGTAGGCGAGACGGCCGCGGGCTCCCGGGCTGCGCCGGCGGAAGAAGAGCCGGAAGGAGTTGATCAGCCGCATGACGACGGTGTGTCTAGCTCTAGGGGTCGGTTGCGCGGATCGGGACGACCTGCGCCTCGACCGGCGGCGCCTGCTCGTCGAGGGAGGGTGCGGAATGGGTCTCGGGCCGCGGGAGCCGCCAGTCGATCCGGGCGGCGAGGCGCTCGAGCTGCGTGAGGACGGCCTCTCGGTTCTCGCGCGCGGCGGCTTCGGCGTGCTCCATGCGGAGCTCGAGTGCGCGATGCTCCAGCCGGAATCTCCCGTCGCCGGAATCTCCCGTCGCCGGCGCGACCGTCGGTGCGTCGGTCGGTTTCAGCGAGTCGAGGCGGGCGCTGAGCTCATCGAACCGCGCCTCGATCGACGACAGCTCGGTCGACCAGAATGCCGTCGTGCGGGCGAGCTCGGCCGCGGCGGCACCCCGGTCGCCTGTGACGGAGGTGAGCCGTTCGCTCAGGTCGGCAACTCGTCGCTCGAGCTCTTCGAGCTCTCCTTCGAGCGCCAGGCCCTCGCCCGCGCTCGGCCTCGTCGCCATGGCTTCTCTGAGGTCGCCGACGAGAGCTTCCATGGACACATTGGCATGCTCGAAGCGGCGTCCGAGCGTCACGATCTCCCGTTCCTTCTCGGCGTTGGCTGCGACTGTTGCGTCGATCGCGGTCCCCAGCGAGTCGAGCCTGCCGGAGAGCATTTCGATCCTTCCGCCAGATTGTGCGACCTCCTGCTCGAGCGCTCGAAGGGCGTCGGCGCTCGCAGCATCCTTGAGCCCGTCGAGCCGAGTGACGGCGGCGCCGAGCGCCTGGCGGAGCGCGGTGACTGCCGAGTTGAGTCGTCCGTGGCCGTCGTCCACGAGCGCTCGAAGCTCGGCTGTCTCGTGCTGGCGTCGAGCTAGATCATGCGCCGTCGTCGTAACGGCACCCGAGAGCAAGCGGATCTGTGCTGAGAGCTCGCCGTGTCCTCCAAGCTCCTTGAGCTCGCCCACGACATGCGTCAGCTGCGCGACGTCCTCGTCGAGCCGCCTGCGGAGAGCGGACACGTCTCCCTCGCGTCCGACGAGGCCTGAGGCGGTCGTGGCGACCGTTGTCGCCAGGGTGTCAACGCGCTGTGCGAGGAAGTCGACCTTTCCGCTCAGATGGTCGAGGCGCTTGTCGTCCGTCTGCTCAGGACGTTGAGCTGCGAGCGCGGCGACGGTCCGGCGGAGCTCCTCGATCTCGGGCGTACCAGCGGTACCGCGAGTCGCGGCAGCGAGATCCTCGATCCTCGCATGCCCTCGCTCGAGCTCGCGCCGGAGACCCGCGATCTCACCGTCCTTTCCCGCGAGCGCATTGGCCGTCGTCGAGACGGTCGTCGCCACCGTATTCAGCCGTTCCGCGAGTACGTCGACGCGGTTCGTCAGGCGCTCTTCGAACTTGGGGTCGTGTCGCGAGACGGCCTCGACTGCCTTGCGCAACTCCTTGGCGGTCCTTTCGTCGCCTGTCGCGATCTCGGCCACGCGCAGCCGCGCATCGACGTCCTCGATGCGCGCGGCGATTGCATCGAAGCGCATGTTCTCACCGGGCCGCGTGTTTTCAGGCGACGAGGGCATGCCTCGTCCTGCGTCCCCTCGACGCGAGCGGCGCGGAGTACACGAATCCGGCGACCATGCTCTATCAGTCGTATCGGAGCAAGGCTGGTCGCCCTCGCTCACCCGTCCCAGGGAGTTGAGACGGTTACTGGCCGGGAACCCAGCCGAGAACCATCATCCGTTGCTCGAGCGTCTGCGGGCAGCCAAGTCCGCGGGCGTCGGCGATCGTTGCGAGCACGTCGTTCGGAGACGTCCCGTGCCGGACGAGCCAGGATCCGACCACGACGCCCGTTCGCCCGCAGCCCGCCCAGCAGTGCACGTACACGAGACCGCCCGAGCGGAGCTCCGTGTCGATCTCGTCGAGCGTCTCGACGAGTTGTGCGTGGGCGGGCACCGAGAAATCGCGGATGGACATTCGCAGGTGACGGGCGGGCGGCGACACGAGGTACGCATACGGGTCGAGCTCGCCGTCCTGCGTGAGATCCAGGAAGAGCGTGACGCCTGCGGCGGCGAGGTCGCGTACCTCGGCCGGCGCGTTCTCCGGGCCCCACGCGCAGGGATGACGCCCGGCGATGAGCCGGCCCGGCTCGATGATGGTTGGTGGGCGCATGACGCCACAGTCTGCCCGCCGGGGCTTACCCCATCCGGGGGCACCGATCTCAATCGGCCTCGCGCTGATGCCGATAGCTCAGACGTGGCCCGCCTCGAAACTCCCACCGATGCGCTTCGCGACCGCGCGCTCGTACTCTCCGCCGAGCTCGGCGTCGATTCCGGCGCGTGGTACGTGCGCATGCTCGACGAAGGACGATCCGCCGGCGCAGACGCCGATCTCGGAGCGCTCGTCCGCGTGTACTGGGAACTCCAGCGTGTCACGGGGCGGCCCGATTTGCGCGACGAGTGGCGCCGTCTCGCGGACGCCCTCTGGTCGGGCGAAGCGGCCTAGGCCAAAACCTGGGGCTCGAGAAGCCCGCGCTGGTACGCGGCGGCGACCGCCGCGGCCCGACTGTGCACACCGAGCTTCTTGAGGATGTGGTCGATGTGGTTGGCGACCGTCTTCGGGCTGAGGAATAGTTGTTCTGCAATCTGCGCTTGCCCGAGGCCGGTGCCGAGCAGCTCGAGGATCTCCAGCTCGCGGGCAGTGAACTCGTCGGAAGTGACCGTGGAGGCAGCCAGCGTCGCCGACCTCTTCGCGCGTGCGATGAGCGCGCGTACTCGAGTGACGAGCTCATCGGCTGCGACTGGCTTCACGAGGTAGTCGTCGGCGCCGATCAGGAGACCGGCAACGCGGTCGCACGACTCCGTTCGCTCACCGGAGACGAAGACGACCGCAACACCATCACCGCGGTCGTCTTTCAGCCGCCGACATACCTCGTAGCCTGAGAGGCCGGGGAGCATCGGATCGAGGACCGCTGCAGCCGGAGGCATGGGGCGCGCGAGCGCGAGCGCCTCGCGACCGTTGTCGGCTTCACAGACGGCGAATCCCGCCATGCGCAACGCATCGGCGATCTCGCCTCTCGCAACCGAGTCGTGATCCGCTACGAGGAGGGACTCCGGTGATCCTGGCATTGCCCCCCTTGCCTTTCGCCGCTAGTAGCGCGTTTCTACGCCGGTAGATTCCAAATGTCAAGGGATCGGTCCCGGGGCGATTGCCCCGGGACCGACTGTGTGCCTGCATCGACGGCCCCGCGACAGTCGCCTCGAGGCAATCCAGGCGAATGCCTCTTCTCGCTCGGATTGCCACGAAATACGGTCCGGAGTGACGATGGCGGCTCGCCGCGAGCGCACCAGGCGCGCGAGCCGATCGGCCGAAGAGCCAACGACAGCC
>CAZPYU010000128.1:0-2763 GCA_964590905.1 uncultured Thermoanaerobaculia bacterium
GGCGGCGGCGCGGCGCTTCCTCGACTTCCTCGCCGGCCCCACCGCGAGCGAGATCTTTCGTCGCTTCGGATTCCTCGTGTTGTCGAACGCTGCGCCGTGAGCCCGGAGACGCTCGACCTCGTCGGCCGGACCCTGCTCTGCGCGGCCGCGGCACTTCTCTTGATCGTGCCTCCCGGGTTGGCGCTCGCTTGGGTTCTGGCGCGCTATCGCTTTCCCGGCCGAACCGTGGTCGAAACGCTGATCGCCCTGCCGCTGGTGGCGCCGCCGGTCGCCACCGGGCTGATCCTGCTGCGGCTCTTCGGCCGCCGCGGCGCGGTCGGCGGCTTTCTCCACGAACGCCTCGGGATCGACGTCGTCTTCACGGTGGGGGGCGTCGTTCTGGCCATGGCGGTGATGGCGCTGCCCCTCTTCGTGCGCACCGCCCGCGTTGCCTTCGAGGGGGTCGACCGCCGCCTGGAGCAGGTGGCGTGGACGCTCGGCGCCTCGCGCTGGCGCCGCTTCGCGACGATCACCCTGCCGCTCGCGGCGCGCGGCCTGGTCGCGGCGACTCTCCTCGCCGGGGCACGGGCGTTGGGCGAGTTCGGCGCCACGATCCTGGTCGCCGGCGCCATTCCTGGCCGCACCGAGACGCTCGCGGTGGCGATCTACCAGCGCATCCAACTCGGCCGCGACGCCGAGGCGAATCTCCTCTTGGCGATCTCCCTCGCCGTGGCGTTCGTGGCGACGGCGGCGGCCGAGCTCCTGGTGTCGCGCTCGCGGAGCCCGCGATGAGTCTCTCCTTCGCGGCGGTCGAGCTGGCGCTGGCCGACTTCGCGCTGACCCTCGATCTCGAGCTGACGGCGCGCGCGACGCTCGTCGTCGGGCCGTCGGGCGCCGGCAAGAGCAGCCTGCTCGAGCTGGTCGCCGGTCTGCGCCGGCCGCGGAAGGGGCGCATCCAGCTCGACGGAGTGCTCCTGGACGACCCTTCCTCGAAGCTTCATCTCGCGCCGCCGCTGCGCGGCGTCGGCTGGGTGCCGCAGGAGGGCGCGCTCTTTCCGCACCTCGACGTGCGCGGCAACCTGCTCTACGGCGCGCGGCGCGGGCAGGCGAGCGAGCTCGCCGGAATCATCGAGCGCTTCGAGCTCGGACCGCTCGTCGATCGCGACGTCGCGACCCTCTCGGGTGGCGAGCAGCGACGGGTGGCGATCGGGCGCGCGCTCCTCTCGGGCGCTCGCCTGTTGCTCGTCGACGAGCCGTTTGCCGGGCTCGACCGCGAGCGGCGCGAACGCGTCGTCGCGGCGCTCCTGCAACTGCGCGCCGAGGTCGACGTGAAGACGATCTGCGTCAGCCACGATCTCGACGGGCTGGGCGAGTGGGCCGAGGAGATTCTCGTCCTCGAGCGCGGCAAGGTGATCGCTCGCGGCCCGGCCCGCGAGCTGCTCGAGCCCGACCCGCGAGCGCTGCGATTGAAGAGCTGAGGCAGCGCAGATGTCCCCTTTGGTGCCACTGTCATCCTGAGCGCAGCGAAGGATCTCGACCGGAGCTCCGTGCCTCGCCGAGAGCGGCGCGCAGGTGCGGCGGCAGATCGGCCCGGCCGCGCGCCGCGGCGAGGGCGCTCGTGACCTCGACGGAGCGTGCGTCGGCGGCGAGCTTCGCCAAGCCAGTCGCGACCTCCGCTTCGGTCTGCGGCTTCAAGCTGCCGAGCGCATGCGCCACGATCTCCTCGCGCGTTTCGCGCGCCTCGCCCGTGCGGGCGAGCGCGTCGGCCACCAGCAGCGAGACCGCGGGATCGATCGGCCGGTCGCGGAGCGCGCTCCGCAGCTCCTGCCAGCGTTCGGCGGCACGCAACGTATCGCCGCTGCGCGCCGCGCTCCGCACCAGCCGCGCGAAAGCGGGGGCGGCCTCGACGGAGCGCCCCAGCAGGCGTGCCAACTGCCAGTAGTCGCGGATCGCCTCCTCGCGGTCGTCGCCATCGCGGATCGCCGCCGAGAGCGCTTTCCACGCCTCGTCGCGCCTCCCCTGTCCCTGCAGTCGCCGCGCCTCGGAGAGCGGATCAGGCGCCGCGACCTCGATCGCGAGCGTGCGTTTGCGCAGCGCGACTCCGGCGCCGACGCCGCCCACGAAGCCCCAGGCGTGCGCCCAGTAGGCGACGCCGCCCATGCCGGTTTCTGTCGAGCCGCTCGACTGCCAGCCGAGCACGAGCTGCAGCGCGAACCAGAGCGGGAACATCACCCAGGCTGGCGCCGAGAAGACCCCCAGCGGCACCCCGATCCAGAGCAGATACTTGAGCCGCACCCCGGCGTAGAGGACGACGAACATCCCGATCACCGCGGCGATCGCGCCCGAGGCGCCGACCAACGGCCGGAAGAGCTGCGGAAAGTGGAGCGCGTAGGCGAGGCCGGCCAGCGCCCCCAGACCGAGATAGAGCGTCGCGAACCGGCCGCGCCCGATTCGGTCTTCGACTAGCGGCGCTGTCAGGTAGAGGATCAGCAGGTTGCCGAGCAGGTGGGCGAGGTCGGCGTGCAGAAACTGGTAGCTGATGAACGAGGCGGCGCGCTTCTTGGCCGGCACCAGGCCGTATCGCCAGATCGGCGACTGTTCGGTCGAGGCGAGCCACTCCGTGGTCAGGCGGTCGAGCTCGCGCTGCGCGGCGTGCCCATCGCCTGCGGCGGGCGCGAGAGCGTCGGCTGACAGCGGCAGCTCGCTACGGATTTCAGCGACCAGAGCTGGAGTCAGCAGCCGCTCGTCGACCTTCGTCTCAGGATGGGCGAGAAAGCATCCGAT
>CAZPYU010000129.1:0-27086 GCA_964590905.1 uncultured Thermoanaerobaculia bacterium
TCGCCGTGCGCGATCCCGGCGGCGTGCAACGTGCCGAGCTCGGCCCAGACCGTGGCGAGGAGCGGATCGCCCCGCCAACCCGAGCGGCGTAGATAGTCGGAGAGCCAGTCGAGGAAGCGCAGCCGCGACGCCGCCACCCGACCGTCTCGCAGCGAGCGCTGGTAGGTCGAGTCGTCGCGGATCCGATACCAGTCGAGACAGCGGCTGGCGACGAAGACCGGATAACGCAGGTGGAGCTTCACGACCAGCACTTGGTCGTCGTACATACCTGGGAAGCTCGCCTCCGAGCCACCGACCGCGTCGTGCGCCGAGCGGCGAATCAGGTAGCTGCAGGTACACGGGCAGGGCACGGTTTCGGAGACGAAGAGCGCCACCGCTTCGGGCGGCTCGATCAGCCGGCCGACGAGCGGCGAGAGATCGTAGAGGAGATCGCGCTCGCGATCCTCGGGCCGACCGCTCCAGCTGTACCACTGCAGCGTCGGGTTGTAGACCATCGCGGCGGTGGGATGAGCCTCGAGGAGGTCGATCTGAGTTTGCAGCTTCTCGGGGAGCCAGACGTCGTCGGCGTCGAGAAAAGCGATCAGCTCACCGCTCCCGGCGGCGACGCCGAGGTTGCGCGCGGCGCTGGCGCCCCGGTTCGCGTGTCCGGGGTGCTCCCGATACTGGATGCGGTGCGAATGGCGGCGCGCGTAGTCGCGCGCGATGTCGCTGCTGCCGTCGGTCGAGCCGTCGTCGACGAGGACGAGCTCCCACGAGGTGAAGGTCTGAGCCAGCACGCTCTCGACGGCCTCGCCGAGGTAGGCGGCGGCGTTCCAGATCGGGATCACGACCGATACGCGCGGAGCCGCCGCGCCTCCCGGCGACTCTTCGAGCGGTGCGGCGAGGGTCTCCATCAGGCGGTCGCGTCGGCGAGCCAGCCCGAGAGCCGGCGCGCGAAGGCCTCCCTGTCGTCGTCGTAGACGAGGTGGCGCGGGAGCTGGAAGCGGTCGGTCGTGGCGCTGACCCGGCCCGGGACGCTGGCGCAAGCCGCCCGGAAGCCGGCGGCGCGCACGCTCGCAGTCGAACGCTCGTCGTAGTCGCCGCGGCCGCCGTGAGGGTAGGCGAAGAGGTCGATGGCGCGGCCGAGGCGGCTCTCGAGCTCTCGCTTGGAGCCTTGTACCTCCTCCCTCTGAAGCTCGGCGGAGAGCCCAGCTAGGCGCGGGTGGGTGCAGGTGTGGGCGCCGACTTCGATCGTGCGCTCCAATCCGTCGAGCTCGGCGGCGGTAGCGGCGCGATGGGTCTCTCGCGCTCCGGCGGGAAGGCCGGCCCACTCGGCGAGCGCGGCGAGAAGAGTCCGCTTCTCGGAGCTCGAGCGCGCTGTGAAGAGGGGGACGAGCTCGCGCAGCAGCGCGTGGCGCGGGGAGGGGGTGTCGCCGAAGTAGACGCACCAGTCACGCCAGCTTGTTGCTGCCGGCGTGAAGGGGTGGGGGGGCAATGTCCAGCGGCGCGAGTCGTCGCCGAAGCGGAGCCTGAGCTCGGAGGGCAGATTTTCCGGCTCGAGCAGGCAGCGCTCGAGCTGGTCCCACCAGAACTCCCCGTCACTGTCGACCGCCCCGGAGACCAGGAAGAGGGTCGCGGGGAGGCCGTAGCGCGCGAGCAGCGGCGCCGCGACGCGGACGTTGTCGGCGTAGCCGTCGTCGAAGGTGATGGCGACCGCGCGCTCCCCATGCTCGCCCGCCACGATCGCCGAGAGCGGCACCACGGGGGCGAGATCGGAGACGACCTCGAGGTGTGCCGCGAAGCTCTCCGGGCGGACGTTCAATCGGAACGGGTCGCGCGGCAGCGCCGCGATGCGATGGTAGAGAAGGATCACGGCCTCCGCCGGGCGGCGCCTCCCGAAGGAGAAAAGTCGTCTCATTCGTGACGCGTTGCCGGCGTCGCGTCGCCCCTGGCGACCGAGCCCTTCCTCGCTCGCACCGTGATCAGGAGCTCGTAGAGCGGATCGGAGTGAGCCAGCTCCTCCGCGGTGAGGTCGGTGGCGATCAGCCCCTCGAGGAAAGCGATCGCAGCGAGCACGTTGCCGTGCGCGACGACCTCGATCTCGTGGGCGGTGAACGCTTCCGCAAAGAGGCGGCGTGCCGAGAGCGTCGTGAAGCTCCAGTACCAGGTACTGTTCCATTCGTCCGCCGACTGCTGCGTGATGCCGGGGACGGTGGCGAGCACGACCCCCCCGGGGGCCAGAATGCGGTGGAGCGTCCGCACCGCGGCGCCGAGGTCGTAGACGAGCTGCAGCGTCTGGGTCAGAACGATGCAATCGAAGGCATCGGACGGCAGCGTCGCTCCGCGGGCGAGGTCGTCGACGAAGGTCGCCTGCGGATGACCGGGCCGAACGTGCAGGACGTCGCGCCGCGAGACGGCTTCGCCGCCGAATCGCCGGGTGTAGGCGTCGTCGCCGATTTCGAGCACGCGGCCGCGGATGTCCTCGGCGTGGCGCGCCAGAAAGCGTTCGATGTAGTGCCGATCGACCGGTTGCCCGCGGTCAAAACCATAGTGGCGACTCACCGGTTCGAGGCGACGCAGGGAGCCAAAGTCGACGCGCGGAGATTCCGCCGCGGCCGCCGGCGGCGGCAGCGCGGCGAGACGAGCTGCGACCCGCTGCGCCAAGGGCGTCGTCGCCGCGCCGCGCTCCGCGAGCCAAGAGTCGAGCCAATGGAAGTAGCGCCGGCGCGCCGCTTCCGTCTCGCCGCTCGCGTGCGAGCGCGAGGTGCAGGCCCCCTCGTGCTGGCGATAGCGGTAGCCGCAACGGCTGGCGGCGTAGATGGGGAAGCGGAAGCAGAGCTTGGCGTGAAAAACTTGATCCTCGTACATGCCGCGAAAGGCCGCTTCGTAGCCGCCGAGCGTGGCGAAGGCGGAGCGGCGGACGAGCAGGTCGCACAGCGACGCCCACTCGTCCTCGAGGAACATCTCGAGGAGGTCCGGAGGCGAAACGACGCAGTCCCGCGGTACCGACCAGCGCTGCACGAAGTCGCGTCCGCCGTCCTCGGCCCGCCCCGACCAGGAGTACCACCATTCGGCTGGAGCACAGAGCGCCGCGGCCTCCGGATGGGCGGCTAGCGCTTCGACCTGCGAGGCGAGCTTGCCCGGCAGCCAGACGTCGTCGGCGTCGAGAAAAGTCACGAACTCGCCGCGCGCCAGCCGGACGCCGCGATTGCGCGAAGCGCTCATCCCGCGGTTCCGGCGCAGCAGGTGGCTCGTCGTGCGGATCCGGACGGAATGGCTGCGAGCGTAGTCGCGTGCGATTCGAGCGCTGCCGTCCGTCGACCCGTCATCGACCAAGAGGAGCTCCCAATCGGTGAAGCTCTGCGCCAGGACGCTCTCGATGGCCTCGGCGAGGAACCGCTCCTCGTCGAGAAAGATCGTCACCACTGAGACGCGCGGCGAGGAGCTCACGGGGTCCCGGCCTTCGGCGCGTTTCGCGCCTTGGAATGACGCAGGCGCGCGTCGATGGAACGACCGAACGACGCCATCAGCCTGCGCAGGCGCGGGGCGAACGGCAGCGCGGGATGGCTCGGACACTTGTGTAGCGAGCGCCAGGCCCAGAGGCTGGCGCGGTCGAAATCGCCGTTGCGTCCGTATTCGGAAGCGAGCTCGAAGTAGGCGCGCGCCAGGAGAAAGTCGGTGGTCGGGCCGCGCATGAACGGCAAGTTCGCTTCCAGCGTCGTGGTGTTGTGGATGATCTGCTCGTACTGTTGAATCGCCGTCTTGCCGTTCCACTTTCCGCCGGCGTGGATGCGCGTCGCCGCGAGGGGTTCGTCGATGTAGCCTACCGTGCCGCGCTTGGCGCAGAGCAGGTGGATGGTCCACTCGTGGCTGCGTAGGTTCAGGAACCATGGCGGCAAAGGCGCGATCACACTGCGCCGAAACATGGCCGCAGAGGTGGGGATGAACCCCCCGGCGCGCAGGTCGTCGAGCCCGTACTGCTCGGCCCGGCGGCGCAGGAAGACGAAATGGTCGGGCTGCGACCCGTCGTCGTGGAAGTGCCGCGAGTCGTGGAAGCAGAGGGTGCAGTCGGGATGATCGTCGAGGTAGGCCGCCTGGTGGCGCAGCTTCTGCGGCGAGACCCAGAGGTCGTCGTCGTCGAGCATCGCCACGTATTGACCGCGGCAGGCGTCGAAGACCGAGGCGAAGTTGCGCACCAGCCCGAGATTGCGCTCGTGGAGCAAGAGCCGGACCTTCTCCGGGTAGCGCGCCCGATAATCGGTCAGGATCTCGCGCGTCCGCGGCCCCGACGCGTCGTCGCCGACGACGATCTCGTAGTCGCCATCGACTTCTTGCGCGAGAACGCTCTCGATCGCCTCGACCAGAAATCGGTCGCGATTGCAGCTGGTGAGGGCGACGCTGATGCGCACGGAGGAGGCCGGGACGGCGATCGAGCTATTCTCCGTGCCGGCTCGAGCGAGGTCAAGGATCGCGGCGCGGATCGACAGCGGGGGCGCGACGCGGAGTCGACCAGCGAGCGACTCGCCGCAGTGTAGGCTCTGTCGGGCGTGCGTCCGCTGGGAGTCGTGGTCAACGTCTACAACGCGGCGGCCTTCCTCCGCCCGGCGATCGACAGCCTGCTGGCGCAGAGCTTCGCCGACTTCGAGCTCGTCGCGATCGACGACGGCTCGACCGACGCCTCGCTCGAAATCCTGCGCTCCTACTCCGATCCTCGCCTGCGGATTCTCGAGAACAGCCGCAACCTCGGCATCCCCACGACGCTCAATCGCGGTCTCGCGGCATTGGCGACGCCGCTCGTCGCCCGGCTGGATGCCGACGATCTCGCGCTGCCGGGTCGCTTCGGGCGCCAGGTCGAATTCCTCGCCGCCCGCCCAGAGCTGGCGCTGGTGGCGAGCGACGCCCACTACATCGACGAGCTCGGGCGCTCGTTCGCGCTCTGTACCGGGCCGACCTCTCCGGAGGAGATTCGGGCGCGGCTTCCGATCGGCGACTGCATCGTGCACTCGAGCGTGATCTACCGCGCTGACTGCGTGCGCGCGGTCGGCGGCTATCGCGAGGAGCTGCCGCTCGCGTCAGACTACGATCTCTGGATCCGGCTCTCGGAGCGCTATCCGCTGGCGAGCCTGGCCGAGCCGCTGGTCGGCTACCGTGTGCATCGCGCCCAGGTCTCGATCCGCAAGCTCCGCCTGCAACGGACGATCGCCGACCGCTGCCGCCGTGAGGCGGCCGAGCGCCGCCGAGCGAGTGGGCTTCCGACCTACGGTTACGAAGCCCACCGTCCGACGCGGAGGGCGCAGCTCGCTGCCGCCGACGGGACGCTCGGAGCCGACCTGCTCTACTGGTGTGGACTCTACGAGGCGATGGGCCGCCACGACATCGCGCTCCGCACCGCGCTCCGCGGCGTCTGGGTGAGCCCGCTGTCGCGCGAGCTCTGGCGGCGCGTGCGACACAACGCGCGCCGGCGGGCGGCCTAGGATGTCCACGCCGCGCTTCAGCGTGGTGATCCCGACCCATCAGCGCCGCGAGCTGGTGCGCTGGGCGGTCGAGGCGCTCGCACGCCAACGTTTCGACGGCGGCCTCGAGCTCATCGAGCTCATCGAGCTGATCGTCGTCGTCGACGGCTCGACCGACGGCACGGCCGAGATGCTGCGCGAGCTCGCAGTGCCGTTCCCACTCACCGTCCTGGAACAGCCGAATCGCGGCGCGGCGACGGCGCGCAACTGTGGCGCCGCGCGGGCGCGGGGCGAGATCCTGCTCTTCCTCGACGACGACATGGAGGCGCACCCGGAGCTCCTGGCCGAACACGATCGCGCCCACCGCGATGGCGCCCAGGTCGTGCTCGGACACGTACCGGTACATCCGCACTCGCCGGTCAACTTTCTGAGCGCTGGACTGACGCGCTGGATGGAGGAGCGTCTCCGCTTGCTGGTGGCCGAGCCGAGCCGTCTCGACCTCTCCCACTTTCTGAGCGGTCAGCTCTCGGTCGATCGCGCCGCCTTCGAGAGCGTCGGCGGCTTCGACACCGACTACAACCGCGGCGGCACCTACGGCAAGGAGGATGTCGATCTCGGTCTGCGGCTGACGAACGCGGGCTTCCGAATTGTCTTCCGGCCGCAGGCGATCAGTTGGCAGCGCTACGTGGTGACGCCGCGGCACTACCTGCGCCAGTACGAGCAGGCCGGCCAGGCGGCGGTCGCCTTCGTGCGCAAGCATCCGGAGGAGTCGGCGCGGATCTTCGCGGCGCGCCGACCGGAAACCCGACTCGGGCGTTGGCTCTTCCGATTCGGAGGCGCGCCCTGCGCGCTGCTCGTGAGCCGGCTCTTGCTCTCCGGCTTCCACTCGACCAGGCTCGAGCGCTGGTTCTACCGGCTTTCCGATTTCCGCTTCTGGCGCGGGGTGCGGCGAGCGGGCGGAATCCCACATCCGCGCCCGTTGCGCGTGCTCTGCTACCACGCGATCAGTGATCTCGGCTCCTCGCGGCTGCTCGGCGAGTACGGCGTACCGCAGGAGCTCTTTCGCCGTCAGCTCTCGACGCTCGCACGCGCCGGATTCCACTTCGTCAGCGCCGACGAGCTCGTAGGTTTTCTCTACCAGGGCGCCGGCCTGCCGAAGCGCCCGCTCCTGCTCACCTTCGACGACGGCTATCGCGACCTGCTCGAAGGCGCTCTCCCCGTGCTCGGCGAGCGCGGCATTCCGGCCGTCGTCTTCGCCGTCAGCGCCCTCCTGGGCAGGACCAACGCTTGGGACCAGGCGCAGGGAGCGCCGGAGCTCGCGCTCCTCGACGCCGCCGAGCTGCGCACTCTCGCCGCGCGCGGCTGGACCATCGGCAGCCACGGCCGCACCCACGCACGGCTCGCGGGTCTGGCGCCGGCTGCGCTGCGCGAGGAGATCGACGGCTCGCTGGCCGAGCTCGAGGCGAACGGCCTCGCGCGACCGCAGCTGCTCTCGTATCCGTACGGTGTTCGCGACGAAACGGCGGCGCGGGCGGTGCAAGCCGCGGGGATGGTCGCCGCCTTTACGGTGAAGCCGGGTGCCGTCGTCCCCGGGCACGATCCCTTCGCTCTGCCGCGCCTCGAGATCCTCCGTAGCGACCGCGGCTTCCGACTGCTCTGGAAGGTCGTGCTCACCGGCCGCTCGCCGTGGACACTGCTCCGGACCGCCCGGTTCGCCCTGCGCGACGTCTGAGCGGCGGGGCGGCGCTACTCGACGGTGACGCTCTTGGCCAGATTCCGCGGTTGGTCGACGTCGCAGCCGCGGCGAACGCCGATCTGGTAGGCGAGGAGCTGGAGCGGCACCACGGTGACGATCGGCTGCAGCTGCTCCGAGAGTGTGGGTACTTGCAGGACGTGATCCGCGACCCCGTCGAGCTCGGCCGGATCGCGGTCGGTGATCACGATCACGATGCCGTCGCGGGCCTTGACCTCCTGCAGGTTGCCCTTCACCTTCTCGAAGACCCTTTTCCCGGTCGCGATCGCCACCACCGGCAGATGATCGTCGATGAGCGCGATCGGGCCGTGCTTCATCTCGCCGGCGGGATAGCCCTCGGCGTGGATATAGGAGATCTCCTTGAGCTTGAGGGCGCCTTCGAGCGCGATCGGATACTGAATGCCGCGTCCCAGGAAGAGAAAGTCGGTGGCGGCGTGATACTCGCGCGCCAACTCGTCGATCTGGCGCTCGAGCTCCAGCGTCTGGGAGATCGCCTGCGGCACGTGGGCGAGCGCTGTCAGTAGCTCGCGCGGAATCTCCCGTCCCTGCTGCTGGCGAAGGTAGAGGGCGAGGAGGTAAAGCGCGGCGAGCTGGGTGGTGAACGCCTTGGTCGAGGCGACTCCGATCTCCGGTCCGGCGTGGGTGTAGAGGACACCCGAGCTGATTCTCGTGGCCTGCGATCCGAGAACGTTGGTTAGGGCTACCAGCCGCGCGCCGCGCTCCTTCGCCGCCTCCATCGCCCAGACCGTGTCGATCGTCTCGCCCGACTGCGAGACGCCGACGACCAGGACGGAAGGATCGGCGAGCGGGTCGCGATAGCGGTACTCGGAGGCGTAGTCGACTTCGACGGGGATTCGGGTCATCTCTTCGATCAGGAACTTGCCGATCAGCGCGGCGTGCCACGAAGTGCCGCAGGCGAGGAGTTGGATGCGCGACAGCGAGGCCAGGTAGTGAGGCTCGAGCACCAGGGTATCGAAGGCGATCTCGCCGCTCTCGAAGTCGACGCGGCCGGCGAAAGTGTCCTGCACGGCCTGCGGCTGCTCGTGAATCTCCTTCGCCATGAAGTGCTTGTAGCCGCCCTTTTCGACCTGGATCGGATCCCAGTTCAAGCGCACGACGGCGCGCTCGACCTCCTCGCCGGCGCGGTTCCAGATCGTGATGCCGTCGCGCAGCAACCGGGCGACGTCGCCGTTGTCGAGGAAGATCACGCTCTTGGTGTGAACGAGGAGCGCCGCCGGGTCGGAGGCTAGGTACTGCTCTCCGGAGCCCACGCCGAGAACGAGCGGCGTGCCCTGGCGGACGGCGACGATCTCCTCCTCGGCGCTCCCCGCCGCGACGAGCGCGCAAGCGTACATCCCCTCCAGCTCGCCGACGGCGCGCCGGACCGCCGCGGCGAGATCGCCTTCGAAGTAGGACGAAACCAGATTGGCGATCACTTCGGTATCGGTGTCGGTCGTGAAGCTCCAGCCCTCGGCCTGCAGCCGGCGTTTGATCGGCAAGAAGTTCTCGATGATGCCGTTGTGGATGATGGCTATGCGGCCGCGGGCGTCGACCACCGGATGGGCGTTCTTCTCGACCGGCTTGCCGTGCGTCGCCCAGCGGGTGTGGGCGAGGCCGTAGCGGCCAGCGAGCGACTGACCAGCGAGCTTCTCGACCAGGCGGTCGAGCTTCCCCTCGGCGCGCTCGGAAGTGAGAGTGCCGTTGTCGACCACGGCGATGCCGGCCGAGTCGTAGCCGCGGTATTCGAGCCGTCGCAGCCCTTCGAGGAGGAGCGGTACCACGGGGCGCGGCCCTACGTAGCCGACGATTCCGCACATACCTTCCTCGAGCCTCCTCTGCTCTACCGATTCTTGCGCCGCTCGGCCCAGCCGGCGACGTTGCGTTGGGGTGAGCGCTCGACGGCGAGCGCTCCCGCTGGAACATCCTTGGTGATCACCGAGCCGGCGCCGGTGGTGGCATCGTCACCGACCCGGACTGGAGCCACCAGCATGGTGTCCGAGCCGATGAAGGCGCGCGCTCCGATCTCGGTCGGATACTTGGCGACGCCGTCGTAGTTGCAGGTGATCACACCGGCACCGATGTTGGCTCCGGCGCCGACGGTGGCGTCGCCGAGATAGGCGAGATGGTTCGCTTTGGCACCCGGACCCAGGAGCGAGCGCTTCACCTCGACGAAGTTTCCCACCCGCGCGCCCTCCTGCAAGACCGCCGCCGGCCGCAGCCGGGCGAACGGCCCGACCCGGCAGCCGGCGCCGACCGTGGCGCCGTCGAGCACCGAATACGGCTCGATGATGGCGTCGTCGCCGATCTCGCTGTCGCGAATCCAGCATCCGGTCTGGAGCGTGACGCGCGATCCGACGCGGCAGCGCCCGGCGAGCGTCGCCTGTGGGTGGACGACGGAGTCGTGCCCGATCTCGACTTCGGGCCCGATCTCGGTCGCGTCCGGGACTAGAACGGTGACTCCATTGCCGGCGAGCCGAGCAACGATGCGGGAACGCAGGCGAGCGTGCACGGCGGCCAGCTCGAGCCTGTCGTTGACGCCGCGCGCCTCGTCGGGATCGTCGAGCGGAACGAGAGCGACTCGCTTCCCGCTTCGCGCGGCGGCGGTGATGGCGTCGGTGAGATAGAGCTCGCCCTGAGCATTGTGGGGCTCGAGCTGCCCGAGCAGCGCGAAGATGTCGGGGGCGGGAAGCGCGTAGAGACCGGCGTTCACCGTGGAGATCGCCAGCTCGTCCGCTTCGGCGTCGCGCGCTTCGACGATGCGCACCAGAGCCCCGCGGCCGTCGTCGACGACGCGCCCGAGCGAGCCGGGTTCGGCGAGTGTGGCCACCGCCAGGGCCCCCCAGCCGGTCTCGGCGGCGCGCACCAATCGCTCGATCGTCTCCGGCAGCACCAGCGGAACGTCGCCGGAGAGAACGACGAGCAGCGCTGGCTCGTCGCCGAGCGCCGCCGCCGCGGAGAGGAGCGCGTCGCCGGTACCGCGCTGGCGTGTTTGCTCCACCCAGAGGATGTCGTTCTCGGCGCGGAAGGCGTCTCTCACTTCATCGGCGCCGTGGCCGACCACGACGACGATCCGCTCGCAGCGCGCGCCGCGCGCCGCCCGCACCACCCAGTCGAGGAGTGGTCGGCCTGCCGCCTGGTGAAGCACTTTGGGCCGCTCCGATTTCATCCGCGTCCCTTTACCGGCGGCGAGGACGACGGCGACGCGCGGGCGCGTGTCGGTTTGCGGATGCGGTGAAGGCGTCGGCTCCACCTACTTCTTGCGCAGCTCGATGAGCACCTGCTTGGCGACCGCCTTGAGCGTCTCGAAGACTCCGATGCCGGTCGTCGCGACCGCCTCGAAGGTCGGCTCGCGCTTGAAGTTGAGCGTCCGGTAGAGCTCTTCGACCGGAATCACGTTGGGCAGGTCGCGCTTGTTGAACTGGAGAGCGTAGGGCATCGTCGCCAGGTCGAAGCCGTGCTCGCGCAAGTTCTCCTCGAGGTTGCGGATCGAGTCGATGTTTGCGTCCATCCGCTCCTCTTGGCTATCGGCGACGAAAACGACGCCGTCGACCCCCTTCAAGATCAGCTTCCGGCTGGCGTCGTAGAAGACCTGCCCGGGCACCGTGTAGAGGTGAAAGCGGGTGGTGAAGCCGCGGATCGAGCCGAGATCGAGCGGCAGGAAGTCGAAAAAGAGGGTGCGATCGGCCTCCGTCGCGAGCGAGATCATCTTGCCCTTCGACTCGGGAGCCGTCTTGGTGTAGATGTATTGCAGGTTGGTCGTCTTGCCGCCCAGGCCCGGCCCGTAGTAGACGATCTTGCAGTTGATCTCGCGGGTGGCGTAGTTGATGAACGTCATGGCGAGCGGCGCGCAGGTGCCGGGGCCCGGCTACTCGGAGAAGAGAGCGTCGATGTCCTCGTCCGTAATCTCGGCGAACGGGCTTGCCGGCGCCGCAGGCCCGGTCGATTTCTCACCCTTGCGCAGCATCTCTTCGAAAATCTGCTCCAGCTCTTGAGTGGCGCGCTTGACCCGCAGGCGGACCAGACCGAGCGACGAGCGTTCGTCGAAGATAACCAACAGGATGGCGCGCTTGGCGACGATCGAAATGTGAATGTGGTCGCGCTGACCCTCGTGAAAGAGGACCGAGAACTCGCGCTCGCCGATCAGCTTGGCGAGGCCGTCGGTGGCAGCGACGTTGCCAGCGGTCAGCGAGGCGAGGCTGGTGGTGTCGAACTGCTCCACCTCGCCGGCGCCGGCAATCTGCTGGCCCGTGCGGTCGATCAGAAAGATCGCCCGCGCGTGCGCATCCTGCCGGAGCTTCTTGAGCGCCTGATCCAAGCGCTGAAACTCCTCCTGGTACAACACCAGCTCAGCCGAGGCCATTGATTGCTCCGAGACGCCGCGAAACCGGGCGAGTCTACGACAGCTCTCCGGTTCCGGGAAGCGGGCGGAGTGAGGCGTAGAATGGCTTGAGTTGTCCCTGAGATCGATGCGCCACCCCGGCTCCCGGTGAGAGCAGCGCCCGGGGGTCTGCTTTCGTACCTGCCGTCGGTCGCCCTGATCGGGCTTCTCGCTTGGACCGGCGTTGGCGACGAGTGGCTCCACCGTGATCTCGGCGCAGCCCTGACCCTGCTCTTGGGGCTCACGCTCCTGATCGCCCTCGCGGCGGTGCACCGGCCTCATAGCGGGGCGCTCCTAGGCTTTGGCGCGCTGGGGATACCCGCTGGCCTGGAATGGAACTGGCCGGCCTCGACCTGCATCGCGGTTTTCTTGGGCGCGCTCTTGGCGGAGGCGGTCAGAAGACCGCTCGAGCGCCGGCGGGGTTCGCCGCTACCGGAGCGCCGAGGTTGGGGGCGGGCGATCGAACGCTCGGGATTGGCCGGTCTCGGAGCTCTGGCGGCCGGTTTAGTGTGGCAGGCGACGGGTGGCGCGCAGGGGACCGAGCTGGCGTCGGTCGGCGCTCTGGCGGCGCTCGCCGCGATCGCGCCCGCGATGCTGTTCGAGATCGGCGTCCGCCGGATCGGGCGTCGCGAGCCGCTGAGCGACGCCGTCCGAGCCGTTCTCCCGCTGGCGTTCGACCTCGCCGGCTTCGCCCTCGGCCTCGTGGCCGTGAGCGTCGTGCGGGAGGCGAGCGAAACCTTGGGCGTCGTGACACTCGTCGCCTTCGCTCTGCTCACCGGCGAGGCGGCACGACAGGAGCTGCGTGCCGACGCCACCTCGCGCAGCCTGGCCGAGGCCGAGAGGGTATCGCGCGCCGGGGCCGCGATGGTCGCTGGAGGTTCAGAGCTCGAGCGCCTGGCGCGGCGAATCTTCGATCAGTGCGCCGAGCTCGTGCCGCTCTCCTACGTCGCCTTGGCGCTCGACTCCGAGGAAAGCGGGCCGGTGCGGTTCTGGGCCGGTCCCGACGGAGAGCTACAAACAGGCGAGCCCGAACCGTCGCCCTATCCCGCGCCCTTACCCGGCTTTCATCGCCGCGCCGAGTGGTCGATCTTCGCGCCGGTGCTCCTGGCACATGCGGACCGCCAGGCGACGCTGCAGCTCTGGTGCGATCCGCGGCGGCTCGAGCCGACCGCCGAGCTCTCGCTTCAGGCGCTGGTGCCCCAGATGTCGGCGGCGGTGCGCGAGGCGTTCGTCGAGCGCGAGGCGACGATCGATCGGCTGACCGGAGCCGCCACGCGGCGAGCGCTAGAGCGCCGGCTCGCGGAGGCGTTCAGCATCTGTCACGAGGAGGGGAGGAGCCTGGCGCTGGTGATGGCCGATCTCGATCATTTCAAACGCATCAACGATCTTCATGGGCATCCGCTGGGTGACAGAGCTCTGGCCGCCGTGGCGGCGGTCCTGCTCGGTCCGATGCGGGGGCGCGATCTCTGTGCCCGTTTTGGGGGCGAGGAGTTCGTGCTCGTCCTCGAGGACACGACCGGAGAGATCGCGCTCGAGATCGCCGAGCGACTGCGACGCAAGATCGAGATCTGCGACCTGCGAGCGGGGGGAGAGCGCGTGGCGCTCACCATGAGCTTCGGCGTCGCCGCCTTTCCCGAGCTGCCGGTGCGTTCGATCGAGGAGCTCCTGGAGGTCGCCGACGCGGCCCTGTACACCGCGAAACGGTTGGGGAGGAACCTTGCCCTGCTCGACTCGGGCGGCGGAAAGCTGCGCACCGGCGGCGGCGGCGAAGTCGAGGTCGAGTCGACGGCCGCGGCCGAGCCGCCGGTCTTCTTCGCCTGACGGGGCGCGCAGGCTGCACGCGACGCTCAGCCGTCCGGCGCTCGCGGGCGATCCGCATGAGAAGCTCCGAGCGCCAATCCGAGGAGCAGGCCTTCGGCCGGGATGAAATGGACCAATAGCCGATCGAAAGCGGTGTCTAACAGCTCGGGGAGAGCAAACCTGTTGGCTACGATTACGAAGACATAGGCCAGCCAAGGGGCGTGAATTGCCGCGAACAAGCGCCAGTTCGCAAATTTTTTTCCGGCGGCCAGCCTGAACAACAGAACCCCGGCTAGCAAAGGCCAAAAGAGGTGCCAGTCGGAGTACGCCAGAACATAAGCTGGAACGGCAATCACGAGCTGCAGAAGTCGTTCGCGCTGCTCCCAGAAGAGCTCGACCGAGAAGCCGGCGCCGGAGGAGTGTCCACGCGGCAGAGTGAGCCGGAAGAGGAGCCATGGAGCGGCGAGGAGCCAGGCGAGGACGACAAAAACGAAGGGCCGAACCGTGGAGTGTTTACGGCGCCGCTCGGCACCGGAACAGCTCGCTGCGACAAGGGCTACAGCGCTCAACGCAAGCAGGAGCGCGATGCCCTCGTTCTTGCACCAGACTAGGCCCGCCCCAGAGGCGGCGGCGATCCGCAACGCTCCGGGTTCGCTTTCGGTGAGGCCGCGATCCAGGAAGGCGATGCCGACGAGCAAGAAGAGGCTCAGCGGCAGGTCGGCGAGAAGCCGCGTCGCCTGCGCGAAGAGCATCGGCACGGAGACGACAGCGGCCACTGCTGCGAGAGCTGGAACGCGCCCGACGTGCGGGCGGAGCAGGCCGTAGAGCGCCAGAGCGATCGCGAGCAGAGTCGCCGGACCGAGCAACTTGACGGCGACGAGGTCGACTTCGCCGCACCACGCCCAGACCCAGGCGAGCGCGAACGGCCAGAGTAGGGGGTAATCCAGATGGGAATAGCCTAGGGTGGGATCGAGGAAGAGGGTGGGGTCTGAGAGCGGGTAGGAGAGGAGGACGCGAGCTTTCAGCCCCCAGATCGCTATCACGTCCCACTCGGCGACGGGCTCGAGCAGAGCAACGGCCGCGGCCAGAGCCAGAACTACTACGACGAGGAGACCCAGGCCCACCTGGCGCGCGCGCTCCCGTTCTGGAGCTGCGCTCGCTGCGCGTGCAGCCAGCGCGCCGTGTGCGCCGAGGGTCGGTCTGCGGATGAATCGATCCGCAATGAGGAGCCCGAGGATCGGAAGGACGAACCAGGGCTCGGGAGTCAATCCGGCCAGGGAGGCGAAGAAGAGGAGCGCGGCCGTCGCGCCGAGGCCGAGCGCGAAGCTCGTCCCCAGAACGGCTGGAAGTGGATGACGCGAGCCGCCGGCCAAGCGGACGAAGACGAGCACTCCGAGGAGCTCGATCGTCGCGATCGCGGCCGCGCCGGCAGCGAGGTTCTCCGGCTTCACGGCCGGGACGAGTTGGAGAGATCGCGGAGCTCGAGCTTCCCCTCGCGGCCGCTGAGCCGCCCGTCGAAACCGAGCTCCAGAAGCTCGCGATCGGACAGGTGCATGAACGGGCGCGCGGCGTTCTCGAGCGTTTCTTCCACGATCCAGGAGTCGCCAGGAGCCACCTCGACTCGCAGGGGGAACCAGAAGAACCTCGCCGGAAAGTAGAGAAGCGTTATCGGCAGATCCAACAAGATCCGCCGCCTGGGGTCCGGAGCTCGCTCGGTCGCGAAGAAGCGCCATGCGGCACCGGCGGCCGAGGGCGGAAGCGCCTCCGCGGACTCGAGACGCGCGAGTCGACGACGAAGCTGGAGCTGACCTGCAGTGGCGAGCGGGTTGACCGTCTCCGAGGCGGCGAGAACCCCTCTCTCGAGGTAGCCCAGGCGCGAGAGCTCGGCCGCGTGGCCCAGCCATCGTGGTAGCGCCAACAGTGCAGCGACGAGGTGGAGAGCGAGGAGCGAGCGGAGAGCCAACGACGGAATCGCCGATGGAAGGTTCATCCAGCCGTCCCCTGGTCGCCTAGAATACTCTCTCTTGGAACGGGAGGAGTCGTGAGCACGGACCTTCGCCGCTGGGCAGTAGTCTTGGGAGCTTCGAGCGGTTTCGGCGAGGCCACCACGCGCGAGCTCGCCTCCTCCGGTTGGGACGTCTTCGGCGTGCACCTCGATCGCCGCGCCGGGCTCGAGCACGTCGAAGAGATCCGCGCCGCCGTCGCCGCCGCCGGCGCCACGGTGCACTTTTGGAACGCCAACGCCGCCGATCACGAGAAGCGGCGAGAGCTGGTCGCCGAGATGACAAGGCTCGCCGACGGCCGTCCGGTCGGGATGCTGCTCCACTCGCTGGCGTTCGGAACTTTGAAGCCGTTCATCGCCGAAGCGGAGAAGGAGGCGTTGTCCTCGCAGCAGCTCGAGATGACGCTCGACGTGATGGCGAACTCGCTCGTCTACTGGACCCAGGATCTGCTGCGCGCCGGCCTCTTGGTGCGCGGCTCGCGCATTTTCGGCATGACCTCGGCGGGCGACCGGGTGGTCTGGAAGGCGTACGGCGCGGTCTCGGCGGCCAAGGCGGCGCTCGAGTCGCATCTGCGCCAGCTGGCCGTCGAGCTGGCTCCGCTCGGCATCACCGCCAACGCGATCAAGGCCGGAGTCACCGACACGCCCGCCCTGCGCAAGATCCCCGGTAACGAGGCGATCGTCGCCAGCGCGCGGGCGCGCAACCCCGCCGGGCGCTTGACGACCACCGCGGACGTCGCCCGCTGTCTCGTGGCGCTCTGCGACGATCGCGTCGGCTGGCTGACCGGTTCGATCCTGCAGGTCGACGGCGGCGAGGACGTCGCCGGCTGACAGGAGCCTTCTCTTCGTTGACACCCCGCGGCAGCCCCCTTAGACTGCCGCGTCGGTCGGGGCGTAGCGCAGCCTGGTAGCGCACCTGCCTTGGGTGCAGGGGGTCCCCAGTTCAAATCTGGGCGCCCCGATGTCCCACCATCCGAGGCCGCCGCCTCGACGCGGAGGCCGACGACCCGAAGCGAGAGCGATGACGCTGCCTGTAGCTCAGTGGACAGAGCGGCGGCCTTCTAAGCCGCGGGTCGGGGGTTCGAGTCCCTCCAGGCAGGCCAGTTCTTGAAAGCCGTACGGTGAGCGTAGCTCAATGGTAGAGCACCGGACTGTGGCTCCGGTCGTTGGGGGTTCGAGTCCCCTCGCTCACCCCAGTCGCCACGTCGCGCCCGTAGCTCAGCTGGATAGAGCGTGAGCCTCCGGAGCTCAAGGTCACAGGTTCGAATCCTGTCGGGCGCACCACCCTTCGCCTTGGACGGCGTCGAGATTCCACATCGCCGGCCGGACGCCGTGCTACTATCGGCGCGCTTTCGAAGGGGGTCCGACATGGCTCGTCTCCGTTACGCGATTGCGTTCGCCCTCGCTGCCCTGCTCGCTTCGACGCCGCTTGCCGCGGTGAAGTTCACTGTCTATCTGACCAACGGCACCACGTTCGAGAGTCGATATCAGCCCAAAGACGCCTCGTGGGACGCCGAGAAGATCGTCTTCCTCGACGAGACCGGCAATCCGATCTCGCTCGCCAAGAGCGAGGTCGAGCGCGTCGAGAGCGATGTCGATGCCGCCGGCTTCGGCCACATGCTCGACAACACCACGATGGCTTTCGGTTGGGCGCCCAACGATCTGAGCGAAGAGGCCGGTACTGCGGCGCGCGAGAGGTACGCGACAGCCGCGGCGGCCGCGCCGGCTTCGACCGAACCGATCTACAACGTCAACCAGGCACCGGTGGTACCGCTCTACATCACTACCCAGGCTCAGCCGGGTTCGGCGGCTGCTCCGCCGCCGCCGGCGCCGACGCCGTAAGCAGTCAGTTCGCTGTCGTACGGATTCTCCGCAAGGCGGAATCCGAGTTGACAACTTAGACGGTGCGGTGATCGGCGCGCGAGCGCCGGATCCGCAAGAGGGAAGCCGGTGGAATGCCGGCGCGGCCCCCGCCACTGTCACCGGGACGAAACCGGAAAAGCCACTGGGAGCGCACGATCGCCGACGAGCGGTCACGCCCCCGGGAAGGCCCGGGAGTAGGACGAACCGGAAGCCAGGAGACCTGCCCACCGTCCGACGCGACCCGTCCTCCGGGGTGTGGGGAGAGGTGCCGCGATGCGCCTTCCTCCGGCGTCCGCGCCCCCTGTCTCTCTCCTCTCGCAGCCGGGCCGCAGCACAGGCTTCGGCCGGGGGAGACCCGATGGTT
Organism: uncultured Thermoanaerobaculia bacterium; assembly: GCA_964590905.1. GTDB lineage: Bacteria > Acidobacteriota > Thermoanaerobaculia > Multivoradales > JAGPDF01 > JACTMI01. The sequence continues at coordinate 17,593 of CAZPYU010000129.1, forward strand.
CGCCGTAACGCCGTCGCAGTCACGATCACAGCTCTCGGAACGGTTTCAACTCTCACTGCGCAGACCCTTCGACCGCCGCCGCCGGTAGTCGCCGACGAGATCGTCGTCACCGCGACTCTCGAGCCCGAGAAACAGAAGCGCCTTCCGGCAACTGTGGAGCAGATCGGCGCCGAGGAGCTCGCAGCGCGCGCGACCGGCGATGCGCTCGCTCTCCTGCGTACCGTCGCGGGAGTCGCCGCGGTGCAGTCGGGTTCGCCGGGCAAACAGGCGAGCCTCTTCGTGCGCGGCGCCAACTCGAATCAGACGCTGGTCATCTGGAACGGCGTCGAGCTCAACGATCCGGCGTTCGGCGGCTTCGACTGGGCCCTGCTCTCGACCGACGGCCTCGAGCGGATCGAGGTCGTCCGCGGTCCGTTCTCGGCCGTCTGGGGTTCGAGCGCCATGGGCGGAGTGGTGCAGCTCGTGACCCGGGCCGCGGAGAAACCCGCCGCGACGCTGCGTCTCGAAAGCGGTTCGAACGCCTTCCGCCGCGTCCAGCTCGACGCACGCAGAACATTCGGCCCAGTCGGCGTGAATTTGGCTGGCCACCTACGCCGCGGCGACGGCGAGCTGCCGAACGACCTCTTCGAGAGCGAGGAGATCGTGCTGCGCTCGGAGTGGAGTCCGAGCGAGGCGAGCCGGATCGGAGCTCTCGTGCGGCGCGTCGATGCCGAGATCGGACTGCCGTTCGACTTCTTCGGTCAGCCGTCGCCCCACCGTCGCCAGCCGGTCGATTCGACGACCTGGGCCGTGCCGGTCCGATGGAGCGACCAGCGCTGGCAGATCGAGTCGACGGTCTCGCAGATCGAGTCCGAGATCTCGTTGGTCGATGCCGACGATCCGTTTGCGGCCTCCGCTACCGCGGCGCACCGCGAGAGCGCGCGCAGCGTTGTGCGCCGACGGCTCTCTGAGCTGGGCTGGCTGGCGGTGGGAGGCGAATGGGAGCGCGAGACGGCGAGCTCGACGAGCGCTTTCGGGCCCGGGCTCGAGCGCGACCGGCAGCGCACGCGCTCGCTCTTCGCGCAGAGCCGGCTGGCGAAGGGCCAGCTCGCAGCCGAATTGGGAGCGAGGAGCGACGAGTACGACCGCTTCGGGAGCGAGACCAGTCTGCGCGGCGGAATCGTCTGGCAGCCGCACCAACGGGTGCGTCTGCGAACTAGCTACGGCGAGTCGTTCCGCGCCCCCTCGCTCGGCGAGCTCTTCTTTCCCGGTTTTTCGAACCCCGACCTGCTGGCCGAGCAGGGCGAAAGTCTCGAGCTCGGCGTCGAGCTCGAAACCGAGAGAGCGCGATTCGAGCTCACCGGCTTCGAGAACGGTTTCGACGACCTGATCCTCTTCGATTTCGCGACCTTCGTGCCCAGGAACATCGGTCGCGCGCGGAGCCGGGGGGTCGAGGCCGGATTCAGAGCCAGCTTCGAAGCGCTGACACTGCGTGCTGCTGGCACCTGGCTCGACGCGCGGGATCTGGGGAGTGGGCGGCCGCTCCCCCGTCGACCCGAGTGGAGCGGTCACCTTCTGATCGCCTACGTCGCCGAGCGGATCTCCGGGTCTGCGGCGCTGCGTTTCGTCGGCGCGCGCGAGGACGTCGGTGACGTGGCGCTCCCGAGCTACTCAGTGCTCGACCTGCACCTCAGCTTCTCCGCGCACCGCGCGGTCGAGCCGTATCTGCGCGTCGAGAACCTTCTCGACCGGCGCTACCAAGAGGTGGCTGGCTTTCCGGCGCCGGGTCGCAGCTGGGTCGGCGGGCTGCGGCTACGCGTGGGCGGTTGAACTCTTCGCGCGCCGCGGCGCTCACCCTCAATCTCGCCCTCGCCCTCGCGGCCTGTGACTCCGGGCCTCCGCGGCCGCAGCGGGCAAGCCGGAGCGAGGCACTGCGTTGGGCGGTGCTGGCGCCCGCTGTCGCGGAGACGCTCGCCCTCCTAGGCGAGAGCGAGCGAGTCGTCGCGGTCGGCGATTGGGTCGTCTGGCCGGCCGAGATGGCGGCGAAACCGAAACTTGGCGCCTTCGATGCCCCGAGCGAGGAGCGCCTGTTGGCGCTGGGCGTCGACACGCTCCTGACCTCCGCCTCGGCGGCGGGCCGTCGCGAGCGCGCCGCGCTGTCGCGGCTCGGAATTCGCGTCGTCGAGCTCGATACATCGACCTTCGAAGGCGTCTTCACGACTATCCACGAAATCGGGCAGCTGGTGAGTCGCGAAGCGCGTGCCGCGGCGCTCGTCGCCGCGATCCGCGCCCGCATCGATGGCGTCGCACTACGGGCGCGCGGCCTCGAGCGCCGACGCGTGCTGGTTGTTGTCGGCCGCGATCCGCTCTTCGTCGCCGGCCCGGGCTCGCACTTGGACGAGCTCGTCCGGCTGGCCGGCGGGGAGAACGTCGCCTTCGACCTCGGGGCGCCGTTCGCGCTCGCCTCCGAGGAGGCGATCCTGGCGCGTCTGCCGCAGGTCATCGTCGACAGCTCGGATAACAGGGCGGCGGCGGCGCGCGGTGCGCTCCTCGGCGCTTGGGCGCGGTGGCCGTTCGTGCCGGCGGTGCGGGAACGACAGGTGCACCAGCTCGACCCGATCCGGCTGTCGATCCCCGGTCCGCGCTTGGGCGAGATGGCTGAGCTGCTCGGGCGGCTGATCCATCCCGAGGCCTTCGGCGAGCCGGCTGCCGACGAGTACGGGCCGCTGCCGGCGAGGGATCGGGCGTGAAGGCTGCGGGCGGTCCGCTCGACCGCCGTCGCTTCCTCGTCGGGCTCCTTGTCGGTAGCGCGCTCCTCGGGCTCGCCCTGGCCGTGGGGGTGGCCGTTGGCGCTTCAGGGGTCGGCCTCACGGCGCTCGCGGCGTCGCCCGACGACACTTCGCGCACCATTCTTGTGGAAGTGCGGCTGCCTCGCGTGCTCGCCGCCGCGGCGTTGGGGGGAGCCCTGGCGCTGGCCGGCGTCGCCTTTCAGGCGCTACTCCGAAACCCGCTCGCCGATCCGTACGTGCTGGGTGTCTCGGGTGGCGCCAGCTTGGGCGGGGTGCTGGCGCTGGTTGTCGGTCTCGGCACCGAGCTGGTCCCCGTGGCGGCCTTCGCCGGCGCGCTCTTGACGGTGTTGGGACTCCAGCGACTCGCCTCGGTCGCCGGGCGGCTCGACGTGCTGACCCTTCTTCTGACCGGCGCAGTCTTCAACGCCACTTCCGCGGCGGCGATCGTCGTTCTCCAACTCGTGGCTTCGCGCGACGAGCTGCACGCGGTGGTGCTCTATCTGCTCGGGCGGGTGCCGGCGCTGCCGAAGATCGAGCTCGCGGCGATCGTGCTCGCCGCGCTCCTGGTCGCGATACTCCTCTTCGCACGAGGGCGCGCATTGAACGCGCTCGCGCTCGGCGAAGAGGGAGCGCTAGGCGTCGGCGTCGAGGTCGAGCGGCTGAAGCGCATGCTCTTCGTGGCCGGCGCGCTCCTGACCGCGCTGGCGGTGTCGTGGGCGGGGATGATCGGCTTCGTCGGTCTCGTCGTGCCGCATCTCGTGCGCCGCACCTTCGGTGCCGATCATCGGCTGCTGGCGCCGCTCTCGGGGCTGGTCGGCGCAGCGTTCCTGGTCGGCGCGGACCTGGTGGCCCGAGTCGTCGCCGCACCGCGCGAGCTGCCGGTCGGAGTCGTGACCGCGCTCGTCGGCGGACCGTTCTTTCTGATCGTGTTGCGGCGCCGGAGGGGAAGTGCGGACTGAGACGGCGCTCGCGGTATGCGGGCTGGAGTTCGCCTATCGCGGCGGTCACGGCATCCGCGGCGTCGACCTCGAGGTGGCGAGCGGCGAGCTGGTCGGCCTGGTCGGTCCGAACGGGGCCGGCAAGTCGACGCTGCTGCGACTCTTCGCGGGGCTCCTCGCACCGTATCGCGGCTCCATCTCCCTCTACGGCGACGAGCTCGGCAGGCTCTCCCGCCGCGAGATCGCCCGGCGGGTGGCGATCGTGCCGCAGACGCCGACCTTCGATCTGCCGTTCAGCGCGCTCGAAACGGTTCTGCTCGGGCGCCACCCTCACCTGTCCGGGCTGGCGTTCGAATCCGACGCCGACGTCGCGCTCGCCAGGGCACAGCTGCGCGCGCTGGACGCCGAGCAGTTGGCGGAGCGACCGATCGCCGAGCTCTCGGCGGGAGAGCGCCAGCGCGTCTTCGTCGCGCGCGCCTTGGCGCAGGAGACACCGCTCCTGCTGCTCGACGAGCCGACCAGCGCGCTCGATCTCCGTCACCAGGTAGAGCTGTTCGATCTGCTGCGCGAGCTGGTCGGCCGCGGGCGAGCCGCAGTGGTGGTGCTCCACGATCTCAACCTCGCCGCCGAGTACTGCGATCGCGTGGCGCTCATGGCCGACGGACGCTTCGAAGCGGTCGGTGAGACCGCTCGTACCCTCACGTACGCGGCGTTGACGCGCATCTACGGCACCGAGATCTACGTCGATGTGCACGACCTCACCGGCGGGCTGGTCGTCACGCCGCTCTCCGCGCGCGCTCGCGCTAGGCTCACGCAGGGGACAGCCTTCAGGCAGTCCCCCTAGAACGATGCTCCTCGTGCGCTTCGGACCAGAAGGCTTCATGGCGGCGGGCGAACGGCTCGACGAGATGCGCATCCTCGTCTCGGACCCGTACGCGGTGCCGCCGTCGCAGTGGGAGCTGGGGCGCCGGGTCGATCTCTCGTTCGAGGCGTTGCGCGCCCCGGTCGAGCCGGGCAAGATCGTCGGTGTCGGAAGGAATTTCAGCGCGCACGCTCGCGAGCTCGGCAATCCGCTGCCGGCCGAGCCGGTGCTCTTCTTGAAGTCGCCGAGCGCGATCGTCGGCCCGAACTGCCCGATCGTCTTGCCGCCGGAGAGCGCTCAGGTCGAATACGAGGGCGAGATCGGCGTCGTGCTGCGCGATCGTCTCTGCCGCGCCTCGGAACGTGACGCGGCGCGGGCGATTCTCGGTGTCGTGCCGGTCAACGACGTCACCGCGCGCGATTTGCAGCGCAGGGACGTGTCGTTCTGCCGCGCCAAGTCGTTCGACTCGTTCTGTCCGATCGGCCCGGCGCTCTGGATCGAGCCCGAGCTCGCGGCGCTCGCGGTCACGACGCGACTCAACGGCGAGGTTCGCCAGCGGGCGAGCGCGGCCGAGATGTCGTGGGGAATCGTGGAGCTCCTGGTTTTCGCTTCGCGCATGATGACTCTTGAAGCGGGCGATCTCGTGCTGACCGGTACTCCTGCCGGAGTCGGGGTGCTGTCCGATGGCGACCTGGTCGAGGTCGAGATCGCGGGGGCGGGGACGCTGAAGAACTCGGTCGAAGCGTGGCGCCACTAACCGTCCGCCAGGCGGCGCTCTTCGGACCGGCGCTAGAGGTCGTTCTGGGTGCCCGGCGCTGCGGGCGAGCGCCCCTCGCGCCAAGGAACCAAGACGATACCCAGAGCGAGCAGGAGATGGATGGCGCCGCCCCAGGCGTGGCCCAGAAAGAGCGCCACCAGCCAAGCCGCGAAGGTCGCGGCGGCCGCGCAGAGACGAGCCGAGGCGCTCACGCGCCAAGCCTACTCGACTAGACTTGCGAAGATGCTCTGCTGTCGACGCGCGTTGGCGCTCGTACTCTTCGTTCCAGCGCTCGCATGTCGTGCTCCCGCGGAGCGGGCGGAGGCGACACTCTCGACGGTCGAGGTCACCGCGAAGCCGGACGTAGGAGCTTCGCTCGCTGCCGACGAGGTGGGCGCTCCGCTTGCGCAGCCGACCGGCATCGCCGGCGTGCTCCCGGACGGCTTTCCGCGCGACGTGCCGCTCCCCGAGCCGTCGAGCCTGGTCGACTTCACGACGCGTGCGGTGACGCTCGAGGTGCAGCTGCCGGAGAGTACCGCGCGGGCGCGCTACCTTGCGCGCCTCGCGGCGGCGGGCTTTGCCGCCGAGAGCGATCGCCTCTTTCGGCACGGCGCGCGTCGGATCGCTGTCGACTTCGCGGCGCGGAGCGGCGCCACCCGGATCACGATCGAGATCCTCACGCCCTGAGTCGCGATGGCGCTCGAGTCGCTCGACACCCTCGCGGTCGCGCGCGCCTTGGCCCTCGTCGCGTCGCACGCCGACGACCTGGCCGACGTCTACTTCGAGCGTCGGCTCGAAGTCGAGCTGCCCGACGCGGAGGCGACGACCGGCCTCCGCGTGCGCCGTGAGGAGGGGCTCGCGGCGCGGCTGGTGCGCGGCGGGCGCAGCTGGCTCGCCTCGCGCGACGGGCTCTCCGCGGCCGACCTCTCCGAGGCGCTGCGGGCGGTGGCTCGCGCGCTGCCGCCCGCTCTGCCGCTGCCGTTGACGATCAGTGCGGACGCCGAAGAGCTAGCGCCGCCGGTGGAGGCGCTCCTCGACTTTCCGGGCCGGCTCGAGCGGGCGCTCCGTCGCCAACTGGTCGGCTTTCCGCTGCGCCTCTCGGTCCGCTGGCACGAGCGCGCCTCGCGCGTCGTCGGGCCGCACACCGCTTCACCTGTCGAGCGCGAGGCGTTTGCGAGCGTCGAGGTGGTGCTCCCTTGGGATCGCCTGGGCGCGCTCACACTCGCTCTGGGCGACGAAGAGGCCGAGCGGCTCGCCGAACGGCTGGCGGTGCGCTTCCGAGCCCGCGGGGCGGCGTCACCGCCGCCTGGGCGACCGCGGCTGCTCCTCGCGCCGGCCGCGGCCGCTGTCGCCCTGCACGAGGGCGTCGCTCATGCGCTCGAGGCGGATCTCCTGGCGCGTTCGGGCAGCCCGGTGGCGGCCGAGGGCGTACAGCTCTGCCGAGCCGCGCTCGATGTGTTCGACGATCCCGGGTCGGCGCCCACCGGCGTGCGGCGGACGGTCGACGACGAGGGCGTTGCGACCGTACGGCGGTGGCTCTTGCGCGGCGGACGAGCGGCGCAGCCGATCGCCGATCTACGCTCGGCGCGGCGGTGGCCGGAGCTCCTCCCGGGCTCCGGCTTTCGCGCCGATCGTCACGCCGCGCCGCTTCCGAGAACGCACCACCTCGAGCTCTTGGCAGGCACTCAGTCGCTGGAGCGCCTGCTCGCCGCAGCGGAGGGTGGGCTCCTAGTCACCGAGATCGCCAGTGGCGCGCTCGACCCCAGGAGCGGCGAGGTCGTTCTCGAAGCTCCTGGCGCTCGCCGCGTGCGCGGCGGAGCCGCAGCCGAAGCGGTCGGTCGCTTCACGATTCGCGGGCAGGTTACCGAGCTTCTGGATGGACTCGTGGCGGTCGGAGAGCTACGGGAGGGCGCTTCGGCTGGCTGGTGCGCCAAGGAGCGGCAGCGCCGCGCCGTGTGGGCGACGGTGCCGGCGCTCGTCGTCGAGGGGCTGGAGGTGGCACCGTGAGTGGCGAGCTGCTGAGCGGCGCGCCCGAACTTCTGAAGCGCTTCCGTCGCCAGCGCGGAGGTGAGCTGGAGATCTACGAAAAGCGCGGAAGGAGCCGCCTCTTCCAGATCGACGAACGAGGGGAGACGAGCCTGCAAACCCACGAATCGGGTTGGGCGATGCGGGGGGGAGACCGTCACGGCTCGTTCTTCCTCGCTGGGAGTGGCGAGCTGCCGCCCGACCCGCGCTGGCCGGAGCCGACCCCACATCCGCTGACGCTGCCGCCAGCGCTGCCGGCGACGCCGTTCTTCCTTTCGCCGGCGAGCGGGGCGCCGTTGGCCACCGAGAGCGAGGGGTTCGCGCTCTTGAACGGGGTAGCGCGCGAGCTGGCTCGCGAGCTACCTGGAGCGCGCGCGGCGCGGCTGCGACTCGAGGAGGGGGTGAGTGATGCGGCGCTGGTCTCGACGCGCGGCGTGACGGCGCGCGTCCGGCAGCGAGCCACGCTCTTGCGGGTCGAGGTCGAGAGCGGCGCTGTCGGCCTCGAGGCCGAATTCGTGGCGCGCTCGCCCGCCGAGCTGAAGCCGCTCGCCCTGGCGCGCCGGCTTGTCGATCGCGCGCTGGCGCTCGCCGCGCCCGCGCGCCCACGCGAGGCGCTACCTGCCGCCCGCCGGCTCCTGCTGGCGCCGCCGCTGGCGGCGCGCCTACTCGAGGCGCTGGCGCCTCGATTCGTCGGCAGCGCTGCCCGGGAGCGTCTCGCGGCGCTCCTCGACGGCGAGGGTCGGCTCGGATCGCCGCAGCTCTCGATTGTCGACGACGGCGCCTTCTCGGGAGCTCCGCTGGCGGCGCCCTGCGATGGCGAAGGCGTTCCCAGCCGAGCGGTGGCGATCGTCGAGCGCGGCAAGTTCGCGGCGCCGCTTCTGGCCTGGTGGGAGAGCGACGAGCCGGACGATCCGAGGGAGGCGAGCGGCTGCTCGTTGCGAGCGAGCTGGCGCGACGTGCCGCGACGGGGCACGACGCAGATCTACATCGTTCCCGAGGACAAGGTGACTGTCGCGGATCTGCTCAGCGAGTTGCGGCAGGGGGCCTATCTCCTGGCACCCGAAGGCGGAGTGCAGGTCGACGCGGACGGCGACAGCTTCTCGGTTGCGGTCTCGGGCTTCGTGCTCGAAGCGGGGCGCGCCGCAGGCGGCCTCGGAGCGTGCCGCCTTCACGGCCGATTCGGCGACTGGCTGCGGGGCATTCGGGTCGTGGCACGCGATCTCGCCTTCGTGCCCGGCGTCGGCCTCTTCGGCTCGCCGACCCTCCTTGTCGAAGGCCTGGCGCTTACGAGCCTCTCCCCACCGGCTTTGCCTTGAGCTTGAGCTTCCCCTCCTCCTGGACAACCCGGAAGACGACAGCTTCGGCTCCGGTCTTCAACCGGATGTCGACCAGCTGCTTCTGCAGGTAGGTTCGGAGCGATTCGAGGTCGAGCTTGGCGCCTCCTCCCGCGGCGGCGAGACCGCTCCAGAGCGCCTCGACGGCCGCTCGGTCGGGGACGCCCGAGAGGAGGATGCCGGCGCGGGGGTCGTGGTGGGTGGCCGGTACTACGACGATGCGCGGTAGCGGGACTCCGCGCCCCTCCTCGCGCTCGCGCAAGCGACGGCCGAAGAGCTCCGAGAGCGAGTTGAAGCGTGCTTCGAGGCCGCCCATGCGGAACTGATCGCTGCTCGGTCGGTTGCTGGCGCCGCGCAGCTCGCGCAGCTCGCGCTGGATCTTGGTGCGCAGCTCTTCCGGCGGAATCGCCAGGCCGCCGTTCCAGAACCGCTCGGAGTCGATGCGGAACTGCTCGATCGTCTCCTCGAGCTTGCCCAGCCGGATCTCCCAGGCGCGCGAGGCGGCAGCCTGCGCCGTCTGCTTGGCAGGCGCGGCGGCGATCGACGCGGCGCGCGGCGATCCCGGCTGCGGTACTGCGCCTCGGTTGCCGGCCGCCGGCGTGGCGGCCGGACCGGGGATCGCGCGATGGTTTACCAAGCGCCCTCCCCTAGAATGTCGGCTCTGGCGATGAGCTCGACTTCGACTCTCGATCCGCGGCGAGGAGTTCCGGCGGTCGACCGCCTGTTGGCCGATCCCGAGCTCGCCGCGTTGGAGCGAGTCTACGGGCGGCAGCGGCTCGTCGTCCAGGTGAGGCGAGCGCTCGCGCTCCT
>CAZPYU010000130.1:0-2911 GCA_964590905.1 uncultured Thermoanaerobaculia bacterium
GGACACGTAGGCAGCGTGATGCTTGTCGTGATGAATCCGCATCGTTTCGGCGTCGATGTGCGGCTCGAGCGCGTCGAAAGAATAGGCGAGAGCCGGCACCTCGAACGTCGTCGCCGGCAACGTTTCGGTCGCGTTCGCCGGACGCCGCAAGACGGCCGCTCCGGCGGCAGCGGCGACGAGGCCTAGAGCTGCACGACGACTGATCATGGCGGTCCTCCCGAGAGTGCCAGGGCACTCGGTTCGCTGCTGCGTTCGACGAAGGTTAGGCGCACCCGCGCCGAGCCCCGGTTGACGACGATCTCGATCGGTGTCCCCTCGGGATCGTCGGCGATCCAGAGCTCGAGCTGCCCCTTCCAGCGTTTGCGGCCCGCGATGTCGAGCCCACGAACCGTGAGGTGACGGGCGCTCACCTCGCGCCCGCCGAGCACCCGGCGCTCGGCGCCGTGCGGCACGACGAGCACCGGATAGAGCTTGCCATCGGACCAGATCTCGAGCCGGCGGGCAGTCGCAGGCGGATCGCGTCGCAGCGCCAAGATGCCGGAGACGACGTCGACCACGCCCACTGCATCCACCTCGGACTGCTTCGATTTCCGCTCACCACGCCAGACCTGACTCGACCAGGCGCGAACCGTACGACCGGTCGTCGGCTCCCACTCCGAGCCCGAGAGGTAGAAATCTCCGCTCCGCGAACTGGTCGGGCTGATCCGAAGCTCGCTCTTGAGCGTGCCGTCCGCGAGCGCGACGACGGAGAGCTCGCCCACTCCGCGCGAAGGAAAGAAGAGCGCGGCGAGGCTGCCGACGAAGCCGTCGAGCTTCCAGGTGTAGCGCAACCGCTCGTCGGCGCCCGCAGTGGAAGCGGCGGCGGCGAAGAGCAGGAGGGAGAGCGCAACGCGCCGCGACCGCGTGTCCATGCTGGCCATGATACGAGAGCCTTTCGATTCGGAGCTCGGCGCTCAGTGCGAGCTGGGGGCGCGTTCCGTCGCCAGCTCGAGACGTGCGACGCCGGCGACCAGCGCCCGTTCCAGCATCTCTCCCGCTTCGCTCACCTGCTCGGCCAGGCGCCGGAGCTGCTCCCGCCCCACTTCTCCTGCGGCCAGGAGGACGACGCCTCGCGTCGCCGCTCCGGCGCTTCCCGCGTCGGCGACCGCCACCGCGCTGGCCAGACCGAGCGCGTGATCCAGATCGGCGAGCGTCAGGTCGGGCCCGACCTCCGCAAGGGCGGCGCGCGCTTCGGCCTCCCCTTCGACCCGGAAATGATCGCAGCCCGAGGCGGCGAGCACAGCGCCGATCCGCATTCCGGTCTCGCGCGCCGCGGCGATGAGGGCGAGCGGTTTCCGAGTGAGGGAGCGTCCTGCCCGTCCGAGGTGGCGCAGCAGGTGTCGCACCTCCGCTTCGTCGGCGTCGGTCGCCAGCACGCCGATGAAGGGCAGCGCCAGAGCCCGTTCTGCCGAGCACGGCAAGAGCAGCAGCGGCGTGCGCCTTCCGACCAGCGCTGGGATCGCCGGAGCGAGCGTCTCCCAGGTCTCCGCCCGCGCGGGATCGAAAGCCATCGCCACGGCGCCCGGGCGCAGCGTCGCCAGCATCTGGACCAGCGCGTCGGTGTGCTCGACGCGTACCGCCAACACGCCGGTCTCGACGAGCGCCTGCGAGAGTCGCGCGAACCGGTCGCGGTCGCGCTCGACGACGAGAAGCTGCAGCCGTTCTGGCTCCAACACGCCCGAGTCGAGCCGGTCGGCCATGAGCGCGGGCGGCACCGGCTCCATGGGGAGCACGATCGTGAACGTCGATCCGTTCCCTGAATCGGAGGTCACCGCGATCGTCCCGCCCAGGAGCTCCACGAACTGGCGCGCGATCGGCAGACCGAGGCCGGTGCCCGGCGTCATGGCTCGGCTCGCGCCTAGCTGCCGATACGGCTCGAAGATCGACGATCGCTCCTCGGGCGAGAGACCGGGCCCCTGGTCGCGAATCGAGATCTCGTAGGAGAGGCTCTGCCACGCCACCTGGTCGGCGGCGAGCGGCCGTACCGCGATCTCGACCCGCTCGCCGGGCGAGGAGAACTTGATCGCGTTCGAGAGCACGTTCATCAGCACCTGGCGCAGCTTCGAAACGTCGACCCGGACCACGGGCAGCGGGTCGGGCAACGCGAGCGCCAAGCCGATCTGGCGATGCGCCGCGTAGCCCTCCATAAGCGATACGACGCTCTGCAACATCGCTTCGAGCGAGACCTCTTCGAGGTGGACCTCCATCCTTCCAGCTTCGAGCTTGAACTGATCGAGCAGATTGTTGAGCTGTCGCAGCAGAAGCTCGGCGCTCTCGCGCACGTTCGCGAAGTACTTGCGATCGCGCTCCGCGAGCCCCTCGCCGAGCGAGCGCTCGAGGAGCTCGGAGAATCCGAGAATGGCGGTCAGAGGGGTGCGCAGCTCGTGACTGGCGCGAGCGAGCAGCTCGCGGCGGGCCGCTTCCGCGCGGCGAGCGCGGTCGCTGGCACGGTCGACTGTCTGCAGATGCTCGGTGAGCGCCGCCGCGTAGCGGGCGAGATCGTCGGTTCGGTCGGCGATCCGGCGCTCGAGCTCTGCTTCGAGTCGCGCCGCGCGACGACCGCGCACGACGAGAGCCAGCACGATGAGCGCGAAGGCGGCGCCGCCGACGCCGTAACGGAAAGCCGGCGCTTGCCACCAGGCGGCGCCGATCCGTAACGTCACCGCCGCGGGCTCGCCTGCGGCTCCGCCAGGTCGCACCGCGCGCACCAAGAGCCGGTGATCGCCGGGGACCAGGTTCATCAGCTCGCGCGACGACTGCGCCCGCGGCTCCGACCAGTCCGCCCCCTCCTCGTCGAGCCGAAACTGGAAACGGAGGTCGGCGCGATGACGGAAGGAGATCGCCCGGACTTCGGCGCGCAGGTACTTCTCGG
>CAZPYU010000131.1:0-12723 GCA_964590905.1 uncultured Thermoanaerobaculia bacterium
AAACCGCTCGCCGTCGAAGCGGCTCACCGACTCGCCGTGCGCAGCCCAAACTCCGCCCTCCGGGTCGAGCGCCAGATCGTAGACGCGATCGGAGGCCAAGCCGTGCTCGGTCGTGAACGAGCGGATCGAGAGCGGCTCTCCCTTGGCGTCGAACGCCAGGCGCGCCGCCCCGTGCGTCGTGCCGACCCAGAGATCGCCCGCGCTCTCTTCGGCGAACGACAGGATGTTCTCGTCGAGAAGCTCGCTTCGTCCGATGAACGACTCGCAGCGTTCGCCCTGCATTCGACAGAGCCCGCGGTCGGTTCCGACCCAGAGCGCCCCTCTTTGGTCGCGATGCAGCGCCCAAACCCAGCTCCCCGGCAATCCGTGGTCGACTCCCCAGGAGCGGATCCTGGGCTCGCCGTGGGCACCGAGCCTGAGATGGGCGAGCCCGCCGAAAGTCCCCACCCAGAGGCCGCCGTCGCCGTCGGAAACCAGCGCGTAGACGTTGGGATCCGGGAGACCCTCGCGTTCGGTGTAGCTCCAGAGATCGTCGCGCGAGAGCTGGTTCAACCCGCCCTCGGTGCCGATCCAGAGACTCCCCTCGCGATCCTCGAAGAGCGCTCGCACGGCGTCCTGCACGAGGCCGTTCGCGGCCCGCACGGTTCGACAGCGCCCGGGCTCGAGCTTGAGACAGACCGCGAGCCCTTGCGTGGTTCCGATCTCCACTTGGCCTGATCGCCGCACCCAGAGCGCGTAGACGTCCTCGCTCGGGAGATCGCCCAGCGAGAGCGGGCGGCGAAAGTTGCCGTTTTCGAAGACTGCCACGCCGCCATCCCGGGTGCCCACCACGATGCGGCCGCTCGCCTCCTCGACGATCGCGCGCACTGACGAGCCCGCGAGGCCGTCGGCGGCGCCGAAAACGCGACATTCGACAGGTTCTCCGAGCTCGTCGAGCCGACAGCGCGTCACGCCGTTGCCGCGCGAGCCCACCCAGAGCGCGCCGTCTCGAGCCGCCAGGAGCGAGTAGACGTAGTCGTCGGCCAGCCCGTCGGCGGCGCGGAAAGTGCGGAACTGGCCTGCCACTCGTCGGACGAGGCCGTGCTCGCTGCCGAACCAGAGCCTGCCGGCGCCGTCGATTGCGCTCGCCCAGACGTTGCCGCGCGGCGCATCGGCCGCCTCGCCGAACGACTCCAACGTGCGGCCGTCGTAGCGCGCGACTCCGTTGCCGGTGCCGAACCAGAGGTTGCCGTCGCGATCTTCGAGGACAGTCCGCCCGTTCGGGCTCGGCAGCCCTTCGGGAACCGAAAGGGTCGTGAAGCGCTCGCCGTCGAAGCGCGAAAAGCCCCAGGTGGTGGCGATCCAAAGCAGGCCGCGCCGGTCCTGACGCACGTCCCAGACCTGGCTCGCCGGAAGCCCGCTCTCCACGGTGTAGCGAGTGAACGGGAGCTGCTGCGCCCCGGCCGACGCGGCGAGAGCGGCCGCCATCGTCGCAACTTCGACGACGACCGCCAGCCGCCGTCGGGCGACCGGAGCTACCCGGCCTGGATTCCTCACCGCCCGTCTTCGGTCGAAACCGTTCGACCGGGCGAGTCGAGCGCCGCCTTGAGCGTGTGCCAACCGAGCGTCGCGCACTTCACCCGCATCGGAAATTGACGCACTCCGGAGAGCGCCGCCAGCTCGCCGAGTTCGGCCAGCGGCTCCGGCTCGTCGCCCGTCACCGCGGCGCGAAAAAGCTCGAAGAGCTCTCCCACCTCGCGGCGGCTCTTGCCGCGCACCGCCTCGGTCATCATCGAAGTCGAGGCGGTCGAGATGGCGCAGCCCGAGCCCTCGAAGCGCACCTCGGCGAGCCGATCGCCGTCGAGCTTGAGACGGATCTGGACGCGATCACCGCACAACGGATTGTAACCCTCGGCCTCGCGATCCAGGTCGGGAAGTGGTCCGAAGTTGCGCGGTCGCTTGTAGTGGTCGAGGAGGATCTCCTGATAGAGATCGTAAAGCTCGTTCATCGCGCCAGAAGCTCCACCGCTCTTTCGATCCCGGCCAGAAGCCGATCGACATCCGCTGCGTTCGAGTACACGCCGAGCGAGGCGCGCACCGTCGCCGGCACGCCAAAACGCGCCATCAGAGGCTGCGCACAGTGGTGCCCGGCGCGCACCGCCACCCCGGCGGCGTCGAGCACGGTGCCGACGTCGTGCGCATGGGCGCCCGCGACCACGAACGAGACGACTCCCGCACGCTCGGCAGCGGAGCCGATCAGTCGCACCTCGGGAATGGCCGCCAGGCCGCGCGTGGCTCGCGCCAGAAGCTCCAGTTCGTGCTCGCGCACCGCCTCGAGATCGAGCGCCGCGAGCCATTCGAGCGCGACTCCCAGAGCGTGCGCCTCCGGCCCGGCCGGAGTTCCGGCTTCGAAGCGCTGCGGCGGCTCGGCGAAGCTGGTGCGCGCCATCGTCACTTCGCGGATCATGCCGCCGCCCGCCTGGTACGGCGGCATCGCCGCCAGGATCTCGCCCTTCGCCCACAGCACGCCGATGCCGTTCGGCGCGTAGGCCTTGTGCCCGGAGAAGGTGTAGAAGTCGCAGCCCAGGGCGCCGACGTCGACCGGAAGCCGCGCCGCCGCCTGCGCCCCGTCGACCAAGAGCAGAGCTCCGGCGGCGTGGGCGAGCTTGGCGATCGCCGCCACCGGCAACAGGGTGCCGAGCGCGTTCGACACGTGGGCGACAGCGACGATGCGGACTCGACCTGAGGCGAGTCGCTCCGCGAGCCCGTCGATCGGCACTTCCCCGCGTTCATCGACCGGCGCCGCGACCACCCGCGCGCCGGTCGCCTCGGCCACCAGCTGCCAAGGCACCAGGTTCGAGTGGTGTTCGAGCTCGGTGAGCAGGATCTCGTCGCCCGGACCGAGGTGGCCTCGACCCCAACTCGCGGCCACCAGGTTGATCGCTTCGGTGGTGCCGCGCACGAAGACGATCTCGGCTGGGGTTGCGGCGTGGAGGAATCTCGCCACCTTGCCGCGCGCCGCCTCGTAACGGGCCGTCGCTTCGGCCGACAGGTAGTAGATGCCGCGCGCGATGGCGCCGTAGCTCTCGGAGTAGAAGTCGGTCAGCGCCTCGAGCACGACGCGCGGCTTCTGGGTCGTCGCCGCCGAATCGAGGAAGGCTAGGAGCGGCCGGCCGCCGCCGGCCGAGCGCGCCAGCGCCGGGAACTGCGCCCGCACCGCCGCTTCGTCGAGCCGCGGTCGCTCGACAACCGTCGCGGCGCGCTCCTCGAGCTCGCTCTCGACGGTCACGCTCGGCTCCTCGGGCCGCGCCGCGCTCGGCTCAGATCGCCTCCCGAACCACCTCGCCCTGCGGGATCCAGCTCAGGAGGTACTCCTGCAGGGCGTGGTGCAGAGAGGGAACCTGGACCCGCTCGACGAGATCGCTGGCGAAAGCGTAGGTCAAGAGGCTTCTCGCCGCTTCGAGCCCGATACCGCGTGAACGCAGGTAGAAGACCGCCAGCTCGTCCAACTGGCCGACGGTCGAGCCGTGGGTGCAGCGGACGTCGTCGGCGAAGATTTCGAGCTGAGGGTTGGCGTTGACCAGCGCCTCCTGGGAAAGCAGCAGATTGCGGCTGGTCTGCTTGGCATCCGTCTTCTGCGCCTGCGGGTGGACGTGGATGCGGCCGTTGAAGACGCCTCGTCCGCGATCGTTGAGCACCCCCTTGAACAGTTCGTGACTCCGGGTGTGCGGGCTGGCGTGATCGACACGCATGTGGAAGTCGGCGAGCTGACGGCCGTCGACTAGATAGAGCCCATTCAACGTCGCCTCCGCCCCTTCACCACCCAGGCGACCCTGAACGTCGTGCCGCGCGATGGCGGCTCCCAACGAGAAGGTCTGGGTCGACACCGTCGCTTGGCGCGCGAGTGCGACGTGGAGCAGCGCCAGATGAAAGGCGTCGCGGCTCTCGCGCTGCAGCTTGTAGTGATCGACCTGGGCTGCCGGGCCGACGACCAGCTCGGTGACCGGCGCGGTCAGATAGACAGCGCTCGCAGCGCCGGCATAGGTCTCGACCAGCGTCACCCGGCTCTCCTCTTCGGCCAGAAGCAGGACGCGGGGGAAGACGGCCGTCGGCGCGCTGCCCGCCGAGGTGTAGAAGAGGAGGTGGATCGGCACGTCGACGCGCTGGCCGCGTTCGACCCGAACGACAGCGGCTTCGGCGAAGAGCGCCGTCGACAGGGCCGCGAACGGTCGCTCGGCGATGTCGGCGTGGTGGCCGAGCTGTTCGGCGGCGCGTCGGCGGTCGGCATCTCTCAGGTCCCTCAAGGATCCGAGCGCCACTCCGACGATCGACCGGAAGTCGGACGACAGCTCAGAGACGAAGCGCCCGTCGACGAAGACCAGCTCGCAGGCGTCCGCGAGGCGGAGCGGCACGAGCGCGCTCGAGACCGTCGCCAGATCGCTCGCCGCCGCCGGCGGCGCGAACGAGGTCCGCGCCACCTGCGCGACGTTGGTGAAGCGCCACTCCTCCTGGCGAGTGGTGGGAAAACCGAGCTCCAAGAAACGCGCGTAGGCGCGCTCGCGCAGCTCCCGCAGTGCCTCCGGCTGCGGCGCCGCGAGCGCCTCTTCGAAGAGCGTGTCGTACGCTGACGGCGCGATCAGCGCCTCGCTCATCGCGCCGCCCTCACGCTCCACTCCCCGCCGCCATCTCGGCCAGCGGCTCCTCGAGCCAGACGTACCCCTTCTCCTCCAGCTCGAGCGCCAGCTCCTTGCCGCCCGAGCGCACGATCTTGCCGTCGAGCAGGACGTGGACGAAATCGGGAACGATGTAGTTCAGGAGGCGCTGGTAGTGCGTGATGACCAGGAAGGTGCGCTCGGGTGATCTCAGGCTATTGACCCCATCGGCCACGATCCTGAGGGCGTCGATGTCGAGCCCCGAGTCGGTCTCGTCGAGCACGCAGAGCGCCGGTTCGAGGACCGCCATGTGGAAGATCTCGTTGCGCTTCTTCTCGCCCCCCGAGAAGCCGTCGTTCACCGGCCGCTGCAGGAGCGATTCGTCCAAGCCGACGAGCTTCACCTTGTCGCGCACCAAGCGCAGGAAGCTCATGGCGTCGTACTCCGGAAGACCGCGGTGTTTGCGCACCGCGTTGACCGCCGCGCGTAGGAAGTAGGTGTTCGAGACCCCCGGAATCTCGACCGGATACTGGAAGGCGAGGAAGAGCCCCTCGCGGGCCCGGATCTCGGGGTTCATCTCGAGCAGGTTACGGCCGTCGACGAGGACCTCTCCCGCGGTGACCTCGTACTCCTCCTTGCCGGCGAGCACCTGCGCCAGCGTCGACTTGCCCGAGCCGTTGGGGCCCATGACGGCGTGCACCTCGCCGGCGCGGAGCGTCAGATCGACGCCGCGCAAGATCTCGTTACCGCCGACGGCGGCGTGCAGATTCCTGATTTCCAGCAACATGTTTAGGGCTGTCCCCTCTCCGTCACCCGACGCTGCCCTCGAGCGAGACGGCGAGCAGCTTCTGTGCCTCGACCGCGAACTCCATCGGCAGCTCGCGGAAGACCTCTTTGCAGAAGCCGTTGACGATCATCGACACCGCATTCTCGGTATCGATGCCGCGCGAATTGCAGTAGAAGATCTGATCTTCGCCGATCTTCGAGGTTGTCGCTTCGTGCTCCATCCGGGCGGTCGGATTCTGGACGTCGATGTAGGGGAAGGTATGCGCCCCGCAGCGGTCGCCGATCAACATCGAATCGCACTGTGAGAAGTTGCGCGCACCTTCGGCGCTCTTCAGGATCTTCACCTGGCCGCGATAGGTGTTCTGGCCGCGGCCGGCCGAGATCCCCTTGGAGACGATGTTCGACCGGGTGCGCTTGCCGACGTGGATCATCTTGGTCCCGGTGTCGGCCTGTTGGAAGTTGTTGGTCACCGCCACCGAGTAGAACTCGCCGATCGCTTCGTCGCCCTTCAAGATGCAGCTCGGGTACTTCCAGGTGATCGCAGAGCCGGTCTCGACCTGCGTCCAGCTGATCTTGGAACGCCGCCCGGCGCACAGGCCGCGCTTGGTGACGAAGTTGAAGATGCCGCCTCTGCCCTCCTTGTCGCCGGGGTACCAGTTCTGAACCGTCGAGTACTTGATCGTAGCGTCGTCGAGAGCGACGAGTTCGACCACCGCGGCGTGGAGTTGGTTTTCGTCGCGCATCGGCGCCGTGCAGCCTTCGAGGTAGGAGACCGACGCCCCCTCCTCGGCGACGATCAGAGTGCGCTCGAACTGGCCGGTGTTCTTGGCGTTGATCCGGAAGTAAGTCGACAGCTCCATCGGGCAGCGCACGCCCTTGGGCACGAAGACGAACGAGCCGTCGGAGAAGACCGCCGAGTTGAGCGCCGCGAAGAAGTTGTCGTTGGCGGGAACGACGGACCCGAGGTAGCGGCGCACCAGTTCGGGGTGCTCGCGCAGCGCCTCCGACATCGGGCAGAAGAAGACGCCCGCCTCGGTCAGCTTCTCCTTGAACGTCGTCGCCACCGAAACCGAGTCGAAGATCGCGTCGACGGCGACGCCAGCGAGCTTCTCGCGCTCGTGGAGCGGAATGCCCAACTTCTCGTAGGTGCGGAGCAGCTCGGGGTCGACCTCGGCGAGCGATTTCGGCGCGCCGGCGGCCGATTTCGGCGCCGAGTAGTAGGACATCGCCTGATAGTCGATCGGCGCGTAGTGGACGTTGGCCCAGGTCGGCTCCTTCATCTGAAGCCAGTGGCGATACGCCTTGAGCCGCCACTCGGTCATCCATTCCGGCTCCCCTTTGAGCCGCGACAGTCGGCGCACGACCTCCTCCGAGAGGCCGGGCGGAAAGGTCTCCTGCTCGATTTCGGTGACGAACCCGTAGGCGTAGTCGCGGGTCGCCAGCTGCTCGATCGTCTGAGTGTCGGTAGTCATCGATTCTTCTTTCCGTCGCGAACGATCGGCCGCTAGCTCGGCATCGCGAGCGGAGTCGCGGTCGCCGTCGCGCGGCCGATCCGCACCAACGCGGGCGGAGGTTCGCTGAGGTCGGCCAGCGTGATCCTGGCCAGCGCTCCCTCCATGGCGTGGTTGATCCGCCGCCAATGCCCGCCCACGTGGCAGAACGGCTCGCGATCACACTCGCCGGGCGTCCCCTCGATACAGAGGGTGAGCGCTACCGGCCCTTCGAGGGCGCAGAGGATCTCGGCCGCCGAGATCGTCGTGGGCGACCGGGCCAGGGAGTAGCCGCCGTAGACCCCGCGGTGGGAGCAGAGCACCCCACCGCGCGCCAGGAGCTTGAGAATCTTGGAAACTGTCGGCACCGGCAGGCGCGTCTCCGCCGCCAGCTCGGGCGCGTTGACCACCCGTTCTGGCTCGGAGGCCAGATGCGAAAGCAGCACGAAGCCGTAGTCGGCCTGTTTGGTCATGCGGAGCATGCTGTTGGAGCTACTCCTCGGTGTTGAAACAGGACTAATCTAGTCCTGTTTCAAGCATCATACCGGCTCCCGCCCCGATGTCAATCGCCACGCGGGCCGTTACCTACCTACTGTCTGGCAGCGCGGCGGGCCCTCGTTACTCGGCGAGCAGCTCGCGTACCTTGCGCTCGAGCGCGTCGGCCGAGAACGGCTTCTGGAGAAAGGCTGCGCGCTCTTGGAGCACGCCGTAACGGAAGATGAGGCTGTCGCTGTAGCCCGACATGTAGAGCACGCGCATCTGCGGATGCGTGCGCAACAGGCGCTGGGCTAGATCGCTTCCCGAAGCGCCCGGCATCACGATGTCGGTGAGCAGCAGATCGATCTTGCCCTCGGCTCGCGCGGCGATCTCCATCGCTTGGCTGGCGTTGGCCGCCGAGAGGATGCGGTAGCCGCGCTCGGCCAGGATCTGTTCGGCCAAGCTGCGGATGAGATCCTCGTCCTCGACCAAGAGCACCGTCTGGGCCGCAGCGTGCGGAGGGGGCAGGCGCGAGATCGTGTCGTCGTCCAGGCCGCTGTCGACCGGCTCGTCACCGCTCGGCAGGTAGAGATCGAACACCGCTCCCGCCTCGGCGCCACTGGCGGCGAAGACGAAGCCGTCGTTCTGGCGCACGATGCCGTAGACGGTCGATAGACCGAGGCCGTGTCCCTTGCCGAGCTCTTCGGTCGAGTAGAACGGCTCGAAGAGACGCGCCGCCGTCGCGCTGTCGAAGTTCGCTCGGTTGTCACGGATCGAGATCCGCACGTACTCGCGATGGAGCTCTCCTGGCGCGCCGCGCCGCTCGAGCTCCGCCGCCGCGACCCTTGCCAGCGAGAGCTCGAGACGACCCTTGCCGCCCAGCGCCTCGCGGCCGTCGAGAAAGAGCGTCACCAGCACCTGTTCGAGAAGCTCGGGATCGGCGACGAGGGTGCCCACGACGAGCTGCTCGGCGAACGTCACCTCGATCTCCTCACCGACGATGCGGCGCAAGAGCGAGATCTTCTGACTCAAGAAGCGGTTGGGGTCGAGCGTCAACGGGCGCGCCGGCTGCTGGCGTCCGAAAGCCATCAGATCGCGCGTCAGCTCGGCTGCGCGCTCGCAGGCGATCAGCATCTCGGCGACATCGGTGCGCTGCGGATCGGTCGCTCCGAGCCGCGACATGATCCGTTCGCCGTGGTTGCGAATCGTCGTCATCAGGCCGTCGAAATCGCGCGCCACGCTGCCGGCGAAACGTCCCCAGGCCTCCATGCGCGTTGCCTGGCGAAGGCGCTCCTCCCCATCGCGCAGGCTCTTCTCCGCACCCTGCCGTTCGATCGCCGCACCGAGCAGGCTGGCGCCGAGACGAAGGGCGCCGATCTCGGCGTCGGACCAGCGGCGCTCGGAGCGGCACTCGTCGAAGCCGACGAAGCCCCAGCACCTGCCCGCTACCTGGATCGGCGCGCAGAGAATGCTTTGGATCTGCTGCGAGCGGAGCAGCTCCTGATACCGGGGCGGAAAATCGCCCACGCACCCGGCGACGGTTTTGCCGGCCTCGAACCGCTCGGCGAGCCATTCGTTGTCGGTACCGCGATACGACCAGCCCTGCGTCTCCGGGTTGTCGATCTGCGGCTCGATCCCCTGGTCGGTCCACTCGACCCGCTGATCGGCGACCAGCTCGCCCGAATCGAGCCGCCGGTGAGCGAAGAGGTAGACCCGGCTCGCCGCCGCCGCGCGCCCGAGTCGCTCGAACATCTCGAGCACCGCGGCGTCCGAGAAGGCCGACTTGAGCAGCCCCTCGGCCGCGACAGCGACGGACTCGAGGATCTTCAGCGCCGCAGGAGGGACGTCGGGCTGAGACGACTGCGCGCCGGTTTCCGACACCTTACGCCTCGCCCTTCGACGCCACCGCCGTCGGCCCCACGGCGACGGCTACCGGCTGGACGCTGGCTGCCGGCGTCTCGGAATCGAGCAGGATGGCAACCCACCGCCACTCCGGGCTCGCTTCGAGCAAGATCTTCAGAGTCATCGTCAGCGGCACCGAGAGGAACATTCCGATCGGTCCCCAGAGCCAACCCCAGGCCACCAACGAGACGAAAACGGCGAGCGGGGAGAGACCCAGGCGCCGGCCCAGGAGGGCGGGCTCGACGAGGCTGCCGAGCACGATCCCGATCACCAGATAGCCCGCCCCCACCGCCCCAGCTTTCACCAAGTCGTACTGGACGAAGGCGATCACCATCGCCGGCGCCGCCGCCAACACGGCGCCGATATTGGGGACGAAGTGAAAGGCGAACGCCGCGAGAGCGCAGAGGACAGCGAAGTCGAGCCCGAGAGCCGTGGTCCAGAGTCCCGCCGCGAGACCGATGGTCGCCGACATGAAGAGCTTGATCGCCAGGTAACGCTGCAGCTCGCGCGAGACGTTCGCGAACCGCCAGAGCGCGTCGCGAATCGGAGCGGGAAGCCGCTCGAGCTTCCTCGGCAGCGCCGCGGCTTCGACCAAGAGGAAGACCAGGACGAGCAGGATGATCGTCACCTCGGAGAGGAGCGCGAGAGTGCCGCGCAAGGTGCCGCCGATCAAGCGGCCGATCGTCTCGGGCTCGAGCCAGCGGGGCGGCACGAAGGCGCGCGCCGAGATCCCTTTCGTCTGCCACCAGTCGGAGGTATAGCGGATCCGCTCTTCGAGAGTTCGCGCGTAGTGCGGACCGACCTCCCGGAGCTCGCCCAACGAGCCGAGCAGGAGCCCGCCAAAGAGCGCGAACGCCGCCCCCAGCACGAGCAGCGTGCAGAGCACCCCGAGAGCCACCGGGACTCGCCGCGCCAAGAGAGCGCGAAAAAGCGGTTGGGTGAGGACCGCCAAGAAGAGCGCGAAGGCGATCGGCACCAGGACGGTCGCGCCGAGCTTGAGCCCCGCCACGACGACCACGGCGGCCGCCAGCCCGTGCACGAGCCCGCGGCTCGGCGCCTCTCTGCGCGCCGGTTCGACCATGCTTCGAGTCTAGACCAGATCCCGACTATCGCCTGTGAAAAAGCCTCTCTGCTTTACGCCGCGGGTATCGCGATCTACACTGTCGCGCCATCCCGGTGAAGAAAAGTCTACTCACCGCTCTCGTCACGCTCGTCGGTATCGCCGCCGGCTGGCTCGCGCTGACTTCGCTCGCGCCGGGCAGCTCGATCGCGAGTTGGGCGCCCTGCCCGCGCAACTGGAGCTGGGCTCCCGCCTGGCAACCGCGCACGAGCCCGCTCGAGGCCGTGCCGTTCCGCTTCGACACGGGAGCGCACGGCAAGCTCTGCTACGGTCGCCCGTCGCTCCGCGGTCGCCAGATGATCGGAGGCGCGTCGATCCCCTACGGCCAGCTCTGGCGCACCGGCGCCAACGAGCCGACGACGCTCCACCTCGACACCGCCGTGCGCTTCGGCGAGCTCGAGCTCTTGCCGGGCAGCTATTCGATCTACACGGTTCCCGGCCAGGTCTGGTGGGAAGTGGTGGTCAACCGCTCGACTCGGCAGTGGGGCCTCGAGTCGGAATACGACGACGGCGTCGCCCGTCAAGAGGTCGGCCGTTTTCGCATCGCCGTAGAGTCTCTGTCCGACCCGGTCGAGACCTTCACGGTGCGTGCAGTGGGTGTCGGAGTCACCGGCTATCTGCTCGTCTTCGAATGGGAGCGGACGCGCCTGCGAGTCCCGCTCTCGGTCGGCCTGGGCGACGCCTAGCCGATCAGCGCCTTCAGCCGCGCGTGTCCGCTCCTCGACACCGGGATCTTGGTGCCGTCGCCCAAGATCGCGATCCAGCTGTCCTTGGCGTAGAGCTCGAGACGGGCGAGCCGCTCGACGTTGAGCAGATACGAACGATGGACGCGCACGAAGCGCGTCCGATCGAGCTGCGCTTCGAGGTCGGAGAGAGTCTGCTGCTTCTTGTACCGCTTGCCGGCCGACGCGAACAGCAGGTAGTCGTCGCGCGCCTCGACGTAGTCGATCTTCTCCGCCGGCACGATGTCGATGCGACCCTCGTCGCGGAAGAGGACGCGCGCCAGCGGCCGGGCGGGCGGCCGTGCCGCGGCGGCTAGCTCCAGCGCGCTCGCCGGCGGCGGCGCTCCCGCCCCCAGCGCCAACCTCGCGGCGACGCGCTCGAGCGCCAGGCGCAGCCGCTCGGGCTCGACCGGCTTCAACAGGTAGTCGATGGCGTGCACCTCGAACGCCTTGAGCGCGAACTCGTCGTAGGCGGTGACGAAAACGACGGCGGGTGCCGCTTCGCCCAACAGCTCCAATACTTCGAAGCCCGACAGCTTCGGCATCTGGATGTCGAGAAAGAGCAGATCGGGGGCGAGCTCGCCCACCAGCTTGACCGCCTCGAAGCCGTTCGAGCCCTCGCCGACGATCTCGATCTCCGGGTGGCTGGCGAGAAGCTCGGAGAGTAGCGAGCGCGCCAGCGGCTCGTCGTCGACCAGGAGAGCGCGCATGCGGCGATTCACTTCGGCACGGGCTCTGCGGGCAAGAGCAGCACGACCCGGTAGCGCTCCGGCGCCGCCTCGACCTCGACCCGGGCGCGATGGCCGAAGAGCGCCTCGACGCGCGCTCGCACGTTGGCGAGACCGACCCCCGCGCCGCGCGATTCCGGCCGCTCCGGATCGCACGGATTCTCGACCGTGAGCTCGATCAGCTGCTCACGGCGGCGAGCAGTCACCTTCACCTTGCCGCCCTCGACCAGGTGCGCGATGCCATGGTGGACCGCATTCTCCACCAACGGCTGCAACAGGAGCGGCGGCACCCCCAGCGTCAGGGTCTCTTCCGCGATCTCGAACGCGCACTGCAGCCGGTTGCCGAAGCGCACCTCTTCGATCGCCAAGAAGGTCTCGACGAGGAAGATCTCTTCGGCGAGCGGGATCGACTCGCGCCGCGCCAGCCCCAAGCTCTTGCGGAAGAAACCGGCCATCAGGAAGCACATGCGGCGCGCGGCGGGAGCGTCGGTGCCGATCAGCGCCGCCACCGAGTTGAGACTGTTGAACAGGAAGTGCGGATCGAGCTGCGTCTTGAGCGAACGCAGCTCCGCTTCGCGGGCATGCACTTGCATCTCGAGCGCTCGCCGCTCCGACTCTCGCGAGCGCTCGAAGGCGAGGAAGAGGTAGTGCCCGAGAACCGCCGCAATGAACCCGGCGGTACCGATGAGCACCAAGAGCGGCGCGATCCGCCAGAGGATCTCGGTGCGGCGTTCCCGGGCGAGCTGGTCGGCCGGGAGAAGCAGCGATGCCCAGATCAGCCCGATGCCCACCCAGGTGCCCACCGAGACGGCGCAGGCTGTCGCCCAGCTGCCGACCAGCCGCACCATCGAGGTCGTCTGGGCTGGG
>CAZPYU010000132.1:0-3696 GCA_964590905.1 uncultured Thermoanaerobaculia bacterium
GTACTGATAGGAGATGACGCTCGCGTACCCTTCGTCGTCGATGGCGCCGAGGTCGGCGAGCTCGAGGTTGTCCACGGTCTGCCAGTAGTGGTAGCCAAATCCCAGGCGGTGCTCCCCGGCGACCGCCGCAGCGGGGCCGAGAAGCGCCAGGGCAAGGCTGGCCACGGCATAGAGAAGCGACTGACGCATCGAACGTTCTCCCTTCGGTTCGCCGCTCGACGAGCGACGCGCGAAGACTAGCAGCAAGCGCCCGTACCGCGCCGCGTTCGCGATGTCCATCCGAGATCAGGCAGAGCGCAGCGCCGCGAGGGCGTCGTGAAGCTGGGCGGCGCTCTGGAATCGATCGGCACGCTCCGTCGCCAGGCAGCGCACGATCAGGTTCGAGAGCGGAGCGGAGAGCGTCGGTACCAGGTCGCGCGGGGCGGGCGGCTGAGTCCGCAGCCGCGCGAAGAGCAGCTCGATGACCGACTCGGCGAGGAACGGCAGCCTTCCGGTGACCATCTCGAACAGCACGATGCCCAGGGCATAGAGATCCGATCGTTCGTCCAAGCTCTCGCACCGGGCCTGCTCGGGGGAGGCGTAGGCGGGGGTGCCGAGGAAATCGCCGCTGCTCGTGATGTTGGGCGCCGACTTTAGGCGCGCCAAGCCGAAGTCGGTGATGCGCGGCTCGCCCTCCTCGTCCATCAACACGTTGGACGGCTTGATGTCGCGGTGGAGGACGTCGCAGCGATGCAGCGCGGCCAATGCCGCCGCGAGCTTGCCGGCGATCACAACGGCGCGGTCGGCATCCAAGGGCGCATCCGCCGCGATGATCCGCGCCAAGTCGCGGCCAGCGAGGTACTGCATCGTGATGTAGTGCTGCCCTTGGTGCTCGCCTAGGTGGTAGATGTTGGCGATGTTCGGATGGTTGAGGTCCCGAGTCAGAACCACTTCACGGCGCAGCCGTTCGAGCGCCGCTTCGTCGACTCCGTACTCCTCGCGCAAGATCTTGACCGCCACGACGGTGCGCAGCAGGGTGTCGTAGGCCTTGTAGACCTCGCCGTTCGCGCCCCGGCCGAGACGAGCCAGCAGCTCGTAGCGATTGTCGATCTGGCGTCGCGCCTCTCCCGAAGGAGCCTGCTCACGTCGCGAGCTCCGGATCGTGGCTCCCTCGCTCTTCCCCGAGAGCTTCCCGTTCCGATCCGCCGGGAGCGCGCCGAACCACCTGCGGAAGAAGTAGTTCACCAGCGAATAGGCGCCCTCGGGCGAACGCTGGACGAAGCCGAGCTGCTCGAGCCGCTTCAGCCCGCCCTCGAGAGCGGTCGAGTCGAGCGCGAGCTTGACCCGAATCGATTGGCTCGTCGCTTCGTTCTGTTCGTCGATGACGCGCAGGATCCGGCGCTCGGCGTCGGTCAACATGCCGAGATCGGCGGCGAAAAAGAAGCTGACCATCTGATCGCTGGCGATCGCTTCGATCGCCTGCTCCAGATCTCCGAGGTCGACGCAGCGCTCACCCAAGAGCTGGAGGAGGTAGGGGTGGTTGTTGCAGCGCGATCGAATCGCCTCGACCGTCGGCTCGTCGAGCCGCGGCCACGAGCTGCGCGGCAGTTGAGACTGTCGCACCAGGCTGCGGGCTTCGTCGTCGGTCAGGCCGCGGACCGGCAACGGCGGCGTGAAGCCGTCCAGGAAGGGGGCGGAGGAGGCTTCTTCGGTGGCCAGATTCCAGAGCCTGATCGTCGACGCGAAGACCGTTCGGATGTTCTCCGCCGACTGCAGGGCGCGCCCCAGCCGACGCAGGAAGCGCGGATCGCGCTCGTGGACGTTGACCAGCTCCTCGACCTCGTCGCCCAACAACAGGAGCGACAGATTTCGAGCTCGGAGCTCGCGGCGCAGGTTGGTCAGCGCCAACAGTAGGTCCTCGTGGTCGACGTCAGCGAACGCGATTCCCGCGAGCTCCAAACGGTCGCTGGAATCGAGCAGTGCATCGCGGAAGCTCGTATGGAGATCCGCGACATCGTCCGAGCCCTGAAAATCCCAGAACAGCGGGAAGTAGCGCGGCGTTGCCGCGCTCGCGGCGAGGTGCTCCAACTGCTTGAGGATCGACGTCTTGCCGATCCTGCGGGTGCCGAGGATCCAGAGGCAGTTGCGGTTGCCCTCGAGGATCGCCTCGAGCAGGGCGGCGCGGCCGTAGAACTTCTCCTCGCGCACCCACTGTCCGACGACATAGGGAGTGTCCGCCACGAGCTAGATGCCTTCGACCTTGCAGGCGGCGTCGACGTCGGCCGAGGTGATTCGGCGGCGCCGCTCCTCGTGCATTCGATCGACCAAGCCGGAGCAGAGCCGCTGTATCAGGTACGGCCTGCAAGCGGTCCGCTTCATGATCTCGTCCGCGACGTTCGCCTCGAAGCTGAAGGTGCCGCGCACCGGGGCTTCGATGAGCGCTCGGGCCTCCTCGCGATCGAGCGGTTTGACTTCGATCTCTTGGAAGAAGTTGTACCAGGGACTTCCTTCGCGCTCCCAGTGCTTCTTGATCGCGACTCCGGAGACCACCGAAACCAGGTTGTCGGCGAACGTTCTCATGAACAGGCTGCGCAGTCGCTGGTTGACGCGCGGGTCGTAGTCGTTGAGCTCGTCGACTTCGTCGATGAGTAGAACGAGCTTGATCTTCTTCGTCGTTCGGCTCCGCAACGCTTTGAGGACGCGCTGGAGGTCCTTCACCAGCTCCGAATAGTCGTAGGCGCTCGAGCCCGAGACCGTGGAGGGCTGAATTCCGTCCAGCTTCGGCGCCAGCTCGTGGAAGACCTCCGTCGCCAGGGTGAGGAAGAACTTCTCCTGCGGTGTGCCCTGGAGGTCGACGAAGACCGGAAAGAACTCGTAGTCGGGATCCGCCATCGTCGCCAGGCACCGCTTCAGCTGGTGCTGGAACGAGGTCTTGCCGATCCGTCGCTCGCCGTAGAGCATGATGCTGTTGTTGCGCACTCGGCTCAGCACGTAGTCGAGCAGCTGTTGCCGGCCGAAGAATCGGGCGTGTTCGAAGATCGGCGCTCCGGCGGTGTAGGGATTGAATCTTCGGCGCAGGAGGCGACGCCGACGGCGCTCTCGCACCGCGGCGAGACCGGCCACTCCCGAAGCCAGGCCGCCGGCGATCGCGGCCGGGAACCAGAGCGAGCGGACGAAGGGAACGACGTATTCGACCGGGTAGCTGAGACTGGTTCGATTCCCGCTCTCGTCGACAGCGACGATCTCGAAGGTGGACGTCCCGGACGGGAGGCGATGCTGCCACTCGAAATCGGTGATCCAGAGACCCTGGAGCTCCCTTGCGTGAACGGCTGGCTGCCCCACCGGGCGGCCGTCCTCGAGGATCTGGACTGCGACCGGAGTGCCGTCGTAGACGGTCCCCGCGAGCGTGAGCTGCGGCGAGCGCAAGACGACCGCTGTTGGGCCTTCCGCTCCCTCGGGCGCAGGATCGTCGAGGAGAATCGCCGGTGGCGCGCTGTCCGGGGCGAGCAGCGCCCGGCTAAGTCGCGAGTAGGCCTGAGTAATGGCGCGGAGCGCCGTGTCGTTCGTCGGTTCGAGCACCAACACGCGGTTCGCCGCCCGCAGCGCCTGCTCGTAGTCGCCTCCTCCCAGGAGTCGCTCGGCCTCTTTTAGAAGCTCGCCCACGGCCCCGGCTCTCGTGGCCGACTCTTCAGCTATCGTCCGCGCGCGCAGGATTCG
>CAZPYU010000133.1:0-4052 GCA_964590905.1 uncultured Thermoanaerobaculia bacterium
AACTGGATCTCCTGCGCGGGCAGAGCAGCGGCGAGAGCGATCAGGGCCAGCGCGGTGCGGAGCGGTTTCATCGGTCGAGCCTCCAGTTGGAGCGCCAACAGTTTAGCTCAGGAGCGCGGCACTCGCGCGTCAAGGCGAGGAGGTGGCGGTGCCGCCCAAGATCTTGGCGAGATAGCGCTCGACGAACGGCGTTCGCTTGAGCCGCTCGACGCTGCCGGCGAGGAGCGACGCCGCCCCCTGGGGATCGCCGGATTCGTAGAGACAGATCGCCATGTAGAAGCGCAGCAGTGGATCGTCGAGCGTTGGCTCGCCGCCGCGCCGGAAGTAGTCGGCGCAGACGCTCCAACGGCTGACGCGATAGGCGAGCGAGGCGGTGAGGTGCTGCAGCGAAACATCGCCGGCATGGGCGTCGGCGAGCGTCGAGAGCTCTAGGAAGAGCGCCTCGAGCTCTTCCTGATCAGAGCTCGTGCCGGCCGCTTGGCGAGCCCGCGCCACGCTCGCCTCGTCGGCGGTCGTCAGGGGCTGCGGCGCGGAGAGTTGCGCTGCGAGCTCTTCGCTCGGCGGCTCCTCCCGCTCGGCCTTCGTCGCCTTGCGTCGCTTGGCGCCGCTCTCCGCGCTCCGTTCCGCGGGCTCCGGCGCCGGCGCCCAGCTTGCGAAGAGCGCCGCGAGCGACGAGCTCTGCAGGAGCTCCGGCGGGATCGACTCCGCTGCGTGCCGGGCGAGCTCCGCGCGCTCTTCGGGCGAGAGGGGCGTCGCGCGCAGCGCTCCGAACCGCTCCTCGAGCTGCTCGAGCCGGCGGAAGGTGCGCTCGAAGCCCTCGCGATCGCCGATGCGACCCTCCGCCAGGGCGAGGCGAACCAGGCAGCCTGCCAGCCGCTCGGGGGCATCGAGGAGGCCGAAGCAGGCGATGCGCAGGAGATGGGCGCTCTCGGCCGCTTGCTCGCGCGCCAGCGCCGCTCGACCCTGGCGTTCGAGCTCGGTGTAGAACGGATCCGAGGCCTGCGCGGCGAGCACCGTCGAGAAGAGCAACGCGAGCACCGCGCTTGCGGCGAGCGCAGTCGAGAGCCTGGGAGCGAACCTGTGCGCGCTCGCGCTCAACTGGCGACTCCGACCTGGCGGAGCGGACGGCTCTCGAAAAGGGTCAAAGCGTTGGTCGCCGTCACCGCCGTCGCGACAGCACCGCCCCATCGCTTCTCGATCGTCGCCCGCGCCCTGGCGAGCCCGGGCGGACGCCAGTCGGGACGATGCGCGTCGCTCGCCACGAACTGAACCAACCCGCGGTCGAAGAGCTCGGCGACCACCCGGCCGACCGGCTTTCCCAGCTCGCCCGTGACGCTCGCCGCCGTCACCTGCAAGAGCGCGCCGGCCTCGACTAGGCGCGTCACGAGATCGAGATCGTGATGAAGAAAGGGCGTCAGCTCGGGATGGGCGACGACCGGCAGCCAGGCGCGCGCCACGAGCTCGGCGATCAGCTCGAGCGGGTCGGGGCCGACACCCTCGGGCTCGAATTCGAGCAGGAGCGCGCGCGTCCCGCCCAGTGGAATGCAGCCCCCCAGGCCGGGACGGGCGAGGTCGCGGAGCAGATCGGAGTCGACGCGGATCTCCGAGCCCAAGAGGAGTCGCGGCTCTCCACCGCTCGCGTCGCGGACCTCGTCCAGCCGGCGCTGAAGCTCGTCGACCGGCCGGTCGGGCCACTCGTCGCGCCGGCGATGCGGTGTGGCCACCAGCAGCTCGCAGCCGTCCGCGGCTGCGAGGCGACAGAGCTCAACCGCCTGTTCGAGATTCGCGGCACCGTCGTCGACAGCCGGAACGAGATGGAGATGAATGTCGATCACGACGCCTACTGCCCCGTTGCGCCCAAAGAGCTGTCGCAGTGCCCACCTAGATGCTTCGCTGCGCTCAGCATGACAGCGCGCTCCAGAGCGAAGCGACCCCCAGTCGGGGGCAAGCGGATCTCGTCGGCTGTGCCCGGCATGACGTCAGAGCGCGGCGACGTTGCCCGCCGAGCTCTCCGGCGGCGCGCCGTAGGTCTCCTCGGCGTAGCCGCCGCCGTAGCCGGAGCGATAGCGCCCGCCCTGCGCGGTGTAGCAGTTGAGCACCGCGCCCAGGACGCGCACCTCCGACTGCAAGAGGCGGTCGCGGCAGGCCTTCGCATCGCGGCGCTGCACGTAGCCGGCGCGCAAGCAGAGGACGACGCCGTCGGCGCGGGCGCCGAGCAGAATCGCGTCGGTCACCGCCAACGACGGCGCCGAATCGACGATCACCAGATCGAACTCGCCTCGCGCCCAGGCGAGGAACTCGCGCATCCGCTCCGACGAGATCAGCTCCGACGGATTGGGCGGCACCGGGCCCGACGGCACGATCCAGAGGTTCGGCACCTTGGACTGGAAGACGACCTTCTCGACCTCGCTGCCGTGAGTCAGAAAATTGACCAGCCCAACCCGGTTCGAGCCGCCGAAAATCTCGTGCACGCGCGGCTTGCGCAGATCGGCGTCGACCAAGAGCACCCGCTTGGGCAGTTGCGCCAGCACGACCGCCAGGTTGGCAGCTGTCGAGGTCTTCCCTTCGCCGGGAACCGCCGAGGTCACCGCCACCACCTTCAGCTGCTCGGCAGTGGACAGGAGGAGCGCGGTGCGGAAGGTCCGATACGCCTCCGAGACCGCCAGGCGCGGCCGCGTGTGCGGCAGGAGCTCGATCTGCATCTCGGCCGCGTCGCCCGCTTTCTCCGCCGCCCCGGGCGCCGCGCGACCGCGACTCTTGCGCTTCGCACCGTATCCGTATCCATACCCGTAGCCGTAGCCGTACCCGTAACCGTAGCGGCCGAAGAGCCCGCCCGACCCGGAGCCCGAGACGTCGGGGATGGTGGCCAAAACCGGCAGCTCGAGCAGTCGCTCGATCTCCTCGGTCGACTTCAGCGTGCGGTCGAGGTAGTGGAGAAGGAAGATGAGCGCCAGACCGGCTAGCAGGCCGGCGCCCGAGCCCAAGGTCAGGCTGCGCTGGAGCGACGGCCGAAACGGCCCGCCCGGCACCAGGGCGCGATCGACGAGGCGCACGTTGGATTCGCGCGTCGCCTGCAACCGCGACGAGACGTCGATCTCCGACTGGCTGCGCAAGATCTGATTCAGCAGCTCGCGTTTGGTCGACATCTCGATCTGCAAGTTCGTGTACTCGACCGCGGCGCTGCTCAGCGTTCGATTCTCGGCCTTGGCCCGATTCATCTCGCCGATCAGCGTCTGCTCCTGGCGCAGCGTCGTCTGATAGTCGGCGCGGGCGTTATCGCGCGCAGTCATCAGAGCGCGGCTGGCGACGGCTTCTCCACCGCGGCGCGCCAGCTCGATCTGCCGTTTGAGCTCGACCATCGCCGGCCACTCGGGGGTGAAGACAGTCAGCTTGGTGGCGTAGTCGCGCTCCAGCTCGGTCAGCTCGGCGCGCTGCCTGGCGACCATCGGATCGTCGAGGATCCGCGCCGCGACGAGCGTCGAGGCGCCCTCGAGCTCGCGCAGGCGCGCCTCTTTCTCGATCCGCTCCGAGATCGCCGCGATGTAGTCGGTGTTGAGCGCTGCCAGCCGCTGCAGGGTGACGTTGGTCGCTGGATCGAGCGAGACGATGTCGGCGCGCTGCCCGTAAGCCTGGAGCTGTGCCTCCTTGTCGGCGATCTCCTGCTTCAAGGTCTCGATCTGCTGCCCGTAGAAGATGGCGGCCTTGCCGGAAACGCTCGCCCGGGTCTCGATCCCCCAATCGATGTAGGCGTCGACGACGCCGTTGGCGACGCGCGCGGCAAACTCTGGGCTGCCGCTCCGGTAGGAGATCTCGACCAGCTGGGTCGCCTGGAGCGGGTTGATCTCGAGCCCGCCCAGCAGGCGGTTGGCGAGCCCGGCCAGGGCGACGTTGTCGTCGGCTCCCGACACAGCACCTGTCGACCTCGGGATACCGACCCCGCCGGGGTTGAATGTCGGGTCGACGTCGAGGCGGAGGTTGAGCACCACCCGTTCGGCCATGCCGCGGCTCCGGAGCAGGCGATACTGAGTCGGGTAGTACTCGGAGTTGATCCA
>CAZPYU010000134.1:0-18570 GCA_964590905.1 uncultured Thermoanaerobaculia bacterium
CCGCGAGGGCGACCCGCTCGACCGCGGCGAGCTAGCGCGACTCGAGGTGGCGCTCGAAGAGATGTATCGCGACAAGGGCTTCCGCTTCGCCGACGCGACGTATCGGCTCGAGGAGGTCTCGCCAGCGGAGCGCCGCGCGGTTTTCGTGATCGACGAGGCGGAGAAGGTGCGGATCGGCAAGATCGACTTCGTGGGTAATCGGGTGATGGGCGACTGGCGGCTCAAGCGGATCATGAAGAAGACCAAGCAGACCAACCTCTTCACCCGCCTCTTTCGCAAGGATATCTACAACCCGGCGGCCACCGAAGAGGATCTCCAGAAGGTGCGCGATACTTACCGCGCCAGCGGTTACAAGTCGATCGTCGTGGAGGAACCGAAGCTCTCGGTGGTTGCCAAGGGCGGCGCAAAGCGGCTCGGCATCGAGATTCCGATCCAGGAAGGGGCGCGATGGAAGCTCGGCGAGATCCGGCTCGAGGGGGCGACTGTGTTCCCGGAAAAGGCGCTCCTCACCCGCTTCAAGCGCCCGCGCGGTGGCTGGCTGCGGTCGAAGACGATTGACGAGGGGTTGGAGAGCGTGGGCGAGCTCTACCGTAACCACGGGCACATCATGTCGGAAGTGAAGAGCGAGATCGTCGAGCGCGAAGGGGACATCGCCGACCTGGTGGTGAAGATCCGGGAAGGCGACCAGTTTCGGGTCGGCCGGCTCGAATTCGAGGGCAACACGCGCACCCGGGACAAGGTGCTGCGCCGCGAGTTCCGGGTCCAGGAGGGAACGCTTCTGAACATGGGCGCGGTCAAGAACAGTCTCTTCAAGATCAATCAGCTGAGATACTTCAAGCTCGACGAGGACGACCCGGTCGGCTTCGAGAACTTCGACACCGAGAAGAAGACCGTCGATCTCCAGGTCCGCGGCGAAGAGGCCGACCGCACCGAGCTCCAGGTCGGTGGCGGCTGGAGCGAGTCTTACGGCTTCTTCGGTCAACTCTCGGTCAGGACGCAGAACTTCCTCGGCCGCGGCGAGACCGCTGGAGTCTCGTTCCAGTCGGGAAAATACAGCGATCAGTACGATGTCTCGTATCAGATCCCTTGGTTCCTCGACCGCCCGCAATCGCTCGGCGCCCAGGTGTTCAGCAGCAAGGTCGACTACACGCAACTGCTCAACCGCAACAACACCCAGGAGAGCAAAGGCGGGGTCTTGACCTACGGGCGCTCGTTCGGCTTCTTTCAGAGCTTCGCTCTCTCGTACAGCCGCTTCGAGCGCGACGATCTGCTGTCGGTGGTGGGTATCGATGGGACGCTGATTCCGCTCGAGTTCAACGTCTCGAACTCGTCGCTGCGTCCGGTGTACAGCTACGAGAGCCGCGACAGCCGCGTCGAGCCGACGATCGGGACGCGGATAGTGGCCTCGGTGGAGTATGCCGGCGGAGTGCTGGGTGGAAACAACTACTTCGTGCGGCCCGACGTAGGTTGGAGCTGGTACCGGCCGCTCTCCTACGTGCCGCTCAAGACCGTCTTCGGCGTCAATCTCGAGGCGGGCTGGGTGGAGCCGATCGAGGGCCGCGAACTGGTGCCGCTCGAGCGCTACTACCTGGGCGGCGAAACGACATTGCGCGGCTTCGAGTTCCGCGACCTGACGGTGCGCTGCCTCGGCGGCGAGCCGTTCCCGGGGCGTCCCAACGTGCCGTGCAAGCCGGACGAGCGGTTGGTCGACTCACAGGGCGCGCTTCTCGGCGGCAACAAGTATCTCCAGCTCAATCTCGAGTACCACCTGCTCTTGGGAGGGCCATTCCGATTCCTCGCCTTCTTCGACGCCGCCAATGTCTTCGGTGAGGATCAGTCCTACGACATCGATCGACTGCGCATGACCGCCGGCGCGGAGGTCCGGATCTTCGTACCAGTCTTCGGCGCCCCGCTGCGGTTCATTTATGCCAGCAATCTCGAGCCGCTCTTGGACGACCGGTTCGAATCGTTCCAGTTTTCGATCGGCAGCACGTTCTGAGGCGGCACCTGCCGAGAGGGCATCTTCCAGTCAACGTCGGTACTTCGAAGGAGTCGAGGGCATGTCGAGGAGACTAGTTGGAAAGAGCATCGGTGCCGCGCTGTTGATCGCGGTTGGGTTGGTGGCTAATGCGTCCGCACAGGGAAGCAAAATCGGACTGGTCGACACGCGGAGCCTGATCACCCAATCTGCTGCGGGCAAGGAGATCCTGGCGAAACTCGACAAGCTCGCCAACGAGAAGAGCGCACAGCTCAAGTCGAGGCAGGACGAGATCCAGGCGTTGCAGAAGCGGATCGCCGACGCTCGCGTGTCGCTCTCGGACGACAAGCTCGCCGAGCTCGAACGCAGCCTGGAGGAGAAGACAGTCACCGTTCGGCGGCTGCGCGAGGATCTCCAGAAGCAGATGGAGGAGGCGCAGGCGGCGGCCTTTGGCGAGTTCGAGCGCACGCTGTCGCCCCTGGTCGAGCAGTTCGGACGCGAACAGGGTTACACGTTCATCCTCAACGTTGGCTTCTTCAATCAGCCGAACCTGCCCTCGGGCCTGGTCTGGGCCGATGCGTCCGCCGACGTCACCGCCGAGCTGATCCGCAAGCTCGACGCGGCGACGCCAGCGGCTGCGCCCTAGATCTTGGCTTGGACGCTCGCGAAGCTCGCCGGCCAGGTGGGGGCCGAGATCGTCGGCGACCCGGCGCGCGAGGTCCATGCGCTGCGAACGCTCGACGAGGCCCAGCCGAGCGATCTCTCGTTCGTGAGCAGCCCCCGCTATCTCGACGCGGCGCGTCGGTCTCGCGCCGGGGCGCTGCTCCTCGGAGCGCACCGACCCGAGCTGACTGTGGATCAGCTCGTCGTCCGGGATCCCGTCGACGCCCTGGCGACGCTGCTCGAGCTCTTCTTTCCGCGGCCGGAACCGGTAGCCGGGGTTCACTCCACGGTTGTCGTCGGAGCGCGGTGCGAGATCGACGCCACGGCCCGAGTCGGGCCGTACGTCGTCCTCGGGAACGGAGTGCGAATCGGCGCCGGAGCGCAGCTTTCGGCGCATGTCGTGGTCGGTGACGGCTGCCAGATCGGCGCGCGCTCGGTGCTCCATGCCCACGTCGTGCTTTACTCTGGAGTCGAGCTCGGGGAGGGCGTGGAGATCCATTCTGGGACGGTTCTGGGGGCCGACGGCTTCGGATATGCCTCGGGTAAGAACGGTCATCGAAAGATTCCACAGGTCGGCGGCGTCAAGATCGGCGATGCGGTCGAGATCGGCGCGCTCTCCGCAGTGGATCGGGCGCTCCTGGGTTCGACCCGGATCGGAGCGGGGACCAAGATCGACAACTTGGTGCAGGTAGGTCACAACGTCGAGATCGGAGAGCGGGCGATCCTCTGCGGTCAGGTCGGAATCGCCGGTAGCGCGCGGCTCGGAGACGGCGTCGTGCTGGGGGGGCGGGCCGGCGCCGGAGATCACGTTACGATCGGAGACGGAGTTCAGGTAGCGTCGGCTTCGGTCGTCTACGAGGATGTTGAAAGCGGCGGGACGCTGGCCGGCGTTCCAGCGATTCCGATCCAACGCTGGCGACGGCAGCAGGCGCTCTTGAAACGTCTCGAACCGCTCTGGCGTCGGTTGCGTGCCGTGGAGCGGCGACTCGGAATCGGCGCCCGCGACTCCGGCACGGAGGAGGAGCAGAGTTGACCGCCACCCAGTGGGACGTGCGCTGGATCATGTCGGTGCTGCCGCACCGATATCCCATGCTGCTCATCGACCGAGTGGTCGAGATGGAGCCCAAGCGACGGATCGTCGCGCTCAAGAATTTCACCATCAACGAGGAGTTCTTCGTTGGCCACTTTCCGGGCCATCCGGTGGTTCCGGGCGTGCTGCTGATCGAGGCGATGGCCCAGGCGGGGGGCATCCTCCTGATGCACGACGACCCCGACCGGGCGCGCAAGCTGCTGCTCTTCATGTCGATCGAACGCGCCCGCTTCCGGCGGCCGATCGTGCCGGGCGATCAGGTGCGGATCGAGGCCGAAGTTCTGCGGCTCAAGGCCAACCACTGCAAGCTGGCGGCGAAGGCGGTGGTCGAGGGGCGAGTGCACGCCGAGGCCGAGCTGCTGTCGACCACGATCGACCGCGACCAGATGCCCTGATGCGATGAGCGCGCGCGTCCATCCGCTCGCCCTTGTCGACCCCGGCGCCGTTCTCGGCGAGGGTGTCGAGGTGGGAGCGTTCGCCGTCGTCGGCAGCGAGGTCGAGATCGGCGCCGGAACCGTAGTTGCTTCGGGCGCCCAGATCCACGGTCCGACCCGCATCGGCGCCGGCAATCGGATCTATCCCCAAGCCTGCCTAGGTCACGATCCACAGGACCTCAAGTTCGCGGGCGAGCGCGTTCGTCTCGAGATCGGCGAACGCAATCAGATCCGCGAGTTCGTCACCATCCACCGCGGCACCGGGAAGGGGGGCGGCGTCACCCGCGTCGGCGACGACAACCTGTTCATGGTCTACGCCCACGTTGCCCACGACTGTCAGGTAGGCAGCCGCACGATTTTCGCCAACAACGCCACGCTCGCGGGTCACTGCGCGGTGCACGACGACGTCACGATCGGCGCTTTCTCGGCGCTGCAGCCGTTCGGGCGCATCGGCCGGCACGCCTACATTGGCGGCTACACCAAGCTGCTCAACGACGCCCTGCCATTCGTCAAGACCAGCGGCTTGCGCCCGATGGTACTGGGCGTCAACCGAATCGGCATGCAGCGCAAGGGGTACGACGAGGAGCGCGTCCGCCGCATCTCCGGAGCGATGCGGCTCCTCACCCGCTCGGGCCTCAATGTATCGCAAGCCCTGGAGCGGCTCGCTACCGACTTTCCCGGCGATGCCGACGTGGCCTACCTGATCGACTTCGTGCGCTCGGCGCGACGCGGCGTCATCCGAGCTCTGCCGCGCCGGCGCGATAAGGAGGACGGTGACGGCGACGCCTGAGCTGCGCCTAGGGATCTTCGGAGCGGGCGCTCTCGGGCGCCACCATGCTCGGATCACCGGAACTCTCGAAGGCGCAAAGCGAATCGGGCTGTTCGATCCCCGCGCCGAGGCGGCCGCGGCGGTGGCCAGCGAGCACGGCGCGCGAGTCTTCTCGTCGTTCGCCGAGCTGGCGGGCGAGATCGATGCCGCCGTCGTCGCGGCGCCCACCAGCGCTCACGCCGAGTTGACCCTCGAGCTGCTTGCGCGCGGCGTGCACGTGCTGGTCGAGAAACCGATTGCGGCCTCGCTCGCCGAAGCGGAAACGATGATCGCCGCGGCGGAGCGGGCAGGCCGCGTTCTGGCCGTTGGCCACGTCGAGTTCCACAATCCGGCGGTGGCGACGCTGCTTGCTGCGGAGGGGGCGCCGCGCTTCGTCGAAATCGAGCGACTCGGAGTCTTCTCGCCGCGCAGCCTGGACGTCGACGTGATCGCCGATCTGATGATCCACGACTTGCAGATACTTCACGCCCTCGACGACTCGGAGATCGCCGAAGTACGCGCCACTGGAATTGCCGTCCTCTCCGAGCGAGTCGATATCGTCAGTGCGCGCCTAACGTTCGCCTCGGGGCTGGTGGCCAACGTCACCGCCTCGCGAGTCTCGAGCGAACGCGTGCGCAAGCTGCGCGCTTTCTATCCCGACCGCTACCGTTCACTCGACTATCAGGCGCAGGAGATCAAGGGCTACCGCCTACGCCGCGAGGGAGGCGAACGCCGCATTGTGCCGGAGAGCCTTGGTGTCGAGAAGGCGGAGCCGCTAAGGCGCGAGCTGGAGGAGTTCGTGGCCGCTTGTCGCGGCAGTCGATCGCGCTCTGTCGGTGGACGCGAGGCGGCGCGCGCGCTGGGAACGGCGCTCGCCGTGGCGCAGGCGGTCGGGTGAGATCGCCTGTGCTAGCCTCGCCTCGGGGCCGGCGAGTCCGCCGGATTCAGCTGCCAAACCAGTAGAGAGTCGACTCGCGGAGGGCACGATGGGCGAGGTGCGGATCGGTGTGATCGGGGGAAGCGGCCTGTACGCGATGGATGGGCTGCGCGTCGAGGAAGAACGGCGGATCGAGACGCCGTGGGGGGAGCCGTCGGACGCCTTCGTGCTAGGCGAGCTCGACGGCCGCAGGGTGGCGTTCCTAGCTCGCCACGGTCGCGGGCACCGCATCTTGCCGACCGAGCTCAACTTCCGTGCCAACATCTACGGCTTCAAGCGCCTCGGCGTCGAGTTCCTGATCTCGGTGTCTGCGGTGGGCTCGATGAAGGTCGAGTACCGGCCGGGCGAAATCGTCGTGCCGGATCAGTACTTTGATCGCACTCGACACCGCCCCGACACCTTCTTCGGCAACGGGCTCGTCGCCCACGTCTCGCTCGCCCGCCCGGTCTCGGTGGCCCTCGCCGAGGTTCTGTTCGCGGCGGCGCGCACATCCGGCGCCGTCGTTCATCGCGGCGGCACCTACCTCAACATGGAGGGGCCGCAGTTCTCGACCCGCGCCGAGTCGCTGATCTACCGCCAGTGGGGCGTCGATGTCATCGGAATGACGAATCTGCAAGAGGCCAAGTTGGCGCGCGAGGCCGAGATTGCCTACGCGTCGCTCGCCATGGTCACCGACTACGACTGTTGGCACGAGGAAGAGGAGGCGGTGACTGGCGAGGGCGTGATGTCAGTGCTGCGCAAGAACGTGGCGCTCGCCCAGCGCGTCGTGCGGACGGCGGTCGCCGCGCTCGACGGCGTCGCCAACGACTGCTCCGACGCGCTGCGAATGGCGCTCATCACCGATCCAGGCTTGGTGCCGGAGGAGACCCTGGCGGCACTCGAACCGCTGGTGGGAAAGTACCTCGACCGCTCCGGTAGCGCGCCCGCCTGGCGGCGGTGAGCAGTCGATTCGTAGGTTAATTCTTCGAGGGCGCTACCTGCACCTGCAGCTGCGCCTTGAGAGGCACCTTGAGCGTGAACTAGAGCCTAGGGGTGCCAGCCGATTCTCATTGGATTCTCATTGCCTCTTCGGGAATTGAGCGCTGGAAGCCTTCGAAGGTCTTGTACGAGTTGGTCTGCGAGCCGGGAAGCAGCTCTTGGATGTTGTCCCAGGGCGCGACAATTGGTCGCTGACCGGTCTTTCGCGCCTTTTGGCGACTACTTCGCGCGCCTCGTCTGTCCTGGGAGAGTTAACCGGCCGATCTGTGAGCTACGAGCCTGAAACTCCGCGCTATCCGCTCGGCAGCGGGTGTCGAAACGGCAGCGGCGGTGGAAACGAGCCGTCGGGGAACAGGGCGTCGAGGTAGCCTGAACGTAGGCGTTCCGCCGCTCGACGATAGCCCGCCCAGAAAACTCGATAGGCGTCGCGGATAGCGTCCCGCGCGGCTCGCGTGGCGGCATGGACGAGCGGGGCTGGACCTCGCTTCGTTCGATCCGGCTCGTGATTCGGATCCTGGCGCAGGACAGCGTCCCGGCCGAGGGGCCGTTTGCCGTTGGATTCGAGCTCTCGGCGCACCGCAATCTCGATCTCGCGGACCAGCTGGTGGATCTCGAGGCGGTACTGCTCTTCCTCCAGCTGGCGCCAACACGGGAGCGGAGCCAACTTGAGCTCTTCCCATTGAACGAACGCCTCGGAGGAGTCCGGGAGCCGCTGGCGTCGGGCCTTGTACTCGAGCGTCCGATCAATCCAGGGTCCAACGACAGCCTCTCCCGAGAGGAGAGCTCGAACGCAGTGAGCGCCGGGCCACTCGATTGGCGATGCAACGAGGCCCTCCTTCGCTCCATGGGCGAGCAAGTATCGGAGCCTCGCGACCTGAGCCGGCTCTTCGGAGGAGACCAAGATCGCCTGGTACCTTCGCCCCCAGAACTTCTCTCGCCAGTGAACGAGGCGGCCCGCTTCGCGGGCGAGATTCGAGTTGACGTAGTTCATGAACGCGGCGAGACGCTGAGCGTCGGCCACGGTTAGCAGCAAGTGGTAGTGGTTCGAGAGGAAGACGAAGGCGTGAACCTTGACGGGATAGCGGCGGGCGGCGCGAGCCAGCACTCCCAGGGTCATCTCAGTGAGACGAGGAGAAGGCCTGAGGAGGAGTCGCCCGTGCACGGTGCGGCAGGTCACCTCGACTAGCGAGTTGGGCGGCACGAATCGAAGTCGGCGGGCCATCATCTCCAGAAGACGCCATCTCTCCCCAAAAACTCGCAGGATTTGGCTGGCACCTCGTAGGAGAGCACCTCGTAGAAGGAGATCTCGCGCGAGCGTTTCGATACCCTCGTAAGATGGGACGCTCGCTGGGAGGAGAGTGCCATTGACGCGGATCCTGATCACCAACGACGACGGCGTCTACTCCGAGGGGCTCCGCTACCTGGCTCGGGCCATGGCACGCCTGGGCGAATGCGTGGTGGTAGCTCCCGACCGCGAGCAGAGCGCCACCGGCCATTCACTCACCTTGAGCCGCCCACTCCGGCTCCAGCGCCTCGAAGAGAACTGGTATGCCGTCGACGGCACACCCACCGACTGCGTCAACCTGGCGGTGCTCTGGCTGCTCAAGGAGCGCCCGCCCGACTTCGTCCTCTCGGGAATCAACTTCGGCCTCAATGTCGGCGACGACGTCACCTATTCGGGGACGGTCTCGGCGACTTTCGAAGGCTCTCTCCTCGAAATTCCGTCCATCGCCTTCAGCCAGGAGGTCGCGGAGGGGTTCTCGTTTCTCCGTAGCGCCGAGCTGGCGGCACTCTTCGTCGAAAGCTTGCTGGTGGACGGTGTGCTTCCTCGCGACCTGCTGCTCAACGTCAACTTTCCGGCGTCGGCGCCGAAGGGCGTGGTTTTCACCCGCCTGGGCAAGCGGGTGTACCGCCAGTCGGTGGTGGAGAAAGTCGATCCGCGGGGCCACAACTACTACTGGATCGCCGGCACTCCGGAGTGGCAGGAGGACACGGGTACCGACCACGAAGCGATCTCGAACGGTTTCGTGTCGGTCACGCCACTGCATCTCGATCTCACCGACTATCGTGGGCTCGAGGCTTACGCCGGGCTCGCAGCACGATTCCACGAGCTAGCTCTGCCCACGCGCTGACGTGCTCGAAGACACTTACCTGCGCGAACGGATGGTGCGGGAGCTCATCGCGGCCCGCGGTGTCTCGGACCGGCGCGTCTTGGCTGCGATGCGCGAAGTGCCGCGGCACCTCTTCGTGCGCGAGCAGTTCGTCGCCCAGGCCTACGGCGACCATGCGCTGCCGATCGGAGCGGCACAGACGATCTCGCAGCCGTTTATCGTGGCACGGATGAGCGAGTTACTCGAGGTCGACGCGGCACACAAGGTACTCGAGGTCGGCACCGGTTCGGGATACCAGACCGCGATTCTGGCGCGGCTCGCCCGCTGGGTTTACAGTCTCGAGCGTGTCCCCGAGCTAGCGCATCAGGCGATCCGGCGCATGCGTCAACTGGGTATTCCGAACGTCAAGATCCAGGCGTTCGACGGTACCGTGGGATGGAGCGAGGTGGCGCCGTTCGACCGGATCTTGATTACCGCCGGTGCGCCGTCGGCGCCCAAGCCCCTGATCGAGCAGCTATCGCCAAGAGGGCGTCTGTTGGTGCCGGAGGGCGGCCGCCAGCGGCAGCGGCTGGTGCTCTACGAGCG
Organism: uncultured Thermoanaerobaculia bacterium; assembly: GCA_964590905.1. Taxonomy (GTDB): domain Bacteria; phylum Acidobacteriota; class Thermoanaerobaculia; order Multivoradales; family JAGPDF01; genus JACTMI01. The sequence goes on from CAZPYU010000134.1 coordinate 9,585, forward strand.
GTTGGCGCGCGGCGTCCGTCGGCGGGAGCTCGAGGAGGTCGCTTTCGTGCCGCTGGTCGGCCGCTTCGGCTGGGAGCCGGAGCAGCGAGCTGCCGAGTGAGCGTGCGGCGATTTCGGGTCTCCGGTCGGGTTCAGGGCGTCGGCTTCCGGTTCTTTGCGATTCGGCTGGCACCTCCCCTCAAACTGCTCGGGGGGGTGCGCAACGATGCGGATGGGAGCGTCACCGTCGTGGCAGCCGGTGAGGACGAGGCGCTGGACCAGCTGGCGAGAGGCCTCGCTGAGGGGCCACGAGCGGCGCTCGTGGCCCGAGTCGAGAGCTCCGAGCTGGCCGAGTTGCCAGCCGACGAGCCGTTCGACTACCGTTTCTAGCTGCAGGATACGAGGAGCGAGCGTGGACGATCTCAAGCAGTACATTCGCGAGGTGCCCGACTTTCCGAAGCCGGGGATCCTCTTCTACGACATCACCACCCTCCTGCGCGATCCCAAGGCCCTGCGCATGACGGTCGACCGCTTCGTCTGGATCTTCTCGGAGCTCCGCGTCGACAAGGTGATCGGCATCGAGTCGCGCGGCTTCATGTTCGCGCCGCTCCTCGCCTACAACCTCAACGCCGGCTTCGTCCCGGTGCGGAAGCCGGGCAAGCTCCCGGCGGCCACTGTAGAAATGAGCTACGACCTCGAGTACGGGCAGGATCGAGTCCAGATGCATCGCGACGCCGTCGCGGCGGGAGAACGCGTGCTGATCGTCGATGACCTGATCGCCACCGGCGGCACCGCCGGCGCGGCGGCAAAGCTGATCGAGGCGCAAGGGGCGACGGTCGCCGCGCTCGGATTCGTGATCGAGCTTACGTTTCTCGCCGGGCGAAAGCGGCTAGGCGATCGCCGCGTCGAGTCGCTGATTCGCTACTGAGCCGGGCTGATAGGCTAGTTGGTCGGCGCGGCTGTAGCTCAGTTGGATAGAGCGGGAGCGTCCTAAGCTCTAGGTCGGGGGTTCGACTCCTCCCAGCCGCACCAGACCGAGCGCTCCGATTCCGAATCGGGAAAGAGCCAAGATGTCGAACCGCCTGACGCGAGAAGAGCTGAAGCGAAACGAGCTGGGCGACGCAGTCGGAGCGGGATTCCAGTTTGCGGGCGTGCATCTGCGCGCGATTCTGGTTGGGCTGGGCGGGATCGTGGCGGCGGCGATCGCGCTCTGGGGACTCTTCCTCTGGCAGCAATCACGGGCCGAGGCTGCGAACCGGCAGCTCGGCGAGGCCCTAAAGATCGCCGCGGCGGCGATAGTCGCCCCGGGGGCTCAGTCGAGCGACCCGAACGAGCCGAGCTTCGCGACGACGAGCGCCCGCGACGGCCGCGCGCGCGAGCTCTTCGAAGTCGTGGTGCGAGATCACGGCTCGACCGGTGCGGGCAATGCCGCTCGGCTCTGGCTCGCGGACTTGGCGCTCTCCGGTAACGACCCGGCGACGGCGCGCAGGCTCTGGACCGAGTACCTCGACGCCAACTCCAGGGGCCTCCTCGCCGCGGCCGCGCGCCGGAATCTGATCCGGCTCGATCGCGCCGAAGGGAAGAGTGAAGAGCTGCTCGAAGATCTGCAAGCCGCGCTGGAGCAGAAGAGCGACCCGCTGCCGGTCGACGCGCTGCTCTGGGAGTTGGCTGAAACTTTCAGCGCTCTCGGACGCGCCGCCGACGCGCAGGGCGCTTACCGCCGTCTGGTCGACGAGCAGCCCTCTTCGCCGTTCGCCGACGAGGCGCGGCGCGCCCTGGCGGAGGCCGGGAGCGCGGTCTGAACGAGGCGTATCGGATCCTCGCCGACCTTCGCGCCGGGCGGCGGCTCCCTCCCGAAGACCTGATTCGTATGGCCGGCGGCGCTGCCGACGGCTCTTGGAGCGACGCCGAGCTCGGCGCCTTCCTGATGGGCGCCGCAATTCGCGGGCTGGACTCCGAGCAGGCGTTGGCGCTGACCCGCGCGATGCTGGACTCCGGGGAGAGATGGGAGCTGTCCCGCGACTTTCCTCGCGTTGCCGACAAACACTCGACTGGCGGTGTCGGCGACACAGTTTCGATCGTCCTGGCTCCGCTCCTGGCGGCGAGCGGCATCCCGGTGGCAATGCTGACCGGCCGCGGCCTCGGACACACCGCCGGAACGGCGGACAAGCTCGAGTCGATCCCCGGCTTGCGCCAGGAGCTCGACCGCGCAACGGCGGTGCGGCTGATCGCCGAGACCGGCATTGCGCTCGGGGTCGCGACGGTGGCGGTGGCGCCGGCCGATCGTCGGCTCTACGCGCTGCGCGACCGCACCGCGACGATCGATTCGCTGCCGCTCATCGTCGCTAGCATCTTGTCGAAGAAGCTCGCCACTGGAGCCGCAGCGATCGTCTTCGACGTCAAGACGGGAGACGGCGCCTTCCTACCGGAGCACGGTGCGGCGCGCGATCTGGCGCGGCGCCTGGTCGAGATCTCGCGCGCACTCGGGGTGCGCGCTTCGGCTCTCCTGACCGACATGGACCAGCCGCTCGGCGATTGGGCCGGGCACGCCGCCGAAGTGATGGAGGCGCTCGACTGTCTCGCCGGCCGCGGCCCAGCCGAAACTGTCGATCTGACGATCGCGCTGGCGCTGGAGCTGGGTCGTCTGCTGGAGGTCGACCTGAACGAGGCGAGATTGCGAGAGCTGCTCGCATCGGGGCGAGCGCACGACACCTTCGTGCGCTGGGCGGTCGCGCAGGGAGCCGAGCGGAGCTTCTTCGACCGGCCTGAGCTTCCCCTGGCTCCGATCGAGCGGCCGCTGATCGCGAAGCGGACGGGGGTCGTGCGCCGGGTTGCGGCGCGTCGGATGGGCGAGCTCCTCGCCCGCGCCGGCGGCGCCCGCCAGACGCTCGACGGCGATCTCGATCGCGGCGTCGCGCTGCGCTATCTCACCCGGCTCGGGCGCCCGGTCTCAGCCGGTGACGAGTTGGCGCGGGTCTACCTGCGCCACGACGATCCGTTCCTGGTAGCCAGCTTCGCCTCCTGCTTCGAGATCGGCGAGGAGGGCGAACCGCGCCAGCTGATCCTCGAGCGGATCGACTAGCCGCGAGCAGAGGCGTATCCTGCCCAAGGATCCGGGTGCCGAGAACGCGATGGCGGAGATCGGTGCTCGATCCCGGCAAATGCCACGACCAGGAGGAAGATCATGAAGCGATCGACGAAGCTTCTTTCGATAGCACTCGTCAGTTGCGCGGTGAGCACGGGGGCCTGGGCGGCCGCCGAGCGGCAACTGGCGATGGCGGTGTCCGTGGCGCCGCACGGCGAGCGGGCGGGAGCGTATCTCGCTACCGTCGAGGTGAGCGACGCGGTGAACGGAGAGCTTCTCTCGGCTCCCCAGCTCGTCTTTCTGGCGGGCGGTGAGAATGTAGCGCGCTCGAGCTTGGAGAGCGGTGAGCAGATCGTCTTCGCGGTGCAGGTCGACGAGAGCGCCAAGAAGGTGACCTACAAGCTGAGCTCGATCCGCGACGGGCACGAGACGACGGCACAGCAGGCGACGATCGCGCTGACGAGATAGTTGCGCAACGCCGCGCTTCCGGCCCTAGCCTCAGGCGCAGGTGCCGGCGTTTTTCCCCTTGGTGCGGCAGTTGCCGGAACAGCATTGGTTGGAAGCGGTGCAGCTCTGGCTGGTGGCGCGACAGCTGCAGCTCGGAGTTGCGCTGCAGGCGGAGTCGGCGCAGTCGGTCTGTCCGCTGCAGTCGTCGTCGATGCCGTTGCCGCAGATCTCGAAGCCGAGCGAGCAGTCGAGGGCGCAGACCGAGCAGCTCTCGCCGAGCGAGCAGACCGTGTCGCCGCAGCAGTAGCTCGACGAGCCCACCGGCGCCGTCGAGCAGCTGTTGCCATCTGCCGAGCAGCGGGCGTCGGAGCAGGCGATCGGATTCGCGCCGACGCCGTCGCCGCAGCAGTAGCGCCCGCTGGGTTTGCCGCCCTGGACGCCGTTGCAGTCGGAGGGGCAGGAGAGGCAGTCCTCGCCGTTGCCCGCCTCGCAGACGCCGTTGCCGCACACCGCCCCCGAAATCGTCCCGCTGGCACAGTCGGAGGGGCAGCTGCTGCAATCCTCGCCGGCCTCGCAGAGGAGATCGCCGTCGCAGACCGCGCAGCCGGTGCAGCTCGAGAAGTCGAGCTCGCAGCTCGCACTGCAGCTCGGCGTGCCGCCCGAACAGCCTTGCGCGCCGCAGCTCGCGCCGCCCAGGTCGAGCCCGTCGCACGCTTCGCCCGCTTCGCGCGTGCCGTTGCCACAGATCGGCCCGCTCGCCCCCTTCGCGATCCGGAACGAGTCGGTGGTCTGGCCGGAGCTGTTCAGGAAGCGTGCGTCGAGCGTCTGGCCGTCGACGTCGAGCACCATCGAGCCCAGCTGGAGGAGCGACAGGAACATCAGTGGATGATTGAGAGGAGCGCTCGAGGTGCTGCCGGAGCTGCCGGCCACCGCGAAGACCGCCCCTTCGTGCGGCACCGGACCGAGGCTCGGCTTCTCGTAGGCGCCGTCTCCCGCCGGTCGGCCGTCGCCGCTGTCGAGGAGCATCCACGGTTCGAGGGTCGAGGAGACCCCATAGTGCTGATCGACCAGAAAACTCCGCTCGTACGAATGACTGTGCCCGGTGAGCACCAGGTCGACGCCGTAGCTCTCCAAGATCGGCAGCACGTTGGCCCGCATCTCGCTCATTCCGCCGTCGGTGTCCGAGTCGTGTGAGCCCTTGCTGTACGGCGGGTGGTGCCAGAAGGCGATCGTCCAATCCGCGCTCGTGGCAGCGAGGTCGTCCTCGAGCCAGGTCAACATCGCACTCCCGACGGCACGGCTGGTCTCGTAGGAGTCGAGGCAGACGAAGTGGAGGTTGCCGAAGTCGAACGAGTAGTACGCCTCGGTACCCGAGGCGATCCCCCCCGCCTCGGCCTGACGCGGCAGCGAGAAGATCGAGTAGTACGGCCCGCTCTCGGTGGCCGAGTCGGCGGTATGACCGTCGTGGTTTCCGAGCGTCGGCCAGAGGACGGTATTGCGCAGCACCTGTGGATAGAAGTCGAAGACCGCGGTCTGGAACTCACTGTCGGTGCCGTCGACGTAGGCGTTGTCGCCCAGCATGAGCCAGAGCTCCTGGCCGCGGCTGCCGGTGAAGGCCAGGTAGGCGTCGCGCACCGCGGCGGCGTTCGCATTGCCGGTGCCCGAATCGCCGATCACCCAGATCCGGGTCGCCTTGGGGGTCCCAGAGAGCGGCGGCGTACGGAAGAAGAAGTCCGTGCTGCCTCCGGCGAGCGCTTCCGCCGACGTGCCGACGCTGTAGTAGTAGCGGCTGTCGGGCACCAGGCCGGTCACCCGCACGATGTGCCCGGTGGAGGAGCCGCCGCTCCCCGCCTGTTGGTCGAGGTTGGCGCTGTTCGTGCCGTAGCGGACCCAACTGTCGGTCGGCGTGTCGGTCCGCCACCGAACCGTGATCGCCGACGGCGCCGCGAGTTGCAAGTACGGTCCGCGGGTCACACCGGCGGAGCTGGTGGAGGCCGTCAGCTCGAGGTCGAAGCTGATGTCGCTGCTCGAACCGCCACTCTGATGCAGCTCGACGGCGAGCAGATTGACGCCGTCGACGAGAAGCGCCGGGTCGACCGAAGCGGCGAAGAACGTGCTCTCGTCGCTCCCGCCGACAGCGACGGTGGCGAGCGTCGAGTAGCCGACCGAGCCGGCCGGCATGTTGGAGCGGAAGATCTCGCTGCCGTTGAGATAGACCACGGCGCCGTCGTCGCGTAGTAGGCGCAGGTCGGCGCGGCTGAACGAGGCCGCCCCCGCCACCGTGAACGAACGCCGAAAGTAGGTGGTGATGTACTTGCTCGTCGAGCTCGGCCCGTAGCTCACGATCGTCGCCTCGTCACCGTCGCCGTATCCGAGCTGGGCGGGTCCGGCGCTCCAGCTCGAGTCGTCGAATCCGGCAAAGAGCCAGCTGGCACTCGGGCTCGAACCGAGGTCGAAGTAGCTCCAGGTTGAGCCGGGCGCGACGAGGGCCGTGGTCGCTGCATGGGCGTGCGGGGTCGCGGCAAAGGCTAGCGCGATGGCGATCGCCGCGCTCGTCGATCTGGTCGGTTTCATCGTCTCTCCTACTTGCCGGTTTCCAGTTCGCGTTGGAGCACGCTCGCGAGCTCTCGGATCTCGACCGCGATCGCGCTCACGGCGCCCGCCGCCCGTTGCGATTCCGGGTAGCGCCCGAGAGCGGCCTCCGCCGCCCTGAGAGCGGCCCGTGCTTCTGCGTCGCGGTCGAGCTCGAAGAGCAGCCGAGCGCGCTCCAGATGCCAGCGCTCGGCCCGCGGCGAGCTCGCCGCGAGGCGCTCGAGCCAGACGAGAGCGGCGTCCGGGTTCCCACGCTCGATCTCCAGGGCGATCGCGCGCTCGAGAAACGCGGTCAGCGGGCCGAGCAGAGCGATCGCCCGCTCGAGCCCCGCAATCGCTTCGCCGAGGTCTCCCGCGGCGACTGCCGCCGCAGCGCGCTCCAGCAGATGATCGGGAGCGGGCTCCGCGGCGCGCACGAGATAGCCGTCGTAGGCGGTCAGGGCGGCCCCGTGGGCGCCCCGGGCCGCCTCGATCCGCGCCAGAGTCAGCCAACCCTTCGGCGCCCCGGGCACCAGGGCGCGAAAGCGTCGGGCTGCGTCGAGAGCGTCGTCGAGCTGGCCGCCAGCCAGCAGAGCCTGGGCGCGCAGCAGGTGAGCGACCTCGAAGGTGGGATCGAGCGCTAGCGCGCGGTCGAAATCGGCCAGGGCCTCCGCGGTGTGCCGTTCGTCGAGATAGAGCCCGCCGCGCGAAAGATGGAGGCGGGGATTGTCGGGCTGCGCGGCGAGAGCCGAATTCAGCTGCTCGAGGCTCGAGTCGAGAAACGGATGGGCACCGAGCGGCAGACTTGTCGACAGCATTACAGCGAGGAAGATGGCGCCAGCCGGGCGCGCCGCCCGGGGGCGGAGTGCCGTGCGATGGGGCGCGGAGAGGCCAGGAGAGCTCGCCATGGACCGGATCTGGTGCTCCGATTCTCTCGCAAGCTCCGAGCTGCGACTGTGAAGCGCTCTACTCTAGGGCCGATTCAGTCGGCTTGGGCCGCCGCGGGGGGATCTCGTCGCCGTAGAGCGTGGCGCGCTCCGGCCGCCAGGCCTCACCGCGCAGCACTGCGGCAGCCCCTTCGACAGCTTCGACGATCTTGATGTAGCCGGTGCAACGGCAGAGGTTGCCCGCCAGAGCGGCGCGGATTTCGTCGCGCGCCGGCTGCGGATTCGCGGCCAGGAGCGCTTTGGCGGCCATCAGGATCCCTGGCGTGCAGTAGCCGCACTGAGCGGCGCCGAGATCGGCGAAGCAGTCCTGGAGAGGGTGCAGCCGGTTCCCGATCTGCAGCCCCTCGACGGTTTCGATCGCTCTCCCCTCGACCTCCGCCGCAAGCACGAGGCAGGAGAGCACCGGTCGCCCTTCGACTAGCACGGTGCAGGTGCCGCACTCGCCGAGCTCGCAGCCGTGCTTGGTGCCGGTCAGGCCGAGCTCCTCGCGCAGGACTTCGAGCAGCGTATGGTGGAGCGGGAAGGCGACGGTCTGTATCTCGCCGTTGACGGTGAGTCTGCGGGTAACGGTGCCCTCTTCCATCGCCTCTCTCCGCCGCTCGAGTCAGTCCGTGGATCCGAGCCGCGCCTGTTCGCGCAGGCCGTGCAGGAAGAGATCCGCGAATCGTTCGCCGACCTCGGTCGCGGTGTGCTCGCCCGCCGAGCGAAACCACTTCACCGTCCAGTTGAGCGAGCCCAAGAGAGCGAGCGTCGCCAAGCGGGGATCGTGGCGCGCAAGCTCTCCCGCCTCACCGCCGGCGGCGAGGAGGCTGGCGAGCAGCCGCTCGTAGCGCTTGCGCTTGCGGGTCAGGGGCGCTCGGAGCGCCGGCGGCAGCGCCTCGATCTCGAGGTGGGCGAGTGAGCCCGGCAGAGTCTCGTTGAGGCAGACGACGTGGGCGACGACGAGCCGCCGTAACCGCTCGCTCGCCGGTAGCGGCAGCGCGACGATCCGCTCGGACTCGGCGAGCAGCGCGTCGAGGGTTCGTTCCTGACAGTAGGCGAGCAGGTCGTCTTTGCCGCGAAAGTAGTAGTAGAGGTTGCCGGCGGTCATTCCCGCCTCGGCGGCGATCTCGCGCATGCCGGTCGCGGCGAAGCCGCGGCGCCGGAAGCTGCGCGACGCGGCGGCGAGGATCTCGCGGCGTCGGCCGTCAGCCGCCGTCGGGGTGGAATCGGTTTCGGCTTCCAAGGCGATTTGAACCACTGTTCAAATGTTGACGAACTGCAGCTCGCGGGTCAAGCGGGGCCTCGCGAGTCGCCTCGCAGGTCTATTGAGCGACGCAGAGAGCAGTTGCTCGTCGGCTCGGTGGCCGCGATATTCTCGGTGCTCTACCGCAGCTTCCCTAGAGGAGGGATAAGGATGAAAACCGTGTTTCGATGCTTGGCTCTGTCGTTTCTGTTGGCTCCAGCCGCCGTATTCGCCCACGAGCCGCCCGCCCCCGACACCTCGAAAGCCGACTTTCTGATGGCTTACGACGACGTCGCCAAGAAGGTCCGCGATCTCGCCCAGGCGATTCCGGGTGAGAAGTACGCTTGGCGACCTGCCGAAGGGGTGCGCTCGATCGGCGAGGCGGTTCAGCACATCGCCGGCGGCTGCTACTTCTTCAGCGGCATGATAGGCGCCACAGCGCCGGCCGACATCAAGCCCGAGGAGCTCGAGAAGGTCACCACCAAACCCGAAGTGATCGCGTCGGTCGATCGCTCGCTCAACTTCTGCCGAGCGCTCGCCGAGCAGGCGACCCCCGAGATGCTGACCAAGGAGATCGATTTCTTCGGTCAGAAGACCAACGGGCGCGGCCTCTTCCTGCGCCTCTACGGCCACGACAGCGAGCACCTGGGCCAGCTGATCTCCTACGCGCGCTCGATCGGCATCAAGCCGCCCTGGAGTCAGTAGGGGAGCTGTCGGATCGCGCCCGCAGGT
>CAZPYU010000135.1:0-2583 GCA_964590905.1 uncultured Thermoanaerobaculia bacterium
CGCCCGCACGACCGGAGCCGCTCACGACAAGGTGTCGGTCGGGGTCGGCTTCCGCCCGGAGCAGCGGAGGCCCCGGGCGAGGACGGGAGCGGTCCCCGGCCGGCACCACAACGGGGCCGAGTCAGGCGGAGGTGCGGGCGATCTCCTTGAGCTCGTACGTCTCGATGATGTCGCCCGACTTGAGATCCTGGAAGTCGGAGAGGCCGATGCCACACTCGAAGCCCGACGCCACCTCGCGCGCGTCGTCCTTGAAGCGCTTCAGCGAGCTGATCGCGCCGTTCCAGATCACCACGCCCTCGCGCAGGAAGCGGACCTTCGAGCCGCGGGTGATGACGCCGCTGCGCACGTAGCAGCCTGCCACCTTCCCGATGCGCGGCACGCCGAACACTTCGCGCACCTCGGCCTCGCCGGTGACGATCTCCTCGAACTCCGGCTGGAGCATGCCGACGAGCGCGCTGTTGACGTCTTCGAGGATCTGGTAGATCACCTCGTACAGACGCAGCTCGACCTTCTCGAACTCCGCGCGCTCACGTGCCTTGCGGTCGGGACGGACGTTGAAGCCGATGACCGTGGCGTTCGAGACGGCCGCGAGGTCCACATCGGACTCGTTGATCCCGCCGACGGCACGGTGGACGAACGACAGCCGCACCTCTTCGTGCTCCTGGTCGAGCTTGCGCAGCGCGTCGGTGAGCGCCTCGAGCGAGCCGTGGACGTCGGCCTTGAGGACGAGGTTGAGCGTCGCGACCTCGCCGCGCTGGACCATCGCGAAGATGTCCTCGAGCCGCGCACCGCCGGCGAGCGTCATCGGGTGCGAGAGGCTCGCCGCCCGGCGACGCCGAGCGCGTGCCTCGGCGACGAGGCGCGCCGTCTTGTCGTCGGGTGCGACGCGCAGCTCGTCACCGGCGAGGGGGATGTCGTCGAGGCCGAGGACCTCGACCGGCATAGACGGCCCGGCCTCCTTCACCTGCTCACCGTGGTCGTCGAACATGGCGCGCACTCGACCCCAGCCACCACCCGCGACGACGGACTCGCCGAGGCGCAGCGTGCCGCGCTCGACGAGCGCGGTGACGACCGGTCCCCGACCGGCGTCGAGGTTCGACTCGAGAACGAACGCACGCGCGGGCGCGTCGGGGTTCGTGCGGAGCTCTTCGACCTCGGCGACGAGGAGGATCGCCTCGAGCATCTCGTCGATGCCCCGCCCCTCGGGCGCCGCGACCTCGACGACGATGGTCTCACCGCCCCATTCCTCGGGTACGAGCTGCTGCTCGACGAGCTGCTGGCGCACGCGCTCCGTGTTGGCGTCGTCGCGGTCGACCTTCGTGATCGCCGCGATGATCGGCACCTCCGCGGCGCGGGCGTGGTTGATCGCTTCCACGGTCTGCGGCATCACGCCGTCGTCGGCCGCGACGACGAGCACGGCGATGTCGGTGGCCTGCGCGCCACGCGCGCGCATCGCGGTGAACGCCTCGTGGCCGGGCGTGTCGATCACCGTGATCGGCTTGCCGTTGCGCTCGACCTGGTACGCGCCGATGTGCTGGGTGATCCCACCGGCTTCGCCCGCGACGACGTTGGCTTCGCGGATTCGGTCGAGGAGAGTCGTCTTCCCGTGGTCGACGTGGCCCATCACGGTGACGACGGGCGCGCGCGGCACGAGCAGGCTCTCGTCCTCCTCCTCTTCCTCCTCGTCACCGAGCAGCGCCTGGAGCTCACGCTCCTGCTCCTGGCCCGGCTCCACGAGGAGCACCTCACCACCCAGCGTCTCGGCGATGAGCTCGATCATCTCGTCGGCGAGCGACTGGGTGCCGGTGACCATCTCCCCCGCGTCGAAGAGGATGCGCACGAGGTCGGCCGTGTTCCGGTTCAGCTTCGGAGCGAGCTCCTGGATCGTGATCCCCCTCGGAACGATGATCTCGCCCTCGGGGATCGGAGCGTCGAGCGGCGTCAGCATCGGTGCCGACGCGGGCCCGAGCTCCTCGAGGCTGCGACGGCGACGCTTCTTGCGGCGCGGGCGTGCGCCGCCGGGCCGCCCCCGACCACCCGGTCCGCCACCAGGGCCACCGCGATTCCCGGGGCCGCCGCGGCCACCGGGGCCACCGCCTCCGGGGCCGCCGGGACCGCCACCGGGCCTCGGACCGTAGCCACCACTCGGCGCGCCGGGGCTGCGGCGCGGGAACCCTCCGGGGCGCGGGCCATCGCCGCTCCCGCCCGGCCGCGGGCCACCAGCAGCAGCACCACCACCTCCGCCACCGCCACCACAGGGCGAGAACGTGCGACCCGCGCCGCTGGGCGGCGGCGCACGACGTTGACCCGGAGGCGGCGGGATCGGCTTGCCCGTCGTCGAGCTGAGTGGAGGCGGCGTTGGTGCGGAGATGTCGGGAACGGAGATCTCGGGTGGCGCGGCGACCTCGGCGCTCGCCGCAGCCGCTGCGGGGCGCGCCGGCTCGGGAGCGCGGGCCGGCGCCTCGGGGATGCCACCGGTGGAGCGCACGACACGACTCGCGGCGGCCGGGCGCTCGGGCTCGAGCGGCGGGGGCTCTGGGATCCCGCCCGGGGCGCGCACGACACGATGCGGTGCGGCGGGCC
>CAZPYU010000136.1:0-2521 GCA_964590905.1 uncultured Thermoanaerobaculia bacterium
CCGGCGCGTCGACGGCCGCGCCAAGGTCACCGGGCAGACCCGCTTCGCGGACGATCTCGACTTCCCGCGCATGGCATTCCTCAAGCTGGTGCGCTCGACGGTGCCGCACGGCCGCATCCGGTCGATCGACCTCTCCGCCGCCGAACGGATCCCGGGCGTTCTCGCCTTCTTGACCGGCAAAGATCTCCCCATCCCTTTCGGCATCCTGCCGGTGTCGCAAGACGAGCATGCGCTAGCGATCGAGCTCGTTCGCCACGTCGGCGACCCAGTGGTCGCTGTCACCGCGACTAGCGAGGACGCCGCGCACGAGGCGGCGCTCGCGGTCCAGGTCGACTACGAGCTCCTGCCAACGATCGCCACTGTCGAGGAGGCGATCGCGACCCCCACGCCCCAGATCCACGCTTACGCCGATCTGGGCAACCTCCACAAGGTGCTGTCGATGGAGTTCGGCGACGTCGAAGCCGGATTCGCCGCGGCCGATCGCGTCTTCGAGGATCTCTTCTTCTACGACGGCAACACCCACCTGCCGATGGAGCAACATGCGACAGTGGCGCTCCCCGAAGACGAGGGGCGGGTCACCGTCTGGTCGTCGACGCAGACTCCGCACTACGTCCATCGCGCGCTGACCAAGGTGCTCGGTCTCCCGGCGGCGCAGATCCGCGTCGTGGCGACGCCGAACGGCGGCGCCTTCGGCGGCAAGTCGGATCCGTTCGGCCACGAGATCGTCTGCGCGGCGATGGCGTTGAAGCTCGGCCGTCCGGTGAAGATCTGTCTCACCCGCGAGGAGGTCTTCTACTGCCACCGCGGCCGGCATCCGGTGCTGATGCGGCTCAAGACCGGTGTCAAGAGCGACGGCACACTCACCGGGCAAACCCTCTCGACGACCCTCGACGGCGGCGCCTACGGCAGCTACGGCGTGGCGTCCACCTACTACACCGGCGCGCTGCAGACCGTCACCTACCGCCTGCCGCACTACAAGTTCGAATCGATCCGCGCCTTCACCAACAAGCCGGCGTGCGGACCCAAGCGCGGGCACGGCACGCCGCAGCCCCGCTTCGGCTGGGAGGTCCAGCTCGACAAGATCGCAGTGGCCCTGGGCCAGAACCCGGCGGACCTCCGCCTGCGGATCGTCGAGCGGCCCAACGAGATCACCGCGAACTGGCTGCAGCTCGGGACGATCGCGCTGGCGCGCTGCATCGAGGCCGTGGTCGCGGGCTCGGGCTATCGCGAGCGCTGGGGGAAACTTCCCGCCGGGCGTGGGCTCGGGCTCGCCTGCGGCAGCTATCTCTGCGGTGCCGGGCTACCGATCTACTGGAACCAGATGCCGCAGTCGGGGGTCGTCCTCCACGTCGATCGCGGCGGCGGCGTGGCCGTCTTCTGCGGTGAAATCGAAATCGGCCAAGGCTCGGACTCGGTGCTCGCCGCGATCGTCGCAGAGCTTCTGGGCCTCGAGCTCTCGGACCTTCATCTCCACGTCGCCGATACGGCGACGACGCCGGTCGATCTCGGCAGCTACTCGTCGCGCGTCACGCTCATGATGGGGCACGCGGCCCGCGAAGCCGCCGAGCGCGTAAGGAAGCTCGTCGCGGGAGCGGTAGCGAAGCAGCTCGGCGTTCCCGAGGAGCGGCTGGTCTTCGCCGAACGACGCGTCTTCGACGCCAGTGAACCGACGCGCGGACTGAGTTGGGAGGAAGCGGTGATCGCAACCGAGGCGCGATTCGGCACCATCGCCAGCGCCGGCTCGTACACACCGCCGCGCTCGCCTGGCCGCTACCGCGGCGCCGGTGTCGGCCCCTCCCCCACCTACTCGTACTCGGCCGCAGTCGTCGAGGTCGAGGTCGATGCCGAGACCGGAGTCTGGAAGCCGCTGCACGTCTGGATCGCGCACGATATCGGCCGCGCCATCAATCCGGTGCTGACAATCGGCCAAGTCGAAGGCTCGGTCTACATGGGATTGGGCGAGGCGATGATGGAGGAGTCGGCCTTTCGGCGGCTCCCGAAGTCGCGCTCGGCGGCGCTGGTGCACAAGTTCCCCTCGCTCCTCGAATACAAGAGCCCGACCTTCGAAGAGATGCCCGAGATCACCACCTATCTGATCGAAGAGCCCGATCCGGCCGGACCGTTCGGCGCCAAGGAGGTCGGCCAGGGGCCGCTGCTGCCGATCCCGCCCGCCTGCGCCACCGCGATCTACGACGCCGTCGGTGTGCGCATCGACCAGGTGCCGATCCATCCAAACATGATTCTCAAAGCGCTCGAAGCGAAGAAGCGCGGCAAAGAGGCGCGCTTCGGTCCGACCGAGTTTCCCGAAGTCGACTTCGGGTTCACGCTGAAGGTCCCCACCCCATGGGAAGGGGGCGACGGCCGGGCTACCAACGAGGCGGAGCTCAAGCTCGCCACCGGCCGCAAGTCGAAGAGCGGCACCATGGCCGATCGCGATGAGGCGCTGAAGTCGGGCAGCGTGGAGGCTCTGACCACCAAGCTCGAGGGCAAGAAGGGCGCCTGACCCCGATGCTCCGTCTCC
>CAZPYU010000137.1:0-3256 GCA_964590905.1 uncultured Thermoanaerobaculia bacterium
TACGAGGGCGAGACTCTCATGCCGCCCGGGAGCCTGCGAACGCTGGCCGGAAACCCGTACTCGGTGTTCAGCCAGTTCGCCCGCGTGTTCCACCAGACGGCGACGATCGGCAAGCCGCTGCCGGCGCCACGCGCTCTGCCAGCGGTACCGGAGGACATCCGCACTCGCGCCTGCGCGATTCCGACCTGCACAGAGCTCGGCATCGAACGCAATCCCGCCGTCCTGCCCGGAGGAGAGCGAGCCGCGAAGGCGAGGCTGCGGCGGTTCCTGCGGAGCGCCGCGGCCGATTATCCGGAACACCGCGATCGCATGGACCTCGCAGGCACGAGTCGACTCTCGGCCGACCTCAAGTTCGGCACGATCTCCGCCCGACAGGTGTGGACCGCGATCGAGGACGCTCTCGACGGAACGGCGGCGGCACGTTCCTTTCTGAACGAGCTCGTCTGGCGCGAGTTCACCCACAGCACCTTGTGGGACCGACCCGAGTTGCTCGACAAGCCGTTCCGGCCCGCGTTCGCAGGCTTCCCTTGGTGCCACGACGAGACCCGGTGGCAACGCTGGGTGGTGGGCAAGACCGGATATCCCGTGGTGGACGCCGCCTCCCGCCAGCTCCTCGGCGAGGGCTTCGTCCACAATCGGGCGCGGATGATCTCGGCGAGCTTCCTGACCAAGCACCTGCTCATCGACTACCATCGCGGCGAAGCCCACTACATGAAGTACCTCACCGACGGCGACTGGGCGCAGAACAACGCGGGCTGGCAGTGGTCGGCTGGCTGTGGCTGCGACGCACAGCCCTATGTCCGCATCTTCAATCCCGCCATCCAGGGCGAAAAGTTCGATCCGCAGGGCGACTATGTCCGCCGCTGGGTTCCGGAGCTGGCGGGGATGCCGGCGCGTCACATTCATCGACCGTGGGAGGCCCCCGAGGCCGCACTGCGCGCCGCGGGCGTTCAGCTCGGCGCAACCTATCCGCGGCCCATCGTCGAGCACCGCTTCGCACGCGAGCGGTTCCTCGCGCTAGCGGCCCGGCACCTGAAGGGCGGTACACGATAGAGCGTGGCGTCACGACATGGGGTGGGCGCGAGGCCGTGAGCGCAACTCGTCAGAGCCACGCGGGGTCAACCCTCGCGATTGCGTTCGCGGTGGCTGCGGCCGCCACGACGATGCTGGTGCTCGACCTGGTATGGCTCGGAGTGATCGCGCGCGGTCTCTACGATGCGATGCTCGGACCGCTCAAGCGCACTGAGGTGCTCTGGCCGGCGGCGGCGCTCTTCTACGGCATGTACGTGACCGCCATCGTCGTGTACGCGGTCATCGGCTCCAGCAGCCCGTCGTCTGCGCTTCGTCGTGGCGCGGCCCTGGGTCTCGTCACCTACGCCACCTACGAGTTGACGAACTGTGCCGTCGTCCGGGACTGGCCCGCACTGCTCGTTCCCATCGACATCAGCTGGGGCGTTGCGCTCACCGCCGTCGCCGGGCTGGCTGGGAAGCTCGCGCACACCGGCGTCCTTCGGCCGCGGAAATGACGGCAGGCGCGCAGCCACCGCCGATGAGCCTCTCGATCCTGGGATGGAACGTGGCGCTGGTGCTCGGCTTGATGACGCTGCTCTGGCTGATCAGCGTCTACCTGCGGAACGCCAGCATCGTCGACCCCTGGTGGTCGATGTCGTTCCTGCTGGTCCAGGCGCATACGGTGGCGCGCACTGGCCTGACGCCCGCAAAGACACTGCTTCTCTGCATGGTGGCGGCTTGGGCGCTGCGTCTCTGGCTTCACCTGCTCTGGCGATCTCGTGGCAAGCCGGAGGATCCACGGTATGCGAGTTTCCGCCAGCGCTACGGTCCGGATCGGTACTGGTGGGTGAGCTTCTTCCAGGTGTTCGTGCTCCAGGGATGCCTGGTCGTGTTCATTTCGTCCCCTCTGCAACTTGCTGCGGCCGCGGGCGCCCCCAATCCCGTCACGGCGACCGACCTGGCGGGTCTTCTGATTTTTGCGCTCGGCTTTCTCTTCGAGGCCGTAGCCGACTGGCAACTGCAATCGTTTCGCCGCGACCCCGACAATCGAGGCAAGGTGCTTGATTCCGGCCTCTGGCGCTGGAGCCGGCATCCGAACTACTTCGGAGAAGCCGTTCTCTGGTGGGGATTCTGGCTGTTCGCCGTGGACCAGCCGCTCGGATGGGCGACCCTGCTCGCGCCCGCGCTGATGACGTTCCTGTTGCTCAAGGTGTCCGGAGTGACCATGCTGGACGCGCATCTGACGGGTTCGAAGCCGGGCTACGAAGACTACGTACGGCGGACTTCCGCGTTCGTTCCTCGCCGACCGCGGGACTAGGAAATCGATCGACTGGAGCCACTCTCCGAACGCCGCGCTCGGGCACGCCTTCGTGGCCGAGGAGGCCGACCGGGCGCCCCCGGAGACGGCGTACGGAACCCGGAGACAGGCCTTTCAACGGCATCGACGTCATGCCGCCTGCCTCATTGCCGCGACTTCCCGGAGCCAGAAAATCAGGGTGTTCGAACTTCCTGGGGTGTTCGAACTCAGAGTGATTTGGTCCACCATTCTCGATCTCATTCTGCAGCAACGACTTACGCTTCGGGCCCTGGATCGGACGAAGCGACCTGCCGGAGCAACTCGCATGGTGCCGAGGCGGCCGGACTGGATCGTCGTGATTCCCGGATCGCTGCTGTTGACCGCCGTGCTGTTCGCTGTCAGCGCCGCGGTCGACAAGGACCGGCTGGCCGGCTGAGGATTCATCGGACGACCTCGAAGTGCGCCATCATACCGGCGGCGTGGTGCTCGAGGATGTGACAGTGATACATCCAGCCGCCCGGCCGGCCCTCCGGCATCCACGCGATTCGGGTCTGACCAAAGGCCGGCACATTCACCGTGTCCTCCCACGACAGGAAGGCGGGCGGCGATCCATTCACTTCGAGAACCTGAAAGAAGTAGCCGTGCAGGTGAAAAGGATGGTGCACGGGCGTCCGGTTGACGACATCCCAGATCTGCAGCTCCCCGATCCGGACCGGGTCGGCCCGGTGGTGCTGCTCGCGGTTGATTTTGAACTCCACGCCATGTTTCAGCCCGACGCCGAACCCCAGGCGCACAGTGCGGTTGGGAGTCACGGGGCCCGTCACGAGCGGTGCGATCGTCCGAAGTTCACCCGGAAGTCGCGCGCGTGAAGGCGCGGCGCCGCCCACCTGAATCGTGGCGAACAGCTCCGCGGTCTTGTGCGCCTTAAACGATCCGCGGTTGAACGGC
>CAZPYU010000138.1:0-5556 GCA_964590905.1 uncultured Thermoanaerobaculia bacterium
GCAAAGGCAAAGACTTTCTGTTGAAGGGAAAAGAAGCGGTTGCTCAGGCGATTGCGCTAGCCCGCGGCGCCGTGCAGTTGGGTTCTTTGTCGTTTTTACCTTCAATGAAGCCTTCGCCTTTTTCTTCTTTGGAGCTCGGGACAATCTGTATTCACTCCGACTCGCCCGGCGCGGCGGACCTAGCGCGCGAGGTGCGTCGCGGTCTCGAGACCGCCGGCTTCGAGGTCCGCTCGTTCGCTGCTGCAGCTCGACGACCGCGGATCCCCGAAGTGCACGTCGTCGGTGCCGCTGTTTGCGACGGAGGGCGGGTGTTGTTGACCCGGCGCGGCCCGCGGATGTCGATGCCGGGGAAGTGGGAGTTCCCAGGCGGCAAGGTCGAGCCGGGAGAGACGCCGGCGGAGGCGCTGGCGCGGGAGCTCGGCGAGGAGCTCGGTCTGACGGTCGAGGTGGGTGCGCGGATTGGGCGCGGCACCGCGCTCCACGCCGGACGGCGGATCGTGCTCGAGGTCTACGCCGCCGAGCGCGTCGCGGGCGAGCCGCGCGTCGTCGAGCACGACGCGCTGGGCTGGTTCGCCGCGCACGAGATCTCGGGGCTCGATTGGCCGGAGGCTGATCTGCCAATCCTGCCTCTGCTCATGGCTGAGCTCCACCGCCGGGCCGACTGACGCCGGGCGCCCGCAGTCGCTCCGGCCGCTCAGGCGCTCCAGCCGCGCAGACGGCGGTACTCGTCCCACGGTTCGGCGGTCCACGAGTCGATGCCGTGGCGGCGACACCGGACGAAATGAAAGGTGGTGCCGACCGCCGCCATGAGGAACAAGAGGGCTGCTGCGGCGGCGGTGGCGTCGAGACGGGGAGAGAGCATTCCCGGCTCCTCTTGGATTATTATATTACAAAAATTAGTATTCGAGTAATCGAAATCCAATGCCAGCTAAACTCCTGCTGCTTGACAAAGGCCCTTTTCAGGGAGATAATTTTTGCTGGTCAAAATTTCGATTTTAGAATATGAAACCGATCTCTCGCCGCTCGCTCCTGCACGCCGCCGGTCTCGGCACCCTCGGAACCGGCCTCGCCGCGGCGCTGCCGCGACACGGCGCGCAACACACCCTCGAACCCGCTGCGGAGGGAAGTAGCTCTGCGCACGCCGCCGGGGGCCACGCTCTGGGCGTCGTCGGTACCTTCGACAAGCAGCGCTTCGACCCCCATCGCTTCTTGCGTTCGTGGAACTTCTCGGAGCTCGCCGCCGCCGACCGCGTGCGCTTCTATCGCGAGACGCCGCGTCCCGACGGCAGCCTGCTGCGCGAGTACGACATCGTCGCTGTCGACCGCGAGATCGAGATCGCGCCCGGGGTCTACTTTCCGGCTTGGACCTACAACGGCCAGGTGCCGGGGCCGACGATCCGCGCCACCGAAGGGGATCTCATCCGCATCCGCTTTCTCAACCAGGGGAGCCATCCGCACACGCTCCACTTCCACGGCTGGCATCCGCCGGCGATGGATGGCTCGCACCCCGACCAGCAGGTCGAGCCGGGCGGCGAGTTCCTCTACGAGTTCGACGCCGATCCGTTCGGACTCCACCTCTACCACTGCCACGCGCTGCCGCTCAAACGGCACATCCACAAGGGGCTCTACGGCGTCTTCATCGTCGATCCCAAGACGCCGCGGCCACCTGCCGACGAGATGGTCATGGTGATGAACGGATTCGACACCAACTTCGATGGCGACAACGAGGTCTACGCGGTGAACACCGCGGCGCACTTCCACATGCAGGAGCCGGTCAAGGTGGAGCTCGGCCGGCTGGTGCGGATCTATCTCGTCAACGTCACCGAGTTCGATCTCGTCAACAGCCTCCACCTGCACGGCATGTTCTTCAAGGTCAATCGAACCGGAACTGCGCTCGAGAGCCATGAGGTCACCGACACGCTCATGCTCTGCCAAGGCGAGCGGGCGATCGTCGAGACCGTCTTCCGCTATCCCGGCAAGTTCATGTTCCACGCCCATCAGAGCGAGTTCGCCGAGCTCGGCTGGATGGGTCTCTTCGAGGCGGCCTGAGCGATGAACGCGAAATCGCTTGCCCTGGCGCTGCTGCCGCTCGCGCTGCTCGGCGCGCTGATCGGATGGATCGTGCGCTCGGATCCGACCGCAGCGCTGCGCGAAGGGGTGCCGCCGGTCGAGCTCCTGGCGACGACGCGCGCCGTGCTGACTTCGGACGGGATCCGGCTCTCGGTGTTGAACGACGGCCCCGATCCGGTGACGATCGCTCAGGTCCAGGTCGATGACGCCTACTGGGCTTTCACGCAGACGCCTCTCGGCGCGCTGGCGCATCTGGATCGCGTCCAGATCGCGATCCCGTATCCGTGGGTGCACGGCGAAACCCATCGCGTCAAGCTGGTCACCGCGACCGGTCTGACCTTCGAGCACGAGATCGCCGTGGCGGTGACGACACCGCGCCCGTCGCTACGCTTCGTCGGCCTCTTCGCCGCGATCGGCATCTACGTCGGCGTGATCCCGGTCGTCCTCGGCCTGCTCTGGTATCCGCTCGCCGGGCGGGCGAGCGCGCGCGCTCTCGACTTCCTGCTCGCGCTGACGCTCGGCCTCCTGCTCTTTCTCTTCGTCGACGCGCTCGACGAGGGGACGGAGGTGGCGCACGAGCTGCCCGGAACCTTCCAAGGGATGGCGCTCCTGGCGCTCGGCGTCTCCGGCTCCTATCTCGCGCTCGACGCGCTCGGCGCTTGGCTACGCGAACGACGGAGTGGCCTCGGCGCCGCCTGGGTGACGGCGCTCTTGGTCGCAGTCGGGATCGGCCTGCACAACTTCGGCGAAGGGCTGGCGATCGGCGCCGCTCTGGCGCTGGGCGAGGCGGCGCTCGGTACCCTCCTCATCGTCGGCTTCACGCTGCACAACACCACCGAAGGGCTCGCCATCGTGGCGCCGCTGGCGCGCACGCCGGTCTCCTGGCCGCGGCTCGCCGCGCTCGGGCTGATCGGCGGCGTGCCCACCATCGCCGGCGCCTGGCTCGGCGGCTTCGTCTACTCGCCGGTCTTCGCCGTCCTCTTCCTCGGCTTGGGGGCAGGAGCTATCGCGCAGGTGGTCGTCCAGATCGCACGTGGGGCGGCGGGCGAGCGACCCTTCGCGACCTTCGTTACCGCGGCGCCGGTCGCTTCCGGCCTGCTCGTCGGCTTCCTCCTCATGTACACGACCGGAATGCTGGTGCAGTGAAGGAACTCCTATGACCGAGCTCATCCACGCCCTCGCCAACGGTCGCCGGCCGCGGCCGCGCGCTCTCGTCGTCCCCCTCGTGCTCCTGGCGCTCGTCTTCGCGATGGGGGCGGTGGGACTGGCGATGGGCTCCGGCGCCGGCGTCGAACCGCGCACGATCACCCTGGTGGCCCGCGACATGTGGTTTTTCGTGCCGGGCGATCCGACGATCAACCCGCGCCTCGTCGTCGAGCGGGGCGAGGAGATCCGCTTCGTGATCGTCAACGACGACCCCGGCATGGCGCACGATCTCGCGCTCCCCGCGCTGAGCGCGAAGAGCCGCTCGCTGCGCAAGGCCGGGACCTCGACCGCGCTGACTCTGCGCATGCCCGAAGAGGCGGGCGAGCACGACTACCTCTGCTCGTTCCACCCCCTGCGCATGCGCGGCATCGTGGAGGTGCGTTGAGCGCGGCGCGGCCGCTCTTCGCCAACGTTGCTCGCGGGCTGGCTCTCACCTGCGGATCTCTAATTGTCGTCGGCGCCGCGGCAGCAGAGGACGGTCCGATCGAGGACAACAGCTTCCTGATCGAGGAGGCGTACAACCAGGAGGCCGGGGTCGTGCAGCACATCTCGACCCTCGAGCTCGCCGACGACGGGGGCGACTGGAGCTTCAGCTTTACGCAGGAGTGGCCGGCGCCGAGCCGCCGGCACCAGCTGAGCTACACGGTGCCGATCGACCGCTCGGGGCGCGAGCGCGGCGTAGGCGACGTCGCGTTCAACTACAGGTATCAGCTGCTCGGCGAAGAGGGGGGCCCGGTGGCGTTCGCGCCGCGGCTCTCGCTGCTGCTGCCGAGTGGCGACGAAGGGCGAGGGCTCGGCAGCGGCGCATTGGGGCTCGAGCTCAACCTCCCATGGAGCGCCGAGCTCGACCCTCGCCTCGTCGGTCATGCCAACTTCGGCGCCTCCTACACCTCTAACGCGCGCGGCGAAGGCGGCGGCGAGGCGGACGTCTCCGGCGTGCGGATGGGCGCCAGCCTGGTCTACCTGGCGCGACCGACCTTCAATCTCATGCTGGAGGCGGTTTGGGCGAGCGACGAGGCTGTCGCCGGAGACGATTTGGCTCGGCGCGAAGAGAGCCTCTTCGTCTCGCCGGGCCTGCGCTTCGCGATCAATCTGCCGAGTGGTCTGCAGATCGTGCCGGGAGTGGCTGTCCCGATTGGAGTCGGCCCCTCCGACGGCGAACGGTCGCTCTTCCTCTACCTCTCCTTCGAGCATCCGTTCGGGTAGCCTTCGCCCGATGCCGACCTCGACCGTCGAGGACTACCTCAAGTGCATCCTGCTCGAGGGCGAGCGGGCAGCGGGCGGTCGCGTCCCGACCGGTCAGATCGCCGCGGCTCTGGCGGTGACGCCGGGCACGGTGACCGCCATGGTGAAGACGCTCGCCGAAAGCGGTCTCGTCAACTACGAACCGTACGGCGGCGTGCTGCTGACCGACGCCGGGCGCAAGCTGGCGCTCCACGTCTTGCGCCGCCATCGCCTGATCGAGCTCTACCTGGTGCGCTTCCTCGACTTCGACTGGAGCGAGGTGCACGGTGAGGCCGAGCGGCTCGAGCACGCGGTCTCCGAGCGGCTGATCGAACGGATCGACGAGCTGCTCGGCCGCCCGGAGGTCGATCCGCACGGCGATCCGATTCCGACCGCCACGGGCGAGCTGGCGAACGTGACCCTGGTCGAGCTGTCGACGGTGGCGGTGGGGACCCGGGCGCGGGTCGCGCGTATCGCCGATCAGGACGCCGAGTTTCTGCGCCTGGTGGAGCGGCTGGGCCTCCAACCGGGTGCGCGCTGCAAGGTGATCGAGCGCGAGCCGACCGCCGATGCGCTGGTGCTCGAAGTCGGGCGCGGTCGCCGCGCCACGCTCGGTTTTCGCGCCGCGGAGAAGATCTGGGTCGCAGCGGGCTGAGAGCGCGTCAGTCGAGCGGTTCGCGCCGCGCGCGCCAGAGCGCTAGCCTCCGCCGCCAGCGGCCGAGGCGCGGGGCAGCGCGGAAGAGCCCTTCGGGGTGCACCTCGATCTGCCCGACAAGTTCGAGACCGACGCGCAGCAGATAGCTCAGCGGCCGACGGAAGCCGAGCGGCACTTCGGCCTGAGCTCGGGCGCCGCGTAGGAGGAGGCAGCGCACCGCATCGGCTTCAGCGGCGACGGCGGTCGCGATCTGAGCGCGCGACGGTAGATCCGGCGGCGAAACCGTCGGTCCTTCGACCGGCAGGTGGAAGTGGCCGCGGGCGAGCTCCGCGGGTACGCACTGCAAGAGCGCCAGGCGGTGGAGCGCCGAAGCGGCCTCGACCGTCGCCAGCGTCGGCTCG
>CAZPYU010000139.1:0-4005 GCA_964590905.1 uncultured Thermoanaerobaculia bacterium
GGATGCGCGGCGCGAAGTCGCTGCGCACGCTGACCAACGGTCCAATCTCGACGAAGCGCGTGCGCCGCGCGCGGATTCCCCGCACCGCGCGCGCGAATTTGCGGTCGGCGTAACTCGTGCGCGTGCGCGCCGGCTGCGCCAGCGCGAAATCGCAGGCGATCTGATAGCCGAGAAACGCATCGAGGAATCCTCGCGGCAACACGATGTCGTCGTCGCACAAAAGCAGATCGTCGTCGTCCTGCCACCCGGATTGCGCCAGCATGCGGTTCAGGATTGCGAATTTGGGCGTAACCACCCGCAGTTGCTCTACCGTTACCGCGGCAACCGCTGCGTCGGGCGGCTCTCCGGCAATGGCGACCCAGCGTTGCGTGACTTCGAACCGCGCCGAACGTGAGAACGCGCCGACCAGATGGCTCACGGTATTGGGACGGTCAGCGAGATACACGCCCAGGATCAGGACCTTCGGCTTTCGGGAGGCGCGATCGATACCCGGGCACGGTGCGCTGGCCACTTTCACCCGCGCGTGCCACCAACGCAGCAGGCTCCTCAGCATTGCAACGGATGCCGTTCCAGCCACAGCAACAGAACGACGAAGGTATAGGCCAGGCGCCGCGAGCCGCGGCCTTGCAACGCGGAGCGCCACTGCGCGCGCACCGCATCGGCGTGCAGGAAAGGCGCCAGGGTCTCGCAGCGCTGCAGCGCGTCTTCCGCGGCCTCGCGCCAGGGGCCGTTGAACAATTCCAGCAGCGGCACCGAAAAGCCGTGCTTTTTTCGCTTCCACGCCGCTTCGGGCAAATGGCGCGCGGCGAGCTGGCGCAGCAGCGCCTTGCCGCCGCCCGCGTCGTAGTGCGCTGCGGCAGGCAAAGCGAGCACGACATCGAGCACCGGATTGCCCAGCATCGGCACGCGCACTTCGAGCCCGTGCGCCATGCTGGCGCGATCGGCCTTGGCGAGGCAATTCTCCGACAGGTAGGTCCACAGGTCGGCGCGCATGAGACTGGCCGTATTCATTTTTCCCGCCATCGAGCGCCACAGCGCAAGGCTGCGCTCCGGCCGCGCCTGCGCCAGCGCTTCGGGCGCGAGGTAGCGCCCTAGGCTTTTTCGTCCGGCGCTCCAGGGGCCGAGCTCCACGTGCCGGTAATGCAGCAATTCCTCCCCGTGCAGGGTGCGGCGCAGCAGCGCCCCGGGTAGCGCGCCGGCATCCACCAGGCTTCGCGCCGCGTCCTGGCCGAAGCCTGCCGGGTGGCGTGCCGCGTCGTCGGCGAAGCGCTCGTAGCCGGCGAACAATTCATCGCCGCCGTCGCCGCTGATGGCGACGGTGACATGCCGGCGCGTGAGCGCGGACAGGGCGCTCGTCATGACATAGGCCGGGTCGGCCAGCGGCTGATCCAGTGCCGCGATCGCGTTGGTGAACGCGGCGCCATCGATCGAGGGCGCCTGGAGAACGTGGTGCTTGCAGCCGTAGGCCTGCGCAACCATCTGCGCATAGGGCGTCTCATCGAATTCGGCTTCGGCGAATGCCATGGTGAAAGTCTCGGGCGGCCGCTCGCCGGTCTGGGCCATGTAGTGGACCATCAGCCCTGAATCGATGCCGCCGGAGAGGAAGGCGCCGAGCGGCACATCAGCCACCAGTTGCCGGCGCACGCTCTCGCGCAACGCGCTGTCCATCCGCGCCACCGCGTCCTCGCGATCGAAGCTTCGATCCGAGGGCGGCGGAATCTCCCAGTAGCGCGTCACCTCCAGGCGGTTGCCCGCTTCGCGCCAGTGCAGGCGGGACGCGGGCGGCAGCTGGCGCACATCGGCAAGGAAGGAGCTGGGCGCGAGGCAGACCTGGAAGCCGAGATAGTCGCGCAGCGCCTCGTAATCGAGCCGCAGCGGAAAACCGCGCAGCGCGTAGAAGGAGGCGAGCGTCGAAGCAAACGCGAAACCTGCATGTGTCGAATAGAAGAACGGCTTTACGCCAAGGCGGTCGCGCGCCGCGAACAGCACGCGCTCGCGCGTGTCCCACACGGCGAAGGCGAACATGCCGTCGAGCCGCGCGGGCAGCGCATCGCCCCACTGCGCGTATCCCTGCAGCAGGACCTCGCTGTCGGAGCGCGTCGAAAATGTCCTGCCCAAAACCTCGAGCTCGGCGCGCAGCTCGCGGAAATTGTAAATTTCGCCGTTGTGCACCAGCACGTAGCGCCCCTCCGGCGAGCGCATCGGCTGTCCGCCGCCTGCCGGATCGATGACCGCAAGGCGCGTATTGCCGAGGCAAGCGCCCCGCTCCTCGAACAATTGCTGCGCATCCGGCCCCCTGGAGGCGATTCTGGCGAGCGCCGCCTGCGCATCTTCCTGCCAGGGTGTCGCGATCAATCCAAGAATGCCGCACATGCCTAGGCCCGCTCCTGGGCGAGCTGCTCATAAGCGCGCAGCACACGGTCTTTGGCATAGCGGGAGAGATCGACGCGCGATGCGTCGGGCCGGTCCGCAAGCGCGCGCGCCATGGCGGCTGCAAGCGCTCCGGCGTCGCCCATCGGCACCAGGCATCCCGGCAAGGCGGCGCCGAGGATCTCCCTCGGTCCGGAAGGACAGTCGGTGCTCACCACGGGCACACCCAGCGCGAGCGCTTCGATGATGACATTGGGCAGGCCTTCATGGTCCGAGCAAAGCACGAGCAAATCGGCGGCCGCGATCCAGGGAAACGGATTGTGCTGGAATCCGGCGACCGTGACACGGCCGGCGAGGCCGCGCGCCTCGACAATCGCGCGCAGGCCCGGGGCGTCGTCGGCGAGCAGGACGAGGCGGTGCGCACCGCCGATCCTGGCAAAGGCCTCGAGCAGCAGGTCATGCCGCTTCTGTCCCGAGTACCGGCCGACATGAATGACGTAGGGTCGCTGCGGCAAGGCTGCAGGCGCCCGCGCCTGAATCTTCATGGCGGGAAAATCGAAAGAGTTCGAAATCACCTCGATGCGCGAGCGTTCAACGCCGATACCGGCGCGCAGATCTTCGCCCACCCCTTCGGACACCGCGATCAGCGCCCGCCCACCGTACATCCTGCGGTAGCGCGCGATCCGTCTGGCTGCTTTCGCGGTGTCACTCGCTGCAAGGCGCGTAACTTCGGCCGATAGCGTATTCGCGATCCGGCACCAATGCGCCGGCGTGCCCGCGAGTATCGCGACCTCGTCGGCGAAAGGCAGCGTCGAGACGAGCAGCTGAAACGGTTCTTCGAGCGCGAGTTGCTTGAGCAGGCGCGCGAGTCTACGCGCGGCAAGCCGCTTTCCCAGCCAACCCTTGGAGGTTTTCCGTCCTTCCGGCGTGAGTGCGTGAAAGCCGGTGCCGGCGGGCACGGCGTGGACCACGACGTGCTCCAGCGCGATGATGTCGGTACGGTGGCCGCGCTCGGCCAGTCCGGCGGCGATGTTGAGCACGGCTTTCTCCGCGCCGCCGCCGGCCAGATTCGTCAGGATGAAGCCGATCCTCATGGCGCGTGCGGATGCTCGCGCGGTTGCTCACCCAATGCACGCTCCACCGCCACGAATACGGTCTCCACGCCGATTTCGGCCATCGGTGTGTCGATCGCGCAACCATGGGGGCGCGGATGATCCACCGGGTAGTAGCAGGGATGCTCGAGCGCACCGATGAGACTGCTGGGCGAGTAGCAGTGGTACAGGGCCACGAGCGGAATGTCGAAGCAGCTCATCATGTGCGTGGGCCCGGTATCCACGCCCACGTAGAGTTGGGTGCGGCTCATCAGCGCCGCCGTTTGCCTGAGGCTGAGCTTGCCTGCGAGGACCGTGCTGCCCGCGCCCAGCTGCTGCGCGATCCAGTTCGTGCGCTCCCGGTCCGCGGGGCCGCCGAATATCAGGAAGTGTGCCCCCTGCCAGCGCGCCTTCATGCGTCGAGCGAGGTCGACGAACTGCGCCGCGGGCCAGTCGCGGTACGCCTTGGTCGGGAAACTCGCCACCTGCAAGCCGATCCACGGCCCGTGTATGCCAGGATCGATCGCGCGCAGGCGCGCTTCGG
>CAZPYU010000140.1:0-2871 GCA_964590905.1 uncultured Thermoanaerobaculia bacterium
TGGGACGAAGCGCTGCATCCGTCGTTTCTGAGCCCAGGGCTGGCGCGCTTCATGAGCCGGCGACTGCCTTCCCTCTGCGCCGACTACCGACTCGACCCGACGCATTTCCTGCCGCAAGGGGATGCCGAGCTAGCCGCGAGCTACGCCCATCTCGGGATCCGCCCGGCGCCCGAGCTGCGGCTAGACCATGTCTGCGCCGTCGCCGACGCTTCCGTGGCGGCCGCCGGAGCGACGCAGCTCGAGAACTAGCGGCTGCGGCACACGTTCGAAACCCTGGAAGTCGAGGTCCTTCGCTGGCGCTCAGGACGACAGAGACAGGTTTGTCATCCTGAACGAAGTGAAGGATCTCGTCGCCCGATTTCCTCGCACTGTGCCCACCGAGATGCTTCGCTGCGCTCAGCATGACAGCTCGGCCCTGAGTACAGCCCCGCTGTCATCCTGAGCGAAGCGAAGGATCTCAGCGCCGACGGCGGCCCATCATCCGGCGCGGCACAATCTCGACATACGGCTCGACGCCGGCAAGCGTGCAGCGCGGGATCGATTCGCCGATCGTGCGCTCGATCTCCTTGATGAGCTCCTTGTCGAGCCAGGTCGCAATCGAGGAGACGAGACCAGTGAGGTTGCCGCGCGCAGTACGGCCGGCGCGGTGCACGTAGTCGTCGACAGTGGCGGGGAGATCGTAGTGGACAACGTGCTCGATGGCGGGCACGTCGAGTCCGCGCGCCGCAACGTCGGTCGCGATCATGATGCGGTGGTGCCCCTCGCGGAAGCTGGAGAGCGAGGTCAGCCGCTCCTTCTGCGAGAGGTCGGCGTGGATGCGATCGACCGGATGCCCTTCGCGATGAAGCACGCGGTAGAGCCACTCGGCGTCGGAGCGGCGGCGGACGAAGACGAGCGTGGGGCCGAGCTCCTGGTTGACGAGCGCCAGGATCGCGGCGCGCTTGTTGTCGACGTCGACGAGATAGAGGCGGTGGGAGATGCCGCTCGCCGCCTTGCCGGGCGGCGTGATGTCGATCCGCACCGGGTCGACCAGGAAGCGCTGGGTCAGCCGCGCGATCTCGGGCGGCATGGTGGCCGAGAACATCATCGTGTGCCGCTTTGCCGGCAGCTCTTGGAGCACGCTCAGGATCTGCGGTAGGAAGCCGAGGTCGAGCATGTGGTCGGCCTCGTCGAGCACCAGCTCTTCGATGCGATCCAGCTTCACGGTCCGGCGTTCGACGTGATCGAGGAGGCGACCGGGCGTCGCCACGACGATATCCGGGTGTTTCGCTAGCTCGTCCATCTGGTGCCGGATGTTGAGACCGCCCACCAGCGAGACCGCGCGCAGGTGTTGGCTGGCGCCGAAGTAGTCGAGAAAGGTCTTGGTCTGGAGCGTGATCTCTCGCGTCGGCGAGAGGACCAAGGCACGCGGGAACTTCTTCGGCGCGCCGAGCCGTTGCACGAGCGGCAGCGCGAACGCCGCGGTCTTGCCCGAACCGGTCTCGGCGAGCCCGACGACGTCTTGACCGGTGAGGGCGGTCGGGATGACCGCCGCCTGAATCGGCGTCGGATGCGTCCAACCGAGCTCAGCGACGGCGGTCTCGAGGCCGGGCGTCAAGCCGAGCTCGGAGAAGGCGCGGTCGGTCTCGGGGACCGGGTGTTGCGGCAGGAGAACTTCAGGCACCGTGGCTATTCTATGCGTTGGAGTCGAAGAGACCGAGCTGCAGGGCGTCGTGCTCTTCGCGCGGGAAGCCGGAGAGCGCGACGCCCGCGAGCCGGAAGCGCGTTTCGTCGGGTTGCGCGAAGCGTGACAAAAGCTCGCGCGCGGTCTCCAGAATCTCGGTCGCTGAGCCGACGGCGAGCGGCAGCGTGGTGCGGCGCGTGAAAATGCGGAAGTCGGCGGTCTTGAGCTTGACGGTGACCGTTCTGCCCGCCACCTGTCGCTTTCCCGCCGCCGCGAAGACTCGCTCGGCGGCGCGCACCAGCGCTGGGTCGAGCTCGCCGAGGAGGAGGTCGCTCGGAAAGGTGTCTTCGCACGAGATCGAGCGCACCGTCTCGTCGGCCGAAACTGGGCGCTCGTCGACGCCGCGCGCCAGCTCGGCCAGGCGCAGCCCGAAGCGGCCGAAGCGGCGCTCGAGCTCGCGCGGTTCATGGCGGCGGAGGTCGGCGATCGTCCGAATGCCGATCGCCTCGAGGGCGCTTTCGGTCGTGCGGCCGACGCCGGGGAGCTTGGCGACCGGGAGCGGCGCCAGGAACGCCTCGGCCTCGTGCGGCCGGATGACGAAGAGGCCGTCTGGCTTCTTCCAGTCCGAGGCGATCTTGGCCAGGAACTTGTTCGGCGCTACGCCGGCCGAGGCGGTCAAGGCGGTTTCGGCGCGGATCTCGGCGCGGATCACCTTGGCGGTCTCGGTGGCCGAGGCGAGTCCGCTCTTCTCGACCGTGACGTCGAGGTAGGCCTCGTCGAGCGAGAGCGGCTCGACGAGATCGGTGTGGCGGACGAAGATGGCGCGGATCTGGCGCGACGCTTCGCGATAGCGGGTGAAATCTGGCGCGACGAAGATCGCCGTCGGGCAGAGCCGCTCGGCCCGTAGCGCCGGCATCGCCGAACGGATTCCGAACTTCCGGGCTTCGTACGAGGCGGCGCAGACTACCGACCGCGCTCCTCGCCACGCCACCACCACCGGCTTGCCGCGCAGCGCGGGATCGTCGCGCTGCTCGACCGACGCATAGAAAGCGTCCATGTCGACGTGGACGATCTTGCGGGTAGTCGGTGCCGGAATCACGATGGGGAGGTGGTCAAGTCCTCGTCGCGCAGCGGCGCAACGATCACCGACCTCCAACGCGCCAGGGTGACTTCGCCGGGCGGCTGGCCGCGGCGCTTGGAGAGGTCGG
>CAZPYU010000141.1:0-2794 GCA_964590905.1 uncultured Thermoanaerobaculia bacterium
TAGAGTCCCACAAATGGCCGAAACGACGATCAAGGCCAGCCATGCACCAGGACGATTGTGGGTTTCTCGCTCATAACTCAACTCTCCTATCCGTGAAAATTGCCCGCCAGAAGCGGGGCTGGAAACAATTTAGATATGGTAACGCCCAACCCGAATTTAGGCTAGGTTGGGCGGATTGCTTGTCGCAAAAAGATAGCGATGAATTTTCCAATCGCCACTTTCCTTACGAAAGATGAACAACTCGTTGTTGCCCTCTTTCACTGTCGCCTGGTTGGCAAGAATTTTGGTTGTACCTGCTGACGAGGTTCGGGCAAAGGCCAACTCCCCAAACTCCTCAATTTCGTGAACCGTAAACTTGATGTTCAATTGAATGGTTCGGAAAACGTGGTCATACCCGGCACGCACTGCTTCGCGTCCTTCCAATGCCGTTGAATGCTGCGGCATGAAGACCGGGTTTTCGCCGTACAGTTTCATGACCTCATCAGTAGAAGAGGCATTCAACGCCTGCTCGTAACGATTGATCACTTCCTCGAATGTCATAATTTCTCCTTCTGGGGCGCATTCCCAAAAAGTCGGTAGTAAAACTTATGGTTCGCTCACTTTCCGCGTTGTTTTTTGAAATTGAGTCCCTCGCCGCAGCGCGGCGTTTGAGCGTAGCCCGGCGTTTCAACGCCGGGAACGAGGTGAATTCATCCCTAGTCGCGGCAGCGACGATTGAATGGCGGCGCCAAGAAACCGCAACCATCGCGATCGGACGCTCAACCGTCGCTGCCGCGACTAGTGGAGCTTTCCTAAAGTCCTCCACCCTGTTCTTTGAAACGCGATGTTAAACTGGGTGTGAAAGGAATCCGCTTCAAATGCCCAATCAAACTTCTGCGTGTATTAAGCTGTCGGAGCGCGTCCGTGCGCTCATCCAGGCGCTGGCGCGGCAACGCCGCGCCGCCTATCGTCAAGTGCAACGAGCCGAACTGCTGCTGGCGATGGCCGGCGGCGTCGGGAATAACGCCCTGGCGCGCTCGCACAACGTCGATCGCGGGGTCGTGCGCAAGTGGCGTACGCGCTGGGTCGAACTCGCGCGTAAGTTAGCGCACGCGGAGACGACTGACGTGACCGAGGCGCAGTTGGGCGAATTGCTCGTCGCAGGCTTGCAGGACTTGCCCCGCAGCGGTACGCCCGCCACGTTTACCGCCGAGCAAATCGTGCAAGTCATCGCACTCTCCTGTGAAAACCCGCAAGCGAGCGGGCGTCCCGTCACCGACTGGACACCGCCGGAACTGGCCGAGGAAGTCGTCAAACGAGGCATCGCTCCCCGCATTTCCCCGACGACCGTCGGGCGTTTTTTAAAATCAGATCGACCTTGATCTGCATCACACCGAAGGTTGGCTCAACGCGCCGCAACGGGATACGCCGGAGTTCGACGCACAAGTCAAAACGGTGTGCGAAGTGTACGAAGCCGCGCCGCGACTGCACGCGCAAGGCGTTCATGTGGTGAGTACGGATGAAAAGACCGGCATCCAGGCGCTGGAACGTGCGGCTCCTACCAAACCCGCACAGCCCGGCGTCGCCGGACGAGCGGGACGATGCGCGCGCCACGAATACGAATACATTCGTCACGGTACGCAATGCCTGATCGCCAATCACGAAGTGGCGACGGGCAAACAACTCGCGCCGACGATTGGCGACACGCGCACCGAAGTGGATTTCGTCAACCACATTGCCCAAACCGTCGCGACCGATCAAACCGGGAGTTGGATTTTCGTGACCGACCAACTCAATACGCACCAGTCCGCCGGACTGGTGGAGTGGGTCGCGCGACAAATCGGTGACACACAAGACCTGGGCGAAAAAGAGAAGCGCGGCATCCTGCATACGATGGCCACGCGCGCGGCGTACCTGCGTGAACCCACGCATCGGATTCGTTTCGTGTATACGCCCATTCACTGTTCCTGGCTGAACCAGATCGAACTCTGGTTCAGCATTCTGGTGCGACGCTTGCTCAAACGTGGTTCCTTCACCTCCAAGGAAGAGCTACGCACGCGCATTCTCGCTTTTATCGAATACTTCAATGCCACTTTGGCGAAGCCTTTTAAGTGGACTTACAAAGGACGACCACTTCAGGTCTAAACCAGGAGCAGAATTTCAGGAAAGCTCCACTAGTAAATCCCTCAACGGCTGAGGCGTTCATAGAAATCTCCTACAGGCAGCGGGCTACTGTTCGATTGCCTAACTGGCGTTTTCGATGTGGCTTGAATTCTGGTGGGGCCTATCGGGAAGATATATCCTTTTCTAATCTCTCACTTCATTTAATACACATTGGGCATCGGAGTGTGGGGCATATTGAAATCCTACCCCTGTTCAACGCCTAAAAGCAAGAAAAATTAAAATTTACTTGCTGGCGGTCAAAATTCGTTTCCAGGGACACACCCGGCACTAATCACCACTACACGATTCGTAGGACGCACTTCAATCATCATTTAAAGGATAAAGTTGAATATTAAGAAGGGTGCAGATGACAGTATTGACTCCTGTCAACAGATAATTCAATCTTTCGAAGAAGAAAGATTCAACCGGTTTTCGCTAGCTCCCGCATCAGCGCAATCTCTTTTCGATTCCGGCGTTCGGTGAAAAATTGGTCGGCCAGCACGCCGATCAGGATCACGCCGCCCATCACCGCGAAATTGAGCGAGCTGTCAATGCCCAGCAGGTTCACCAGGTTCTGCAACACCTGCAACAGCGCCGCGCCGATCAGAATGCCGGCGACCGAGCCTTCGCCGCCGCGCAGGCTGCAACCGCC
>CAZPYU010000142.1:0-4131 GCA_964590905.1 uncultured Thermoanaerobaculia bacterium
CGGCGGAGCGCTACCAACAGCTCGCGCGTCAGCACCAGTTGCTCATCACCGGCGGCTCGGATTGTCATGGGCTGAACAAAGGCCGGCCGCTCATCGGCTCGGTCAAGCTGCCCTACGCGTTCGTCGAGGAACTCAAGGTCCAGGCCGCCAGGCGCGCGCTCGAGGCCGGCCCGATGCTGGCCGACGTACAGGTCTGAAGCAGCCCTTCACCTGTAACTCATCACTTATGTCAGGGGTCGGTCAAAACCAGCCACTCAGGGTCGAATCAAAACCAGCCAGTCTGAGGAAAAGATAATTAGCCGGCGTTCCCCGAAAACGGGGACGCTGACTGATGAATCAACTCCGATTGAGCCAGCACCAATCCATTTTAACCCTGCACCAGGCCGGATGGTCCAACCGGGCCATCGCCCGTGAGCTGGATCTCGACCGGGAGACGGTCAGCAAATACCTGCGGTCGGAGTCGAAGCCGGTCACTGAAGTGATCGCCGGGGAGGAGCCGTCAAAACCAGCCATTTCGACCCCCGGCTTTCTGGCGGACGCCGATTCAAAACCAGCCATTTCGACCGCCGGGTCGCTGGCGGGAAGAAGGAGCTGTTGCGAGGCTTGGGAGGCGCAGATTACCGCCGCGTTGGAACAGGGGCTGTCGGCGCAAAGGATTTACCAGGACCTGGTCACGGCGTATCAGTTCGTCGGCAGCTACCAGTCGGTGAAGCGGTTTGTCCGGCGCTTGGGAGCCACGACGCCACTGCCCTGGCGGCGCATGGAATGTGAACCCGGGATGGAGGTGCAGGTCGATTTTGGCAAGGGGGCCTGGATCCAAGTCGAGGGCAAGCGCAGGCGGCCCCACGTCTTCCGGCTCGTGCTCAGTCATTCGCGCAAGGGCTACAGCGAAGCGGTCTGGCAGCAAACCAGCGAGAACTTCATCCGGTGCCTGGAAAATGCGTTCCGTTACTTCGGGGGCGTGGCCCACACCACCGTGATCGATAATTTGCGGGCGGCGGTCACGCAGGCCGACTGGTTCGATCCGCAACTCAATCCCAAGGTCGTGTCCTTTGCCGAGCATTATCAAACGGTCATTCTGCCCACCAAACCCTACACGCCCCGCCACAAAGGCAAGATCGAGGCGGGGATCAAATATGTGCAGAACAACGCGCTGCGGGGCCGGGTGTTTGCGAGTCTGGCCGAGGAGAACGCGTTCTTGTTGGAATGGGAAAGCCGGGTGGCCGACACCCGCATTCACGGCACCACGCGCCAGCAGGTCGCTCAGGTTTTTGAGACGATCGAGAAGCCAAAGTTGCGGCCCTTGCCGCCGATGGTTTTCCCGGTCTTTTCCGAGGCCCCGCGCACCGTCCACCGCGACGGCCATGTGGAGGTGGCACGCACCTACTACTCGGTGCCGCCGGAATACGTGGGGCGAAAAGTGTGGGCGCGGTGGGAGTTGCGATTGGTGCGCATCTTCAACACGCGCATGGAACAAATCGCCCTGCACACCCGCCAGCCGCCGGGGCGCTTCAGCACCGATCCGGTGCATATCCACAGCCGCAAACGATCGCTCATTGAGAACGGCGCGGACTGGCTGCTGGATCGTGCCCGGCTCATCGGCCGCCACTCGGGCCACTGGGCCGAAGCGATGCTCAAAAACCGCGGCCCGCAAGGCCTGCGTGTGTTGCAAGGCTTCCTGCAACTGGCCGCCAAACATACGCCGGCCAACGTCGAAGCCGCCAGCGAGCTGGCCGCCACCCACGGCGTCTGGCGCTTGTTTGAACTCAAAAGCCTGCTGCAAACGCCGATCCGGCAGGACCAGTTCCAGTTCATCCAGCAACACCCGCTGATCCGTGATTTAAGCCACTACCACGCGCTCATCCCCGACTGTTTTGCCCCCGATCCAAACCCCCACCCCCAAAGCCAGCATGAACCATCAACTCCTCCAGCAAACCTTGAAACAACTGCGTCTGTCGGGCCTGCTGCAAACCCTGCCGGTCCGCCTCCAGGAAGCGGCGGCCAACCGGCTGAGCCACTCTGATTTTTTGGAACTCATCTTCCAGGATGAACTGTCCGTGCGGCAGGAACGCCTGCTCAAACGGCGGACCCAAGCCGCCGACTTCCGTCATTTGAAAACCCTCGAAGAGTTTGACTGGCAGTTCAACCCCACCATCAATCGCAAACCCATTTACGAACTGGCCACCGGCGCCTTCATCCGCAAATCCACCGACGTGTTTTTCGTCGGGCCGCCGGGCGTCGGCAAAACCCATCTGGCCCAGGCCATTGGCTACGAAGCCATCAAGATGGACTTCCACGTCCTCTACCGCTCGATCTTTGATCTGGTGAACGACTTTCTCAAAGACGAAGCCTTCAGCCAGATGGAACGCACCGTGCGCAAGTACCTCAAACCCGACCTGGTCATCATTGACGACATGGGGCTCAAAAGCCTGCCCAAACACAGCGCGGAGTATCTGCTGGAAGTGATCATGCGCCGCTACGAAAACCGCTCGACGATCATGACCAGCAACCGGCCCATCGAAGAATGGGGGAAATTGCTGGGCGATGTGCCCAGCGCCTCGGCCATCCTCGACCGCTTCCTTCACCACGCCCAGACCATCGCCATCACCGGCCGCAGCTACCGGCTCAAAGACCACGGGCTGGCGCCCGGTAAAGAAGCCAAGACAAAACCCAAATCCAACGAACCTTCGACCGCAGGGAGCGCGAGCTGAGGCTCAAAGACGCGCTCCCTGCTCGTTTTAACTCGCTGCTAAACCCCTTGCACAGATCAACAGAAATGATATGAACCAACCCGCCTCAGACTGGCTGGTTTTGATTCGACCCTGGGTGGCTGGTTTTGATTCGACCCGTGACAATCAGAGCGGAGTCGCGGAGAACTGCCGCAACGCCCAAGTGGTATTCGACAAGTTTCATGTGATTAAAAATGCCAACGAAGCTGTGGACAAGGTGCGGCGCGCCGAGGTTCGGATGGGAGGCCAAGGGGTGTGGGAAGCTCTCTACAAGAGTCAATGGCTCTGGCGCAAAAATCCGGAGAACCTGACGGACATGGAACAAGAGCGCATGGCCAAAATCAAAGACAAGAATCTGTGCACAGCCAAGGCGTATCAAATGCGCTTGGTGCTTCAGGACATCTATCGGTCAGCCACTGCGGGGATAGCGCGTCATCGCTTCAAAGTGTGGTGTCGTTGGGTGCGCTGGGTGGCGCGTTTCCACAAGACCAGCCTCTTTGCCTCCATGGTGAAGCTGGCGCAAATGGTCGAGAACCATTTGGCCGGAATCCTGGCGCACTGGAAATCGGGAGTGACCAACGCGTTCATGGAAGGATTGAACAGTGTGTTTAGCGCGACCAAACGCAAGGCGCGCGGCTACCGCTCGACCACGCACCTCATCACCATGCTCTACTTCGTCGCCGGCAAGCTCCGCCTGCCCCAGCTCTGATTCCACCGAAAACAGCGAAGAACCGCCGAATTTCCTTCTCGTGCATCTGCCGCAGGCAATTGTGGAAGTCTTTCAGGACGAAGACGGCATCGCGCTCGCCGTCGGCCTTGGCGATGAATTCGAGGGCGGTCCTGGCATCGGGCACGTCGGGGAGCGCCGCGCTGTCCGTGTTGGTCACCGCTTTTAAGCGGGCCGCGACGTCCCAAGTGAACAGCCGGCGCTGCGGGTTGGCGCGCTCACAAAGCGCCTTCAGCGTGGTGATGATGCGATCCTCTTCGTAGGAGGCGACCCAGATAACGGTGAAGCGTGAGCGGAGGTAAATCTCGATTTCGTCTTGAAATTGCATAATACGCGCGCCCGATGCAGGCCAGATCGTATTCGCATCGCGGAACCAAAACAAGCTCAGCGATTTTTTTATGCCGTGTAGTATTCAAAACCAGACAAGCAGAAAGGTCTTGTCGCTGGCTGAACCGAGCGGGCCATTTTTTGGATGGTGGAGTAAAGGATTTGTGGCCTGATCTTGTGACCGAGTCGGCCTCCGACATCCGCGCGAAGCAACCAGCAAATGAGGGACTCGCGGAGCTAAGCGTCCGCGCCCTCCAATCGACTAACGCACACCGGTCCGATGCCGCTCACGCGAATCTCCCCGTCCGATGCGATGACTACTTCGGCCTCCGGCACAGGTTCTAGGTC
>CAZPYU010000143.1:0-41418 GCA_964590905.1 uncultured Thermoanaerobaculia bacterium
AGCCGGCTGGTGACGCTCTCGCGCCAGGCGTTCGATGGCCGCACGCCGCCGACGCCGTGCGACGACAACCCGCTCATCCTGGTGGCGCGCAGGGTCGTGGCGGAGTATCGCGAGGCGATGGAGGCGCTGGCCTTTCAGACGGCACTGCGGGCGCTCTGGCGCCTGCTCGCGGAGGCGAATCAGTATCTGGTGGCGCGCGAGCCGTGGAAGCGGATCAAGAGCGAAGGGCCGAGCGAGGCGCTGTCGCGAGTCCTCTGGAACGGGCTCGAGTGCGTGCGGATCGTGGCGACGGGGCTCTTGCCGGTGATGCCGGCGACGGCGGCGCGGGTGCTCGCCGGCATCGGCGCCGGAGCGCCGCCGACGACGTTGGACACGCTCGCTTGGGGCGGGATGCCGACCGGCCGCGAGCTGCCGGCGCTCTCACCGATCTTTCCTCGCATCGACAAGGAGAAGTACATGAACGAGATCGCACCGCCGGCTCCGGCCGATGCGCCGACGCCGTCGAATCTGATCGACATCGCGCAGTTCGGCACGGTGGAGTTGAAAGTCGGCACCGTGCTGACCTGCGAATCGGTGCCGAAGTCGGAGCGCCTGCTCAAGTTGATGGTCGACGTCGGCGAGGGCGCGCCACGCCAGCTCGTGGCCGGGATCGCCAAGGCGTACCGGCCCGAGGAGCTGGTCGGCACGCAGGTGGTGATCGTGTCGAACCTGAAGCCGGCGAAGCTCATGGGCCTCGAATCGCAGGGGATGGTGCTCGCCGCCACCGACGCCGAAGGTCTGCCGATCCTCCTGCGGCCACACCGAACCGGCGCAGCACCAGGAACGAAGGTGAAGTAGGGGGAGGCGTGCACTCGTAGCAGGTCGCCTGCGCCGCAGCTCCAAGCTCTGAGGTTGCTGGTTTCCGAGATCGATTCGAAGCTTGACGAGCACCGAGGCAAGCTGTACAGTATCTCTGTACGGAGGTTCGGAGATGGAGACGACCTACACTCAGGCGCGTGCGCACCTCGCGTCGCTCTGCGATCACGCAGCCTCTACGCTCGAGCCCGTGCTCATTCATCGCCGGGGGGCCGAAGACGTGGCGCTGGTTTCGGCGGCCGAGCTCCGCAGCCTCAACGAGACGCTGCACGAGCTGAGATCGCCGAAGAATGCAGCGCGTCTCCTCGCGGCCCTGGCCCGCGCGAAATCGCGGACGACGGAGCCGCAGAGTGTGGCCGCGCTTCGCAAAGAGGTTGGCCTCGAGAAGTCCAAGTAGCCGATGTCCCGTGCTCGAGCCTCGATCTTCGAGCTCGAGTTCCGCGAGGACCTGCGCCACTGGATCGCCATTGACCGGCGCGTCGCTCTGCGGCTCATGGATCTCGTCGACTCGATCATGAGAGAGCCTTTTCAGGGGATCGGAAAGCCCGAGCCTCTCAAGCACCTCGGCTCCGGAATCTGGTCCCGGCGACTGACTCAAGAGCATCGCGTCATCTATCTGGTCGAGCGCGGTAGCATCACCTTTCTCAAGGCGCGGTATCACTACTGAGGAGCTCTCGATGCTCGGCACACGGTCGCGAGTCAGCGTGCGAGCCGAGGTAACCGCCTCGGGTGCGGGCAAGCGGTGGGTCGCCTTCCTGCGGGCGATCAACGTCGGCGGTCACGTCGTCAAGATGGAGCGGCTGCGCGGCCTCTTCGAAGAGCTCGGTTTCTCCGCGGTAGAGACCTTCATCGCCAGCGGCAACGTGATCTTCGCCGCGCGCGCGCAGGAGCCCTCTGTTCTGGTGCGCAAGATCGAGAAGCGGCTACGCGAAGCGCTCGGCTACGAGGTCAAGACCTTCCTCCGCACTCCCGCCGAGGTCGCGGCGATCGCTCGCTACCGGCCGTTCGCGGAGGCGGAGCTGCGATCGGCCGCAGCGCTCAACGTGGCGTTCCTCGGCGAGCCGTTGACGGTCGCAGGCGTGAGCGCCTTGATGGCTCTCGAGACTGAGCTCGACGCATTTCACGTCCACGGCCGGGAGGTCTACTGGCTCTGCAGGGTCAAGCAGAGCGGGTCGAAATTCTCCAACGCCCTGTTCGAGAGGGCGATCCGGGTTCGAGCCACCTTTCGCGGCATGAATACCGTCGCCCGGCTGGCGGCGAAATTCGCACCTCTACCCGAGGACAGGGAATCCGTGCCGTAGGCTTCCCATCCGAGTCGTGGATCTGCCGCCCCCCGGAGTTGGTCTGGGTGGGGCTCGTAGCGAGCGATCGGCGCCTCACTGTCTCATCGGGGCAAGACGGCGAAGCCTTCGCGACCAGCGGCCTCGGCCAGGCGATCGTCGAGGGTGACGAAGGGGAGCAGCTCCGACCTCTCGTTGCAGGCGACGAGCGCCGCCGCGAGCTGCAGGGAGTCGGCGGTACGGAGCGGATGAAGCGCCAAGAGTCGCCGTGCACGGCGGAGGACCGGGACCACGTCCATGACCGCGGTCCACGAGCTCTCGAGGCGCTCCAGACCCGCCTCGGCCGCGGCGCGGTGAGCCTCGCTCAGGTCGGCAGTCCGCCGCCGGCGCCAGAGCGCGCTCGCGATCTCCGCCGAGGAGAGGGCCCAGACCAGCACTTCGGGGTCGCCCTTCAACAGCCGGCGGATGGCGGCGCTCTCCTTCTCGCGCACCAGCGCCGGCACCAGCGCCGAGCTGTCCCAGAACCTCATCGCCCCGCCCGACGGTCCTCGAGCAGCGCCGCGACCACGCTGCGACGGGAGGTGGGCAGCGGCGAGCGAAGGAGCACGGCCGAAACCGCGCCGGTCCCTCGACGGACCACCCCCTGGCGTTCGAGATCCGCCAAGATCGCCGCCAAGGCGCCGGGAGCGCCATTCTCCTCGCCCCCCAGCGCGACGATCTCCGCCACTGGCCGGTCCCGGTCGAAGACGCGCACGACGCCGCCACTCTTGACGTAATCCAGGTAGCGGCTCAGGTTGTTCTTCAATGTGGATACGTTGGCCTGTTTCATTAGGCTATGATAGCTCGATTGCGTCGCGCCCGCGAATCGCTCTCTGCGGCGATCCGGGGGCCCTCTCACGTGAACGCCCGACGAGCCCATCCTCTCGGCCTGCCGAGCGGCTAGACTGCGGGTCAGCGCAGCTCGAGAGGAGACGAATCCATGTCGCTCGTGAACCTGCTCCTGCTTCTTCTGGTAGCCGGGCTCTGCGGTGGAATCGGCAAGGCGATCGCCGGCTCGGCGCGTGGCGGCCTGTTGGTCACGATCGCGGTCGGCTTCGTCGGAGCTCTGCTGGGACCGTGGTTGGCGAGCCAGATCGGTCTCGGCGAGCCACTGCTGGTCGTGGTGGGAGGGCATCCGTTTCCGGTTGTCTGGTCGATCATCGGCGGCGCCCTGTTCGTCGCCGTCGTCCACCTGATCTCCGGGAGGAGATAGCTGGCAGGGCCCCGATCGGCGTGCTGATCGATTCGCACTGTCATCTGCAGCAGCTCGCGACGGACGAGCGCCAGGCGGCGCTCGATCGGGCGCGCGAGCGCGGCGTGCACGGATTTCTGGTGCCCGCCTTGCGGCTCGAGGAGGCCGACGATCTGCTGCGGTATTGCGACAGCGAACCCGACGTCTGGTGCGCGTTGGGTGTGCATCCGCACGACGCGGCAACTTGGAACGTCGAGTCGAGTGACGAGCTGCGCGCGCTGCTGGCGCATCCAAAGGCCGTGGCGGTGGGGGAGTGTGGGCTCGACTTCTACTACGACCACGCGCCGCGCGCGGTGCAGGAGCGCGTCTTCCGCGCCCAGATCGAGATCGCCCTCGAGCTCGCGCTCCCGATCGTCGTCCACAACCGCGACTCGAACGCGGAGATGGTCGTCATCGTCTCGGAGCCGAGCTACCTCGGCCTGCGCGCCGATTTCCACTCGTTCGCTGGTGGAACAGCCATGGCAGAGGCGCTCCTACCGCTCGGATTCTCGTTCGGAGTCTCCGGCATGGTGACGTTCCCGAAGGCGGCCAACGTGCGTGAGGTGCTGCCGCTGATCCCGCGCGACCGCATTCTGGTTGAAACCGATACGCCGTACTTGGCGCCGGTGCCGTACCGCGGCCAGCAGAACGAACCGGCCTACGTCGTCGAGGTAGCGGAACGGCTGGCCACCGAGCTCGGGATCACGACCGCCGAGGTTGCGGCACTAACCACCGCGAACTTCTACTCACTCTTCAGACCGGATTCGGTACGTCGATGAACTCGTGGGCGAGCTCGAAGCGGGTGGCGAGGTGTTCGCCGAGGGCGCGGATGCCGAGCCGCTCGGTGGCGTAGTGGCCGCAGGCTAGGTAGTGGATCTTGGCTTCGCGGGCGACGTTCATCACCCACTCGGAGACCTCACCGGTGAGGTAGGCGTCGAGGCCGGCGGCGATCGCCTGGTAGAGCTCGCCCTGGGCGCCGCCCGAGACGATGCCGACGCGGGCGATCCGCTCCGGTCCGGCTAGGAACGCGAGCGGCTCCTGCCCAAACAGGGCGCGGCAGCGGACGAGTAGCTCATCGGCCGCGATCGGTTCGGGATAGCGGCCGTGGCAACCGACAGTCTGCCCTTCGTGTAGACCGAACGGCTCGAGCGAGTAGAGGCCGAGCTGCTTCGCCGCGAGCGCGTTGTTGCCGAGCTCGGGGTGACGATCGAGAGGCAGGTGGTAGGCCACGAGATGCATTCCGGATTCGAAGAGCAGCCGGAAGCGCCGCGCCTTGAAACCGACCAGCGGCTCTGCGCCCGCGGATTTCCAGAGTAGGCCGTGATGGACGAAGACGGCGTCCGCGTCGGCGGCGCGGGCACGTTCGAAGAGCTCGGCGCAGGCTGAAACTCCGGTCACGATCTTGCGGACGTCGCGAACGCCTTCGAGCTGTAACCCGTTGGGGCCGTAGTCGTTGCAGCTGGCGCTGTCGAGCAGCTGATCGCAGTGTGCTACGAGCGCGCGGATCTCCACGGAGGAGAGTCTTCTTCGGAGACTACCGCCGCGGACCGCGGTCGCGCCCGCCACTCGAACCGCGGCCGTCGCGGCGCGGCCCTCCTGGGCCGCGTCCGCCGCGCCCGCCACGATCCCGGTCGCCAAAGCGATCGCTCCGCTCCGGTCGATCGCCCTGCTCCGACGGCGGGCCGGCCGGTTCGCCCATCCCTTCGTACTTGGCCGGGTCGTAGTCGGGGGCCTCGACGATGACCGCCTTGCGCGACAGGCGGATCCTGCCGGTACCGTCGATGTCGACGACCTTGACCTGGACCTCGTCGCCCTCCTTGACGATGTCGCTCGTTTCCTTGACGCGGTAGGGAGCCAGCTCGCTGATGTGGATGAGCCCGTCTTGCCCTGGCAAGATCTCTGCGAACGCTCCGTAGGCTTCGACCCGCCGCACAGTGCCGGTGTATACCCTGCCGATCTCGGGAACCTCGGTGAGCCGTTCGATCATCGCGATGGCGCGCCGCGCCGCCTCCCCGTCGGGCGAGGCGATGATGACGCGTCCGTCGTTCTCGATCTCGATCTCGCAGCCGGTCTCCTCGACGATCGAGCGCACTGTCTTACCACCGGGTCCGATAACGTCGCGGATCTTGTCTTTGGGAACCTGGAGCGTGAACAGTCGCGGCGCGAAGGTCGACAACTCTTGGCGCGGGCTGGCGATCACCAGATCCATCTGCTCGAGAATGTGGAGCCGGCCGACGCGCGCCTGCTCGAGGGCGATCGCCATGATTTCGCGCGTAACGCCGGTCAGCTTGAGGTCCATCTGCAGCGCGGTGACACCGTCGCGCGTGCCGGCGACCTTGAAGTCCATGTCGCCGTAGTGGTCCTCTTGCCCCGCGATGTCGGTGAGCACAGCGAAGCGGTCACCGCTCTTCACCAGACCCATCGCGACTCCCGCCACCGGCGACAGCATCGGAACTCCGGCGTCGAAGAGCGCCAGCGAGCCACTGCAGACTGTCGCCATCGACGACGAGCCGTTGGATTCGAGAATGTCGGAGACGACCCGAATCGTGTACGCGAACTCGTCCTCGTGGGGGAGCACTGGCATCAGGGCGCGGCGGGCGAGAACGCCGTGGCCGATCTCGCGCCGCCCCGGTGAGCGCATGAACTTGACCTCGCCAACCGAGAAAGGCGGGAAGTTGTAGTGCAGCAGGAACTTCTGCCGCGTCTCGCCTTCGTACTCTTCGATGACCTGCGCGTCGCGCTTGGTGCCGAGAGTGACCGATGCCAGAGCCTGCGTCTCGCCGCGGGTAAAGAGCGCCGAGCCGTGGGCGCGCGGCAGGAGCCCGACTTCGATGGCGATCGGGCGCACCTCGTCGAGGCGGCGGCCGTCGAAGCGGCGACCGGTGTCGAGAATCGAGTCGTAGAGGATCTCCTCTTCGAGCGCCTCGAAGATCTTCTTCACCTGCGAGCGACTCTGGCCATCCTCGGCGGGGATCGTCGCGAGATGCTCTTTTTGAACCTCGGAAATGGCCGCTTGGCGCTCGAATTTGCCGATCGTGTGGAGCGCGCCGTGCAGCCGGGAGCCCACGCTGGCACGTACTTCCTGGAAGAGGTCGTCGGAATAGGCGCGCGGCGCCTGCCAGAGCGGCTTCGAGAGCCCGCGCTCGCCGAAGAGCTCGATCTGAGCCTTGATCACCTTCTGCAGCTCGGCGTGACCGGCCCAGATGCACTCCAGCAGGCGCTGCTCGGAGAGCTGGTTAGCCGCGGCCTCGACCATCACCACCGCGCTCTCGGTACCCACTACGACGAGATCGAGATCGGCGATGTCGCGCTGGCTGTTGGTCGGATTGAAGACGATCTCGCCGCCGACCAGGCCGACGCGAACCGCGCCGATCGGGTTGTAGTACGGGATCTCGGAGAGGACCAGCGCCGTCGAGGCGCCGTTGATGGACAGGATATCGGGGTCGTTCTCGCCGTCGGCGGAGAGGACGAGCGCGATGATCTGCGTCTCGCTGGTGTAACCGGGTGGGAAGAGCGGCCGCAGCGGGCGGTCGATGAGTCGCGCGGTGATCGTCTCTTTTTCGGTCGATCGCCCTTCGCGCTTGAAGAAACCGCCGGGAATGCGTCCCGCCGCATAGGCGTATTCGCGATAGTCGACGGTGAGCGGAAGGAAGTCGCGCGGGACGGCGCTCTCTTGCATGCAGGCCGTGACCAGAACGACGGTGTCGCCGAGACGCACCAGGGTAGAGCCGTCGGCTTGCTTGGCGATATGGCCGGTCTCGAGGACGAGAGTCCCGGTTCCGACCGCGATGTTCTTGACAGATTTCATGAAGGGATCTCTCTCTTCCAGGGGCGGGCACCCGGAGCGTGCCGGAGAGCGGCTCTGCGAGCCGCCTGCGGTCGTCGCCGATGTCGCGCCGCGGAGGTAGCTACTTGCGGATTCCGAGCCGCTCGATCAGGCTGCGATAGCGATCGAGGTCGCGGCTCTTGACGTAGTCGAGGAGTCGACGTCGCCGGCCGACCATCTTGAGCAGACCACGTCGTCCGTGGTGATCCTTGACGTGGGTCTTGAAGTGGCCGGTGAGCTCGTTGATGCGATGGGTCAGAAGCGCGACTTGCACGTCCGACGATCCGGTGTCTGTCTCGTGAGCCCTGTAGGTCTGGATGACCT
Organism: uncultured Thermoanaerobaculia bacterium; assembly: GCA_964590905.1. Taxonomy (GTDB): domain Bacteria; phylum Acidobacteriota; class Thermoanaerobaculia; order Multivoradales; family JAGPDF01; genus JACTMI01. Next base: position 7,556 of record CAZPYU010000143.1, read on the forward strand.
CGGCTCGCTCTTCTCTGTTCTGCGCCAAAACTCTCTCCTCTGGCGACCCTGGTCTGGGTCGGATTCTCGGTCCGTGTGCCGATCGAACTTATCACAGCCGCGACTCGGTCCGGAACACGATGCGCGGCCGCAGAACCGAAACCGCCCCGGCGCCCACTCGCTCGGAGACGGTACCGATGGCGATCAGGCCTCCCCTTCGATCTCCGAGGCGAATCCAGTCCCCGGCTGCTGCTGACAGATGGTTGACCAGGATCGTCTGTCCGCCACGCAGGCGCTCCTCTTGCTGGTGATCGACGACGACCTCGACGAACGGCAGCGGTATGCGATCGAGCGGGTACCAACTTGCGCCGAGTGGCTCTTCGACCTCCCTTCGCCGGGCGAGCTCGTCGAGACGGAGCGCGGCCTCGGCCGCGAACGGCCCGATCGCCGTGCGCCGCAAGCCGGCGAGGTGCGCTCCGCACCCCACCGCCTTGCCGAGGTCGTGCGCGATGGCACGTGCATAGGTCCCCGAGGAGCAGGAGAGGCGGAAGGGGAGCCGGCCATCGACCAGCGCTCCGGTCGGCAGGAGCTCGCCGACTGTCACTTCCTTCGCGATCTCGGGCACCTCTTCGCCTCGCCGCGCCAGCTCGTAGAGCCTGACTCCCGCCACTTTGCGCGCGCTGTACTTCGGCAGCGTCTGCTGGAAAGTGCCGATAAAGCGCGGCATCTCGGCGACGATCGCAGCAAGAGTCAGCTTGTCGATCGGCAGCTCGGCGAGCACTTTTCCGGAGGCGTCGTAGGTGTCGGTGGCGATTCCGAAGCGGATCTCACCCTCGTAGTTCTTGGGCGCGTGGACCAGGAAGCGAGTGAGGCGGGTAGCCTGACCGAGTGTCAAGAGAAGGAGCCCGGTGGCGTCGGGGTCGAGAGTTCCGCAGTGTCCGATCCGCTTCTGGCGGAGGATGCGACGGGCGCTCTGCACCACGTCGTGGGAGGTGCAGCCCGGCTCCTTGTCGACCAGAAGCAGGCCGTCGACGCTCACGAGCCAGCCCGCAGAGCCTGGGAGAGCGCGGCCACGAAGCGTCGCTCCGCTTCCGCCAGCGCTCCGCGAAAGAGGCAGCCCGCGGCGTTCTGGTGTCCGCCGCCCCCTTCACGGCGGGCGATCTGTTGAACGTCGACCTGCCCACGGCTGCGTAGCGAGACTTTCCACTCGTCGGGCCCCGTCTCGCGCAAGAGCGCCACCGCCGCCACGCCGGCGATCGAGCGCGGCGTGTCGACTAGCCCCTCGGAGTCGCCGGGCGCGGCGCCCGTCTTGGCGAACATCTCGCGCGTCAGGTGCACGGTCGCAATGGTGCCGGACTCGTGCAGCCGCAGCGTGGCAAGGAGCTCGCCCAAAAGGCGAATCGATCCTTCGGAGCGGCTCTCGTAGAGCCATTGCGAGACGTTCTCGACCCGAGCTCCGAGCCTCACGAGTTGCGCCGCGGCCTCGAAGGCCGCCGGTCTCGCGTTGGCGAAGCGGAAACCTCCAGTGTCGGTGGCGAGCGCCAGGAAGAGGGAGTCGGCTGCGTCGGGCGACAGCGTGGCGCCGAGCGCCGCGGCGACGCTGGCTACCATGACTCCGACTGCCGGCGCTTCGACGTCGACCCAGTTCTCGATGCCGTAGAGCGCATTTCCGAGGTGATGATCGACGTTGACGAGCGGCAGGAGGGCGAGCTCGCGCTCGAGGCCGGTGCGGTCGAGGGTGGGGCACTCGAGCACGACGGCGAGTTCGAAGGCGGCTGGAAACCCGGGCGGCGGGGCGGCGCCGACGTGAATCGTCTCCGCGCCGACCATCGGCGTGTAGAGCGGTGGCGTAGGGTCCCGGTTCCAGATCGTGGCTGTCTTGCCAAGCGCGCGCGCCACGTGGGCGAGACCGAGCTCGGAGCCGATCGCGTCGCCGTCCGGATTGGCGTGGCTGGTGAGCAGGAGGCGTTCGGCCGCGGCCAGACGCGCCAGGAGAGATTCAGGAATCATGGCCGTCTTCGGCGCGCAACGCGTCGAGAATCGCCGTGATGCGCTCGCTGTGCTCGGCACCGCGGTCGAGCACGAAGGCGAGCTCGGGAGTGACTCGGAGCGACAGTCGGTGCGCCAGCTCGCGGCGCAGAAAGCCACGCGCGTGTTCGAGAGCGCCGACCGCGGCGAGTCGCTGCTCTTCGCTGCCGAGGACCGAAACAAACACCTCGGCGTGGCTGAGATCCTTCGCGACCTCGACGCGAGTGACATTCGCCAAGCCAACGCGAGGGTCGCGTACCTGTCGCCGAACGAGCTCGTTCAGCCCGGTCCGCAGCAGGTCTCCGACCCTGGAGGTGCGCTGAGTCAACTCTTCTCCTCCACCAGCACCGGGTCCCAGCTCAAGATGACCGCCTCGACTTCACTCTCGGCAACGCGCACGATCTGGTCCAGGATGCGCTCGACTTCGCTCGCCTCTTTAGCCACGACGGCGATGCCGATCTGGCTGCGTTGCCGAAGATCGCCGTGAGCGGTCTCGGCGACCGAGATCCGAAAGCGCGCGTGCAGCCGATCGATCAGGCCGCGAACGACTCGGCGCTTCGACTTGAGATCGTGCGCCTGCGGAAGGTGCAGCTCGAGCGCGCCGTAGCCGACGTACATCGCGACGCGACAGGCGAGGGCCGCAGCTCTCCTCAGGTGAGGACCGCGGCTACCTCTTCCTGAACGAACGCCTCGATGAGGTCTCCAGGCTTGAGATCCTGGAAACGCTCGAGCCCGATGCCGCACTCGAAACCGGCGCGGACTTCGGAGGCGTCGTCCTTGAACCGTTTGAGAGACGAGATCTTCCCCGCGTAAACCACCTTGCCGTCGCGCACCAGGCGCACGTCGGCGGTGCGAGGCACGACGCCGTCGACGACGTGGCAGCCGGCGATGGTGCCGATCTTCGGTACCTTGAAGGTCTCGCGCACCTCGGCGCGCCCGCGCTGCACCTCTCGGAAGGTCGGCTCGAGGAGCCCGGTCATCGCTTTCCTGAGCTCGTCGAGGAGCTCGTAGATGATGGTGTGGAGCCGGATCTCGACCTCCTCCTTTTCAGCCAGCTCACCGGCGTTCTTCTCCGGCCGAATGTTGAAACCGACGATGATCGCTTTCGACGCAGCCGCGAGGAGCACGTCGTTGGTAGAGACGGCCCCCACCGCGCTGTGCAGGACCCTGACTCGCACTTTCGTGGCCGAGAGCTTCTCGATCGCCGAGCGCAAGACCTCGACCGACCCCTGCACGTCGGCCTTGAGGACGATGCCGAGCTCCTTGACGACTCCCTTCTGTATCTGGTCGTAGAGCTGCTGGAGCGAAAGCCTGCCAGCCGAAGGCAGTAGGCCTCGCTTGCGCTGTTCGACTCGCCGGAACTCGACGATGCTGCGCGCCTTCTGCTCGTCGTCGACCGCCTGGAAGGTGTCGCCGGCCTCCGGGACCTCTTGAAAGCCTGTCACCTCGACCGCGGAGGAGGGTTGGGAGCGCTGTGCGCGGCCACCGCGATCGTCGCTCATCGAGCGCACTCGCCCCGAAGTAGCGCCAGCGACAAAGACGTCGCCCACAGAGAGAGTTCCATTCTGAACCAGGACGGTGGCCACGACGCCGCGACCGGTTTCCTTCCTTGCCTCGAGCACGACGCCTGAGGCCGAGCGATCCGGGTCGGCGCGTAGATCCAGAAGATCGGCGGAAAGCAGCACCATCTCGAGCAGCTCGTCGATGCCGGCGCCCGAGAGCGCCGAAACCGGCGCCACGATCGTCTGGCCTCCCCAGTCTTCGGGCAAGAGTCCACGGTCAGCGAGCTGCTGCTTGACTCGGTCCAGGTTGGCGTTCGGTTTGTCGATCTTGTTGAGCGCCACCAGGATCGGTACGTTCGCGGCGCGCGCGTGATCGATCGCCTCGACCGTCTGCGGCATGACTCCGTCGTCAGCGGCAACGACGAGAACCACGACGTCAGTGACCTTGGCGCCGCGCGCTCGCATCAGCGTAAACGCTTCGTGTCCGGGCGTGTCGAGAAAGACAATCTGTCGATTCTTGACGTCGACGTGGTAAGCGCCAATGTGCTGCGTGATGCCGCCGAACTCGGACTCGGTGATCTTGGAGGAGCGGATCTTGTCGAGGAGCGACGTCTTGCCGTGGTCGACGTGCCCCATGATGGTAACGACCGGAGCGCGCGGCACCCTGCGCCCGCTCTCCGCGACCACCTCGATGGCCGTCCGGTGCGCTTGAAATTCTTGCTCGAAGGTCATCACCTGGGCCTCGAGGCCGAACTCTCGCACCAGCTCGACCGCCAGACTCGGCTCGAGAACGTGATTGATGTTGGCGATGGTGCCCCGTTCAAAAAGCACTTTGATGAGATCCCGAACCTTGACGCCCAGCCGTTCGGCGAATTCGCGGACGGTCATCGCTTCCGAGATGACCACGGGTCCGTCGGTAACCTTGCGCGAGGAGCGGAGCGAGGTGCGCTCCTCCTCGTCCACGAGTCCCGCGCCAACGCGGCGGCGGCGGCGGGTGGTCGAGCCGGTCGGAACGACCGCCTCGTCGACCACGTTCTCTATCTCGGCGAGCGAACCTCGCATCATGCGCAGCTCGCTCTCGTCCGTCTGCGGCAAGAGGAGCGTCTTGCGGTTCTTCTGCGCTTTGGCCTTCTCGCGATCGAGCGGTGAATCGGACTTGCGACCGCGACCCGATCCGGCTCGTGGCGGTGGCCCGCCAGGCCGAAATCCGCCGGGGCGGCCGGGTCCAGATGGCCGTGTGGCGCCCGGTCTGCCCGGTGCGCCTGGGCGGGGGGGACCGCCCGGGCGTCCTGGTCCGGAAGGTCGCCCCGGTCCGGGGGGCCGTCCAGGCATTCCTGGGCGTCCGGCGCCGGGGCCGACACCCGGTCGCGCCCGCGAGGGCGGCGCCACGGGTCGGTACGGCTCGGTCGGGCGATGGATGAGGATCGCACCACGTCGCGGCGGAGCTGCAGCGGGACTCGAAGCCGCTCCAGCCGACGCGCTGGGCGCGACGACAGGCAGACCAGCGCTCGCAGCCGGTGCGCCGACGCTCTCGTGGCTCGCCGGAGGCGGCGCCGGCGCCGGGGCCGGAGCGAGGGTGAACGGGAGTAGCGGGCCGAGCGTCTCCGCTCCCGACGACCGCTCGGCGGTCGAAGTGGGAATGGTCAAGATACGGGGCTCGACCTTCTGGATGATCGTCCGTGGTCGCGACGGCTTGAGCGGATTTACCGGGGCGCGGCGAGCCGCGGGCGTCGGTACTCCGGCAGGGGCCGCCGCGTGCCGCGGCGCGCTTTCCGGAGTGCTGTCGTCCATGAACACTTCGCGCGGCGAGCCGAGCTTCTTGCCCAGGAGAATCGCCTGCAGCGCGTCGCTCTCGATGCCTGCGTCCTCCCCTTCGATGCGGACGCCGAGCGAGCGAAGCTTGAACACGAGGTCTTGCTCCGCGATGCCCATCATCTTGGCGAGTTGATGCACTTGGATCTTGGCCATGCTTGCGACGCTCTCCCAGGACTCGTTGCTGCTTCTCTCGCCGGCTTTGTCTCGACTCAGCCCTCTCCGCTGCGCTCGCTGGCAGCGGATTCGGTGGCCCGTGCAAGGGCATCGGCTCGGGCCTCGGCCGCCGTATTCTCCACCTCGCGAGCCTGGTCTTCGGACTCCTTGAAGGCGCGGGAAAGGGCGGCGAGGAACTCGTCGTCTTGACGGGATGTCGGTTCGGTCGCGGCGCCGCCGCCGATCGCCGACTGAGCCTGACCGGCAGGAGTGGCCTTCGCGGCTCGCTCGCGCGCCCAGCTGAGGATCGCCTGCGCAGTCTTGGGTCCGACGCCTTCGACTTGCTGGAGCTCTTCTGGCGTTGCGTCGACGAGGCTCCGGAGCGTCGAGTACCCGGCCGCAGCGAGGTCAGTTGCCGACTTGGCGCCAACGCCCGGCAGCGTGGAGAGATCGACCTCGTCGCTGAGCGAAACGGTCGGCAGCTCTTCGCCAAGCGCGCCTTGAAGCATGCGGGCTAGAGCGCCCGTCACCTCGTCCTTGACGTCGGACTCGCTCTTGATGTCGATCCGGCAACCGATCAACTCCGCCGCGAGTCGAACGTTTTGCCCGCGTTTGCCGATCGCGAGCGCCAGTTGCTCGTCCTCGACGATGACGTCGAGGTGCGCCTGCTCGCCCAAGTGGTGCACGGAGACGCGGGTGATCTTGGCCGGGGCTAGCGAACTCTGGGCGAAAGTCACCAGGTCGTCCGAGTACTCGATGATGTCGATCTTCTCGCCGCGCAGCTCGCGGATGATCGCCTGCACCCGCGACCCCTTCATGCCAACGCAGGCTCCGACCGGATCGACATCGCGCTCACGGCTGTAGACGGCCACCTTGGCGCGCTCGCCGGGCGCCCGGACTGCCGCCTTGATCACGACGGTGCCGTCGTAGATCTCCGGTACCTCCATCTCGAAGAGCTTGACTAGGAGCCGCGGGTCGGTGCGCGACATCACGATCTGCGGGCCCTTGGGCTGCTGGTGGACCTCGATGATGACAGCTCGGATCCGCTCGCCTTGGCCCCAGCGCTCGTGGCGCGCCTGTTCCGACCGCGGCACGATCGCTTCGGTGCGACCGAGGTCGACGATCACGTCGCCGCGTTCGAAGCGCTTGACCGTGCCGTTGACGATCTCGCCGACGCGGTCGATGAACTCGTTGTAGACCTTCTCTCGCTCGGTCTCGCGCACGCGCTGATAGAGCACCTGCTTGGCCGACTGGGCGGCGATGCGGCCGAGGCCGTCGGTCGAAATTGGAATCAGGATCTCGTCGCCGATCTGGGCATCAGGCTTCTCGGGACGGGCCTCCTCCACGGTCCACTCGGCGGTCGGGTCTTCGACGATCTCGACGACCTTCCTGACGATCCAGGCCTCGAAACGGCCGCTGTCGGCGTGGAACTGGGCGCGGACCGGCTCCTTGAGGCGATGCTGCTTCTTCGCCGCCGAGGCCATCGAGTCCTCGAGCGCGAGCAGCAGGCGCTCGAACTCGATGTCCTTCTCGCGCGCCACTTGGCGCAACAGCTCGGTCAACGGGACTTCTTGGGTCTGCGCTTGAACCATACTCTGCGATTCCTACTGTTCGACCTTCAGTCGCGCCGTCTCGACGTCCGCAAGCTGGATCGCGAGGCTTCTCTTGGTCAGCGGCTCGACAAGCTCGACGAAGCCGCCATTTTCGTGCCGGAAACCGGTCAGCGTCGCCTCCACGGTTGCCTTCTTCCCGGTCTGCCGATCGAGGTACCGTACCCGCACCGTCCGGCCGCTGAAGCGCTCGAACTCTTGCGGCCGCTCGAGCGTCCGATCGAGACCCGGAGAGCTGACCTCGAGGGTGTAGCGACCGCGACCGAAGCCGGCGACATCGAGCAGCGTCGAGACCTCCCGCGAGACCACCGCGCAGTCCTCGAGACCGATTCCGCTTTCGCGGTCGAGCACCAAGCGCAGGAGCCCGGCACCAAAGTCGGCGCGGACTAGCTCGCAGCCGTGCGCCGCGGCAACTGTTGCTAGTTCGGAACGAAGCTCCGGCGTCAAGGCGATCTCGGACATCCTCTAAGTTGGGTCCGCGGAGAACAAAAAAGGTGGGCTGGTCGGCCCACCCTTCCGGTCTTCAGGCAGACTGCGTCGCACAGTATCGTCTGGATTGCCTGGAAAATCAAGGGGAGGGAGCAGTTTGGGTGCGCGGATAGCCGATCGAATCAGGCTCTTTGTCGACATCGGCACGCCTCTTGCTGTCGTGTAAGCTCGTCCGATACCGACCTCCGGTATCCCAAAGAGAAAGGTTCGATCGATGAGCTCTAGTCGTTCTCGCTTGCAGGCAACTTGGGCGTTTCTCATTGTCTCGGTGATCTTCGGAATCGCGCTCGGCGGCGCCTTGGATCTCGGCAGCTCCGCCCATGCCGCTCCCGCACCCAAGCCCTCCGCTGCGGCACCGGCGAATCTGGCTTCGGGGAGTTACCTGCCGTCGTTCGCCGATCTCGCGGAGCGAGTGCTTCCCGCCGTGGTCTCGATCGACGCGCAGCGGATTCAGCGGCGCCCGGAGGCTTCTCGACGCCCGCGCGGTGACGGCAATCCGTTCGAGTTTTTCCTCGGGCCGCAACCCGAGCCCGATCGCGACGGCGAATACCGCACCGACTCGGGAGGTAGCGGCTTCGTGGTCTCTGCCGACGGCTTCGTCATCACCAACAATCACGTCATCGAAGGGGCCACCAAGGTTCGAGTGCGCCTCGGCGAGCGCTACCTGGATGCCGAGATCAAGGGCACCGACGCGGCCACCGACCTGGCGCTGCTCAAAATCGACGCCGGCGAGAGTCTCGCGGCGCTGCCGTTGGGCGATAGTGAGCGGTTGCGGGTCGGCGACTACGTGATGGCGATCGGGAATCCGCTCACCCTCAACCAGACCGTGACCGTTGGGGTAGTCAGCGCCAAAGGGCGCGCGATCGGGCTCACGCCAGACAGATCGTTCGAGAACTTCATCCAGACCGACGCGGCGATCAACCGTGGCAACTCCGGGGGGCCGTTGGTGAATCTGAACGGCGAAGTGGTCGGGATCGCGACCGCGATGAACTGGGGGGCGGAGAACATCGGCTTCGCAGTCCCGGTCGATACCTTGAAGGCCGTTCTGCCCCAGCTGCGAGAGAAGGGGAAAGTCTCGCGCGGCTACCTGGGCATCAACATCCAGAATCTCGACTACGACCGGGCCCGAGCTTTCGGGCTCGACGTCGCCGAAGGCGCGCTGGTGACGAGCGTCTTCAAGGACTCGCCGGCCAAGAAGGCGGGAGTCGAACACGGCGATGTCATCTTGCGCGTCGACGATGTTCGCATCCGCGAGACGCGCGACCTCATCGACTACGTCTCCGGCCGGCCGCCGGGAGCGAAGGTGCGGCTCGAGCTGATTCGGAACGGCAAAGAGATCAAGACCAGCGTCGAGCTCGACGAGCGAACTATCGGCACCGTAGCGGACAGCGAGGAGCGCGAGGGCGAAAGCCGAGGCATCGACTGGCTGGGCCTCGACTTCCAGGATCTCGGGCCGCAGCTGCGCGAGAATCTCGGGATTCCTTCCAGCGAGCGCGGCGTTCTGGTGCGCGAGGTCACGGCCTCGAGCCCGCTCTACGACGAGGGAGTGGCCGTCGGAGACCTCATCGTCGAGATCAACGGCCAGCCGGTCGATTCGAGCAGCGACTTCGAGCGCCAGGTGACCGCGGCTCCCGCGGGGTCGTACCTGCGGCTCTACGTCAAACGCTTCGATCGGCGGCGAAGCGGCGAGGGCGCGAGCTTCTTCGCCATCGTGCGCGTGCCCTGACGACCGACGGTTGTTAGACTGAGGCGGATGCCGCCGGCACAGCGCGCCTCGATCTTGGTCGTCGACGACGAGGCGTCGATTCGCGACAGCTTGCGGATGATCCTCGAGTTCGAGGGCTACCGCGTCGAGACCGCTGGGTCCGGAATCGAGGCGCTGCGCATCGCGCGCGACCGCCCTCCCGACGCGATCCTCCTCGACCTCCGCATGCCGGAGATGGACGGTCTCGAAGCGTTTCGCCAGCTCCGCGAGCGCGGCTACGACATGCCAGTGATCGTGGTCAGCGGGCACGCCGACGTGGCCACCGCGGTCGAGGCGACGCGACGAGGCGCGTTCGATTTCTTCCAGAAGCCGCTCGAGCGCGACCGCATCCTCCTGTCGCTGCGCAACGCGGTCGAAAGCTGGAAGCTCAAGCGCGAGGCGCGGCAGCAGGGACAGGTGTCGGGAGGCCTGTCGGAGATCATCGGCTCCTCGGCCACGGTCCGCCGCCTGCGCGAAACGATCGAGCGCGCCGCCCCTCCTCCAGCAACCGTCCTGGTGACCGGCGAGAGCGGCACCGGCAAGGAGCTGGTGGCCCGCGCTATCCACACCCTCTCCCCGCGCCGCGATCAGCCGTTCGTGCGGGTCAATTGCGCCGCGATCCCGGAAGAGCTCATCGAGTCCGAGCTCTTTGGACACGAGAAGGGGAGCTTCACCGGCGCGGTGCGCAAGCAGATCGGTAAGTTCGTTGCCGCCGACGGAGGAACGATTTTTCTCGACGAAGTGGGAGATCTATCGGCGCGCGCGCAGGCCAAGGTCTTGCGCGTTCTAGAGAGCGGCGACGTCGAGCCGGTCGGCGCCGAGAAGGTCGTGCGAGTCGACGTTCGGGTCGTAGCGGCGACCAACCGTGAGCTCGCCACCGAAATCCGGGCCGGCCGCTTCCGCGAGGATCTCTTCTACCGACTCAACGTGCTGCCGATCCAGACTCCGCCGTTACGCGATCATCTCGAGGATCTGCCGATCCTGGTCGAACATTTCGCGGCCCGATTCTCGGAAGCGGCGAACTATCATCGTCGACCGCTCTCCGCGGCCGCTGTGGCGCTCCTCGCCCGCCAGCCGTGGAAGGGCAACGTACGCGAGCTGAAGAACGTGATCGAGCGGCTTACTATCCTGGCGCCCGGAGACACGGTGACGGAGAGCGACGTGGCCACGGTGGTCGGCGACGGACGGCTCGAGCTGGCGCAGGCTTTTCACGGTCTCGAGACTCTGCGCGAGTTCCGCGAACAAGCCGAGAAGCTGTTTCTCGTCCAGAAGCTCGAGGAGCACGGCTGGAACGTGACCCAGACCGCGGTGGCGATCGACACCCCGCGCAGCAACCTCTACAAGAAGATGGAGCAGTACGCGATCCATCGCAAGGGGGAAGAGCTTGTCGAGGAGTGAGGCCCTGACGGCGGCGCTCGAAGCGTGCGGGGCGCTGAAACACGGCCACTTTTTGCTCTCGTCGGGTCTCCATTCACCCGCTTACGTGCAGTGCGCTCTGTTGCTCTCCGAGCCGCGCCGCGCGCGCCAGGTCGGTGCCGAGCTCGCGGCGGCGCTGCGAGCTCTGGGCGTCGAGCCGGAATCGGTACTCGCTCCGGCGCTGGGCGGGATCGTCATCGGACACGAGGTCGCAGCGGCGCTCGGCGTGCCATTCCGATTCGTCGAACGCGACGGCGCGGTGCTGGCGCTGCGACGAGGCTTCGCGTTCGAGAGCGGGGAGCGGATCGTTGTCGTCGAGGACGTAGTGACGACCGGCAGGTCGACGCTCGAGACGGCGGCGGTCGCCGCCGCAGCAGGCGCGACGGTGGTCGCGATCGGAGCGATCCTGGATCGCTCGGGCGGCGAGCACGGCTTCGCGGTGCCGTTCGCGTCGCTCCTGACGCTCGATCTGCCAACTTGGCGAGCCGAGGAGTGCCCACTTTGCGCATCCGGCTCGACTCCCGTCAAGCCGGGGAGCCGACCGAAAGCTGGAGAGCCGACGGTTAGCCCGAGATGACCGACTTGCGTCCCAACGCCTTGCGGATGATCCGCTCGATGCTCGACTGCAGCGCTGCGAGGCGACCGCTACCGGTCGTCGCCGCGGCGTCGACGAAGATCTCCCACGAGTTGTCGGCGCCGTCGCGTACCGTGATGGTCCAACGCCTCTCGTCGTTGTCCCAGCGTCCGGCGCAATCGGGCAGAAGGCCCCAGCCCGACGGCAGGAAGGAGCGGATCTCTGTCTCGGTGTAGGCGACGATCGATCGAGGGGCGGTCATGGCGAGCCGATTCTCTACCGACGAAGGGCTGCCTGCCAACTGCGGGCCGGGCCTCCGGCGAGCCGCGCTGGTACGATCGGCGTCGCCCCCTACCTCGGGCACCCGACCTCTCCTGAGGAGCGGAAGATGCAGATCGAGCTGAACGAGGAACAGAAGCTGCTGCGCCAATCGGTGCGCCGGTTCGCGGCCGAGGTCGTCGCGCCGCGAGCCCGCGAGATCGATGCCTCCGGCGAGTTTCCGCTCGACTTCTTTCGCCGCGCCGGTGCGCTGGGCCTGGCTGGAATCTTCATTCCCGAGGCCCACGGCGGCGCTGGAATGGAGATGATCGCCTACTGCGTCGCGATCGAAGAGATCTCGCGCGTCTGTGCTTCGAGCGGCGTCATCCTCTCGGTGAACAACTCACTGGTCTGCGATCCGTTGCTGCGCTTCGGAAGCCAAGAGCAGAAGCGCGATTTCCTGAGCCCGCTCGCCTCCGGCACCCAGCTCGGCTGCTTTGCGCTCACCGAACCAGATGCCGGAAGCGACGCCGGCGCCTTGCGCACCACGGCGCGGCGAGAGGGCGACGATTACGTGCTCGACGGCAGCAAGGTCTTCATCACCAACGGAACCCATGCCGACGTGGCGCTCGTCTTCGCCACCGTCGATCCGGAGCAGAAACACAGCGGCATCTGCTGCTTCATCGTGCCGTGCGACACGCTCGGTTTCCGCCGCGGGCACCATGAGTACAAGCTCGGCGTGCAGGCCTCCGGTACAACGCAACTCTTCTTCGAAGCGATGCGCGTGCCAGCCCGCCAGCGGCTCGGCGAGGAGGGGGAGGGCTTCAAGATCGCCATGTCGACTCTCGACGGCGGGCGAATCGGCATCGCGGCGCAGGCGGTCGGGATCGCGCAGGGCGCTTTCGAAGCGGCGATGAAGTACGCTCGCGAGCGCCAGCAGTTCGGGCGGCCGATCTCCGACTTCCAGGCGATCCAGTTCTATCTCGCCGACATGGCGATGGAGCTCGACGCGGCGCGCCTCTTGGTCTACAAGGCCGCTTGGGCGAAGGGCGCCCAGAAGCGCTACAGCCTCGAGGCGGCACAGGCGAAGCTGTTCGCCTCGGAGATGGCGCAGCGGGTGACCAACAAGGCGCTCCAGATCCACGGTGGCTACGGCTACACGCGCGACTACGACGTCGAGCGCTTCTTCCGCGACGCCCGCATCACCGAGATCTACGAAGGGACGAGCGAAATCCAGAAGATGGTGATCGCCGACTGGATCTTGAAGCAGGGGTAACGCGGGCGCGATGGCCGTCGACTTCTCGCTGAGCGACGAGCAAACTCTGCTCTTAGCCGAAATTCGCCGCTTCGTCGAGGAGCGCGTTCGGCCAGGTGCTGCCGCGCGCGACCGCGCCCGCGAGTTCCCATCGCAGCTGGTCGCCGAGATGGCCGAGATGGGCCTCTTCGGCATGCTGATCTCCGAACAGCACGGCGGCGGCGGAGCGGATCCGCTGACCTACTGCCTCGCCATCGAAGAGATCGCGCGCGGCTGCCCGTCGCTGGCGGTCATTCTGTCGGTCACGAGCTCGGTCTGCGCCTGGCCGATCGGGCGTTACGGCACGTCCGAGCTGCAGCACCGCGTGCTGCCGGAGCTGGCGACCGGGCGCTCTCTTGGCGGCTTCTGTCTGACCGAGCCGGGATCCGGAAGCGACGTCGCGGCGATGAAGACGAGCGCCCGCCGAGAGGGCGACGGCTGGATTCTCGACGGCGAGAAGGCCTGGATCACCAACGCCGGCGTTGGCCGCTGGTTCGTGGTTGTCGCCAAGACCGATCCGACGCTGGGGAAGCGCGGTATGTCGGCCTTCGTCGTCGATGCGGAGTCGCCCGGCTTCACTGTCGGCGCCGCGGAGGAGAAGCTGGGGCTGCGCTCTTCGCGCACCGCGCCGGTCTCCTTCGAGGGCTGTCGAGTCCCGGCGGAGAACCTGCTCGGCGAGCCTGGCCAGGGCTTCAAGATCGCCCTCGCCACTCTCGATCACTCCCGCCTGGGCATCGCGGCGCAGTCGTCGGGAATTCACCGCCGGGCGCTCGAGCTGGCGTCGGACTACGCTGGTCAGCGCGTGCAGTTCGGAGTGCCGATCGCCGAGCATCAGTCGGTGCGCTTCAAGCTCGCCATCATGGCGACCGAGCTGGCCGCGGCCCGTGCGCTGACGCAGTTCGCGGCGCTCGGCTCGGAGGGAGGTCGCGATGCGAGTCGGCTCGCGGCCGAGGCCAAGGCGTTCGCTTCGGAGGCCGCCAACCGCGCCTGTTGGGAGGCGCTGCAGATTCACGGCGGCAACGGCGTATCCGACGAGTACGAGATCTCGAAGCTCTACCGCGACGTTCGGGTGACCACGATCTACGAAGGGACGAGCGAAATGCAGCGGCTGGTCATCGCGCGCAGCCTGCTCGCGTCGTGAACGCCGTAGGCGTACCGTCGAGCTCGCCGCGCGTCCTCGGAGTCGTCCTCAACTACAACGGTCGCGACCTCACATTGCAGACGCTCGCGAGCTTGCGCGCGAGCACCTACCCGGCGCTCGACCTCCTGGTCGTCGACAACGGCTCGAGCGATGGATCCTTCGCAGCCGTGGCGGAGCGATTCCCGGCGGTGCGACAGCTACGCTGCGAACAGAATCTCGGCATTTCGGGTGGGCTCAACCTCGGCTTTCGAGTCGGGCTCCAGGAGGGGTACGACTACCTGATGGCGATGAACAACGACATCGAGGTAGCGCCCGACATGGCCGCTGAGCTGGTGAAGCTCGCTGAAGCCGAGCCGAGAGCCGGCTGCATCGGTCCCAAGTGCTACTTCTACTTCGGCGACCGGAGCCGGATCTGGTCGGCCGGTGGGAGCTTGCGCTTCCGCGAGGCCGTGACCCGGGAGATCGGAATGGGGGAGGTCGACCGCGGCCAGTTCGACAGCGACCGAAGCGTCGACTACGTCAACGGCGCTTGCATGCTGATTCGCCGCCCCGCGATGCTCGCGGCAGGTCTCTGGGATCCGGTTTACCACGTCTCGGTCGAGGACGCCGATTTCTGCGCGCGGATCCGACGAGCCGGCTGGGAGTGCTGGTACGCCCATCAGGCGCGGCTCTGGCACATGGTTTCTCCTACCACCGGCGGCTACGTGGCGGCGCGGACCTTTCGCACCGGCCGCTCGACGGCGATCTTCGTGCGCAAGTACGCCGGGACGCTCGGTTGGGCGAGCTGGCTCCTCTTCTCGGCGCTCGCCTTTCCGGCGGCGCTCGCCCGCGAGCTGCCACGGCGCAACGGGCAAGCGGTCCTGGCCAAGTATCGCGGCTTCCTGGCCGGGCTGGGTGCCGAGCTGCCCCCGCCACCCAGATTCGGCAGTTGAACCGCCGACATCCGTGGCGTAGTCGCTCGGCTATACTCTCGACGGACCCGATGCTTTTCGGGCCGAACGGCGTTCGGAGTCTGCAATGACCGTCCGCGACGACTTGCGAGCCACTTCATCGGCGATCGGAGCTCCTCCGAAGCCGTCGACGCTGCGCGAGGAGGTCGACCGCCGGGCGCGCGTGGCCCGCGCCGGCTGGGAGCGCGCACGCGAGCGAGCGGAGAGCGGGCGCCCGAGCTGGAAGAGCGACTTCACGACGGTTTCGGGGATGGAAATCCCGCTCCTCGTCACGCCTGAAGAAGTCGCTCATCTCGATCCGGTGACCGAGATCGGCGTGCCGGGTGAATACCCTTACACCCGCGGCATCCATCCGACCGGCTACCGCGGCAAGCTCTGGACGATGCGGCAGTTCGCCGGCTTCGGCTCGGCCGCAGACACCAATCAGCGCTTCAAGTTCCTGCTCTCCTCGGGCCAAACCGGCCTCTCGGTCGCCTTCGACCTTCCGACCCTCTACGGCTACGACTCCGATCATCGGATGGCTGCGGGCGAGGTCGGCAAGTGCGGCGTCGCCATCGATTCGCTCGCCGACATGGAGGCGCTGTTCGACGGCATCCCGCTCGGCGAAGTCACGACGTCGATGACCATCAACTCCACGTCGCCGATCCTCTTTGCGATGTATCTCGCGGTCGCCGAGCGTCAGGGCGTCGACATCGCGCGCGACGTCTCGGGCACGCTGCAGAACGACATCCTCAAGGAGTACATCGCGCAGAAGGAGTACATCTATCCGCCGCGCCCGTCGATGCGGTTGATCACCGACCAGTTCGCCTTCGCGGCGGAACGGGTGCCGAAGTGGAACACGATCTCGATCTCCGGCTACCACATCCGCGAGGCGGGCTCGACGGCGCTCCAGGAGCTGGCCTTCACTCTGCGCGACGGCATGGAGTACGTCGAGTACGGAGTGCGCTCGGGCCTCGCGGTCGATGACTTCGCTCCGCGACTGTCGTTCTTCTTTAACAGCCACAACGACTTTTTCGAGGAGATCGCCAAGTTCCGCGCGGCACGGAAGATCTGGGCGAGAGTGATGCGCGAACGTTACGGCGCCCAGAACCCGCGCTCCTGGATGCTGCGCTTCCACACCCAGACCGCCGGCTGCTCCCTGACCGCGCAGCAGCCGGTCAACAACGTCGTGCGGACGACGATCCAGGCGCTGGCTGGCGTGCTCGGAGGTACGCAGTCGTTGCACACCAATTCGCTCGACGAAACGCTCGCGCTGCCCACTGAGCAGAACGCCCGCATCGCGCTGCGGACGCAGCAGATCATTGCTCACGAGTCGGGGGTCGTAAACGTCGTCGATCCGCTCGGCGGTAGCTGGTTGGTGGAGGAGATGACGCAACGGATGGTCGACGGCGCTCTCGACTACTTCCGTCGGATCGACGACATCGGCGGCATGGTCGAGGCGATCGAGATCGGCTTCCCGCAGCGCGAAATCATGGACGCGGCGTTTGCCTACCAGCGTTCGGTCGAGCAGGGGGAGAAGACGATCGTCGGCGTCAACGCCTTCCGAGTCGACGACGAGCCACCGACCGAGACCCTCTACATCGACGACAGTGTTGGCGAGCGGCAGATCGCCGCGCTCGAGCGGGTGCGCGAGAGCCGCTCGGAGGGAGCCCGCGAACGCACGCTCGATGCGCTCCGACGCGGGGCCGAGGGAACCACCAATACGATGCCGCTGATCCTCGATTGCGTGAAGGCCTACTGCACGCTCGGCGAGATCTCTGACGCGCTCCGGGATGTCTTCGGCGTCTGGGAGGAGCCAGCGGCTTTCTGATCCCATGGCTGCTCTCGTCCAGGTGGTGCGCGGGCTTCTCGCCTACACGATGTGGGCCGACCGTCAGGTCTTGGAGGCGTTGGTCGAAGTCAAGGAAGAGGACCTCGATCGTCCGCTGGGCAGCAGCTTCGGCTCGGTACTGGGAACGATGACCCATATCCTCGCCGCCGAAGAGCTCTGGGTCTCGCGCCTCCTCGGGGCGCCGCTCGAGCGCCTCCCGAACGTCAGTGACTACCCGGACCTCCCGACGTTGGCTTCCGGATTCGTCGACTTCTGGCCGCAGCTCGAGTTCTACCTTGCCGCCCTGACCGAGGAGCAGGTGGGCTCGGAGTTCACCTGGACGAACACCCGCGGCGAGACCCACACTGCGCCCTTGCGTCAGGTCCTCCTGCATCTGGTGAACCACTCCACCTATCACCGCGGCCAGGTCGTCGCGCTGCTGCGTCAGCTCGGTCAGACCCCACCGGCGACCGATCTCGTTTACTGGCGCGGTGCTCTCTGACGAACCGGGCTCGTTAGCAGGGCTCTGTTAGAGTCGAGTAGATGGGCGACAGATCTTGGCGAATCCTGGTGGCCAAACCGGGCCTCGATGGGCACGACCGCGGGGCCAAGATCGTGGCCCGCGCGCTGCGCGACGCCGGTTTCGAAGTGATCTACACTGGGCTGCGCCAGACCCCCGAGCAGATCGCCGCTGCCGCTGTTCAGGAAGATGTCGACGCGGTCGGGCTGTCGATCCTCTCTGGCGCCCACAACCGGCTACTCCCGGAGATCACGCGGCTCCTGGCCGCCGCCGACGCCAGCGACATTCTCGTCTTCGCGGGCGGCATCATTCCGGATCGTGACGTGGCGGGGCTCAAGTCGGCCGGCGTCGACGAGATCTTTCTCCCCGGGACTTCGACGGTCACGATCGTCGACTATTTGAACCGGCGCCTGAACGCGGCGTAGAGCCGTGGCGGAGGGACAATGACACGCACGATACTACTGGCGGACGACAGCGTGACGATCCAGAAGGTCGTCGAGCTGACCTTCCTCGACGAAGAGATCCGGGTGGTCAGTGTCGGCAATGGGACCGACGCCATCGCGAAGTTGGGTGAGCTGCGTCCCGACCTAGTTCTGGCCGACGTTCACATGCCGGGGGCTGACGGCTACGAAGTCTGCAACTCGGTTCGGGAGAGGGCGCCGGGAGTTCCGGTGCTGCTCCTGGTGGGCACTTTCGAGCTCTTTGACAACGAGCGCGCGACGGCGGTGGGCGCCTCTGGGCACATGAAGAAGCCGTTCGACTCCCAGGAGCTCCTGCGCCGCGTGCGCGAGCTGCTCGCGGAGACGCCCGAAGCCGAGCTCTCGGCGGCACCGAGCTGGAGCGCAGCGGCCGCGGCCGAGCCGTTCTCACCTTCCGCGACCGTCGCGATGAATGCGTTGAGCGAGGACGACTGGGGCTTCGAGCCGGTCGGCGAGCCAGAGCCCGCCGCGGAAGCTCCCATTCTCGCGCCGGCGACATCTCCAGAGTACGTCGACTTCGAGCCCTCGAACGAGCCGGCGATCGAGCTCGCCCGGTCCACCGAGTCGACTCCAGCTCTGGAGCCCGAACCGAAAGCAGCACCAGCGCTACCGAGCTCGGCCCCCTTCGCTTCGTCGACGGCCAATGCCACGGCGGAGCTCTCGGCCCTCTCGGCCGACGATGTCGAGCGGATCGCGCGGCGCGTGGTCGAGCTCATCTCGGAGAAGATGGTTCGCGACGTCGCCTGGGACGTCGTTCCAGACCTCGCCGAGCTGTTGCTCAAGGAACGGATCCGCGAGCTGGAAGCGTCGGTAGAGTAGGGCGTAGGCGAGCTCGCCCGGCGGCTGCGCCGCGCCAGGCGGCCGCGAGGGCTCTGCATGAGTCGTCCCGACATGGAGAAGCGATTCGATCCGGCGTCCTACGAGCCGCGCTGGCAGCGCCTGTGGGCCGAACGCGGTCTCTTCGTGGCGCGCGCCGACTCGGGCCGGCCGCCGTTCTGCATCATGATCCCGCCGCCCAACGTGACGGGCAAGCTTCACTTGGGTCACGCCCTGCAGTCGACCCTTCAGGACGTTCTGACGCGCTGGCGCCGGATGAGCGGCTTCGAAGCGCTCTGGTTGCCGGGTACCGACCACGCCGGCATTGCCACGCAGCTCATGGTGGAGCGCGAACTGGCGACGGAGAGCTTGACGCGCCATGAGCTCGGGCGCGAGCGCTTTCTCGAGCGGATGTGGGCGTGGAAGGAGAGGTACCACGACAACATCCGCCGTCAGCTCGAGAGCATGGGCGCCTCGTGCGACTTCTCGCGCGAGCGTTTCACTCTCGACGATCGGCTCTCGCGCGCCGTGCGGGAGGCGTTCGTCCGCCTCCACGAACGCGGCCGGATCTACCGCGGCGAATACATCGTCAACTGGTCGCCTGGCTTGGACACTGCCATTTCGGACCTCGAGGTCGAGATGCGGAGCGTCGAGGACAGGCTCTGGCACCTCGCCTACCGGATCGAGGGGAGCGACGAGTCGATCGTCGTCGCCACCACCCGGCCCGAGACGATGCTCGGCGACACGGCTGTCGCCTTCCATCCCGACGACGAGCGCTACAGTCATCTCGCCGGCCGCCTTGTAGTGGTGCCGGTTGCCGAACGGGCGATTCCGTTGATCGCCGATCCGGCCGTCGAGCGCGACTTCGGCACCGGGCTCGTGAAAGTGACGCCGGCGCACGATCCGGCCGACTTCGAGCTCGCGCGCCGCCACGGCCTGCCGCGCATCGAGGTGATCGATCGGCATGGCAAGATGACCGCTGCAGCGGGAGCGGAGTTCGAGGGTCTGTCCGTAACGGAGGCGCGCGAGCGACTGCTGGCCCGACTCCGCGAGCGCGCGGTCGTTGTCCGCGAAGAGGCGTTCGTCCATAACGTCGGCTTCTGTCAGCGGAGCGGCGTGCGCATCGAGCCGCTGGTGTCGACGCAGTGGTTCTGCGACGTCTCGGCGATGGCAGAGCGAGCGCTCGCGGCTTGGCGCGACGGCGATCTCGAGCTGGTCCCCGCCTCGTGGGGCAAAACCTGGGAACACTGGCTCGCCAACATCCGCCCCTGGTGCATCTCTCGCCAAGTCTGGTGGGGGCACCAGATTCCTGCTTGGTACGACGACTCCGGCCGCTGTTTCGTGGCGCGTGATCTGGAGACGGCGCAGAGGCTCGCCGGAACCGACCGCCTGACCCAAGACGCCGACGTGCTCGACACCTGGTTCTCCTCGGCGCTGTGGCCGTTTTCGACCCTGGGCTGGCCCGAAGCAACGCCCGACCTGCGCACCTTCTACCCGACCTCGGTCCTCGTCACCGGCTTCGACATCCTCTTCTTCTGGGTGGCGCGCATGGTGATGACCGGTCTCGAGCTCACCGACCAGGTGCCGTTCCGGCGCGTGCACCTGACCGGCCTGGTGCGCGATGCGGAAGGCCAGAAGATGTCGAAGACGAAGGGGAACGTCCTCGATCCGGAGGTCCTGATCGCCGAGTACGGCGCCGACGCGATGCGTTTCACCCTCGCCCAGCTCGATGCGCCGGGGCGCGACATTCCGCTCGACGCCGAACGGATGGCCGGCTATCGCGCCTTCGGCAACAAGATCTGGAATGCGACCCGATTCGTCTTGAGCCGCGCCGAGAGCGGCTCGGTTCGATCGGATCTCGATCCCGCGGCGCTCGCCCTTCCGGAGCGCTGGATCCTGGCGCGCGTCTCTCAGGTGGCCGCCGAAGTCGATCAGCAGCTCGCGGCGTTCCGTTTCGATCTCGCCTGCCACGCGCTCTACCAGTTCTTTTGGAGCGATTTCTGCGACTGGTACATCGAGATGGCGAAGCCAGGGCTCGAGCCCGCGACGGCGCGGCCGCAAGTGGACGACGTACTGGTGACGGTGCTCGAACGCGCGCTGCGCCTCCTGCATCCCGTCATGCCGCACTTGACCGAGGAGCTCTGGCAGCGCCTTCCCGGCCGCTCGGCACTGCCCACCGAGTCGATCTGCCTGGCGCCGTTCCCACTCCCGGAGCCGGCCTGGACGATCTCTTCCGCAGAGACCGAGGCGCTAGAGCTGTTGCGCGAGCTGGTGGTCGCCGTCCGCACTCGACGCGCGCTTCTCGGCCTGACGCCTAGGACGCCGGCCACGCTCACCCTGGTGGCGCCGACCGACCGGGATGAGCGGGAAGCGCTCGATCGCGGAGTCCCGGTGTCGCTGCTGCAAGCGCTCGCCCGCGTCGAGCGCGTCGAGTTGGTGCGCGAGCTGCGCAGCGGCGGCTCGTCGGAGCGCGTGCGGGGAGTGGAGCTGGAGATCCGATTCGCGGCGCTGCCGACCGCGCCACCCGATCCGGCGAGGCTCGGCCAGGAGCTGACAGCGAGTGCGAGCGCGATCGCCCGGGTGCGCGATCGGCTGGCGAGCCCGGGCTTCGCGGCCAAGGCTCCGCCCGCCGTGGTCGCCGGCGCTCGGCGGCAGTTGGCGGAGCTCGAGGAGCAGCGGGATCGCCTCGTCGCGTCGCTGACCGAAGTCGAGAGGCAATTGCCTTGAGCCTCCCGCCTGGCCCCGATGCGTTCGCTGCCGGCCTCGCTGCAGCGTGGCCACGCGAGCTGATCGACCTCGGTCTCCTGGCCTTCGACGAGTTGGATTCGACACAGCGGGTCGCGCGGATGGTCGTGGATCGCTACCACGCCGAAGATGAGACCCCGCTGCCGTTCGCGGTTGTCGCGACCAGCCAGACCGCGGGTCGAGGGCGGCGGGGTCGAAGCTGGGAGAGCGCCTGCGGGCGAGGCCTCTGGGCGAGCTTGGCCGTCGCGGTCGACGAGGCGACGCTGCCGACGCTGCCGATGCGCGCCGCGACCAGCCTGGTGGAGGTCGCGGCGGAGATTGCCGATGGCGTGCGACTGAAGTGGCCGAACGACCTGGTCTGGAGGGGGCGAAAGCTCGGCGGCCTGCTCGTCGACGCGATCGTCCGCGAGGGGGCTCCGGCTTGGGCGGTGGTCGGCTTCGGAGTCAATCTCAGTCACGCCGAGACGGAGCTGCCGTCGGCGAACGCGATCTCGCTGCGACTCGCTGCTGTCGACGGACAGGTTCCGGAGCTCGCCGACTTCGCGATTCGCTGCCTGCACTCGCTCTGGCGCGGCCTCGCCGCCGTCGATGCCGACTGGCTCGAGCGCTATCGCGCCTGCTCGGTGCACGAAGTTGGCGATCCGATCGCAGTCGAGCTAGAGAACGAATGCGTCGAGGGGGAGTTCGCGGGCTTCGACTCCCGCGGGTTCCTCTGCCTGCGACACGGGACCGCGACGCGCGTCATTACGTCGGGAGATCTGTTCGCATGGTGAGAGCGAGAAGCAAGGAGAAAGATGCGGCGCTGCTCCTGGTGATCGACGCGGGGAACACGAACACGGTCTTCGGATTGTGGAACGGAGACGAGCTAGTGGAGAGCTTCCGCTTCTCGACCGACACCGAGCGCACCAGCGACGAGTATGGAGCCCTGCTCCTAATCCTCCTCGGGCGTCGCGGCATCGATCCAGACAGGGTAGGCGGCGTGGCGATCGCCTCGGTCGTCCCGCCGCTCGACTCGACGCTCGTCCGCCTGGCGAAATCGTTCTTTCACCAGAGCCCGCTCGTCGTCGGGCCCGGTGTGCGCACCGGGATGACGATCCGCTCCGACAACCCGTCCGAGGTCGGAGCTGATCGGATCGTCAACGCAGTCGCGGCGAGGGAGCTCTTCGGATCCCCGGTTGTGGTGGTCGACTTCGGCACCGCGACAACCTTCGACGTCGTCAACGAGCGCGGTGAATACGCGGGCGGCATCATCGCCCCCGGGATGCTGATTGCTGCCGAAGCGCTCTTCGCCCACGCCTCGCGCCTGTATCGGGTCGACGTCAAGCCGCCCGCAGAGCTGGTGGGGCGCAACACGGTGACTGCGATGCAGTCAGGCATCTACTTCGGTTACGTCGGTCTGGTCGACGGCATCCTCGAGCGCTTGCGAGCTGCGTACCCTACGCTCACGACGACGGTCGCTACCGGCGGACAGGCTGAGCTCGTCGCGTCGGGCTCTCGGCACATCGACCGGGTCGAACCGCTCTTGACGCTGGTCGGACTGCGACGGATCTATGAGCTCAACCGAGGAGGTTGACGCCGACGCGCCCGCCGACCGAGAGTATTTTTCTACGCTCGAGGAGAATTTTCTGCGGCTGCGCGGGACAGCCACCCTGATCTCGGCCGCCGACTGGACGATTGCCGCGGAGTGGCGTCGCGCCGGAATTCCGGCGCGACACGTCGTCGAGGTGATGGCCGCCGTCTTCGCGCGGCAGCGCGAGCGGCGCTCGAAACGGGGCATCTCGAGTCTGCGCTACTTTCGGGCGGCGGTTGCCGCGAGCTGGCAGGAGCAGCTCGAGCTCGGCGCTGGCGGCGCTCGGCCGCGGGTCGATCCTGGCCCCGATCTCGAATCGCGGCTGCGCGCGCTGGCGGCGGCGGTTGCAACGACTCCGCCGGTCTGCGCGCGGGTTCGAGCTCAGATCCTCGAGCTGGCGGGGCCGCTCGAGGAGGTCGAGAGGGAGCTGTCCGAGCTGGACCGCCAGCTTGTCGCCGAGATCGCGTTGACACTCGATGACGAAGAGAGCGCCGCCTTGGACGAGCGGGTGGCGCGCGCGGCCGCTCGGGTCGAGAGCGGCCTCGGCGCCAACGAGAGCTCCGAGCTACGGGCTCGGCTTCGCGTCCGGGCGGTGCGTGAGGCGTTCGGGTTGCCGCTGCTCTCGCTCTTCTCCCCAGCGGCGCTGGGATCTGCCGAGCCGGACGAAAGTTAGCCAGCGCAGTCGCCGTCTCGGGCAGATGTGCTTCTCGCCCGGGCTCCCGCCGCCGCTGTCGCGCTCTTCCTGCTCGCGGGCGCGGCGACCGCTCCTCAGCTCGAAAAGCTGGAGATCCCTCTCCTCGGGGCGCTGGTCGCGCTCGCCGCGGCGCTGGGTGGCAGGCCCGGCGCGCTCCTCGCCGCCGGCACGCTCGGCTTAGGCTTCGGCTCGACCGCGCCGTCGCCGCTTCCGCTCCGCGCGCCGATTGTTGTCGCACAAGTGGAGGGACGGATCTGCAGCTTCTGGACCGGACGCGAGCACGATCCGATGCGCTCCGCGCGCCTCTGCCCGAGGTTCGTTCGACGTGGCAGCGAAGTAGAGCTGGCGCCAGAGCCGCTCCGGATCTCGATCCCGATCGCGGTCGAGCTTCCGGCTTTCGGCGCCGCGATCGCGGCGCGGGGCGTTCTGGATCGCTTTCCGGGATTCGCGAACGAGCAGGGTAGTCGCCCCGGTCCGTGGCGGCTGCGCGTCAAGTCGGGCTGGCACCTGAGGACGATCGCCCCTCCCGATCCGTTGGCGCGCGCCAGCGGAGCGATTCGGCGGCGGATCGACGACGCGCTCTCCGCTTGCTGCCAGAGGAGATCTCCGGGATGGGTGCTGGCGCGGAGCTTCGTGCTCGGCGACGACAGCTCGCTCTCCGAGGAGCGACGTCGGGCCTTCCGGCGCGTCGGGCTCGCGCATCTGCTTGCCGTATCGGGATTCAACCTGACGCTGGTCTGCGCCTTCGTTGCGCTCGTCGCCGGAGCCGGATCCCGACGTCGCGCGGTTCTCCTGCCCGCCGCGGCCATCGCGCTCTACCTGGGGGCGGTGGGGCCCGAGCCGTCGCTGTTGCGCGCCACGATCACTGTCGGAATTGCTCTCGTCTGCTCCGCGGTCGGCCGGCCGAGCGAGCCGCTGCAGGCTCTCTCGCTGGCCGCGCTGCTCTTGGTCGCGCTCGATCCCGACGCGGTTCGAGACCCGGGATTCCAACTCTCGTTCGGTGCCACTTCCGGCCTGGTGCTCTTCGCCGGGCGCTGGCGAGCGGCCTTCGCGCCGCTGCCGCGGTTTCTCGCCGCCGGCCTCGCGGCGTCGTTCGGCGCCCAAGCCGGCGCGCTGCCGTGGAGCGTGGCGGCGTTCGGCACCGTCGCTCCGATGGCGCCGCTCCTCGATCTCGTGGCGGTGCCGTGGGCTGCTCTCTGGATCGTCGTGACGCTGGCGTGGACTCTTTTGGCCTGCCTCTGGCCTCAGGGCGCCGGTGCCACGGTCGGCCTGCTCGATGTCGGAGCCTGGCCATTCGCGTGGATCGAGGAGCTCCCGGCCTCGAGCTGGGTCTCGTTCTCGGTGGCGCGCAATCTGGGCGCCGGCCTCATCGCCGCGGCGCTCGTCGTTGCGACTCTCGAGGCGCTTCGGCGCGGCGCGGGGCGCGCCGTGGTGCTCTCCGGGCTCCTTCTTCTCCTCGCCCCCCGGTCGCCTTCAGAAGACCAAGCGGAGATCACTTTCGTCGACGTCGGTCAGGGAGACGCGGCGATCGTCCGTAGCGGTGCATTCACTCTCCTCGTCGACGGCGGCGGCTCCCCGGGACGTGACGTCGGCAGCGAGGTGCTGCGTCCGCTCCTTTCGGCGCGCGGGATCTCGCGCGTTGATCTCGCGATCGTCAGCCACGTTCATGCCGACCACTGCCTCGGACTCCTGGATCTCACGGCGCTCCTGCCGATCGACGAGCTCGTCCTACCGCCGGGAGGAGAGCGAACCGAGTGCGGGGGTCGACTAGCAGCCCGCGTGCGGCGCCTCGTGCCGGCCGTAGCGCGCGGCGTTCGGCTCGAACGACCGGGGCTAACGGTCACCATTCTTCACCCGGGAGCGCAGGCGACCGGGCGAGATCCGAACCAGAGCTCGATCGTGGCGCGGGTCGAGCTCGGGGGAAGGTCGATCCTGTTCGCGGCCGACATCTCGGCGATCGAGGAGGCCGAGCTCGTGCGCTCCTCTGGCGGCAGCCTGAAGAGCGACGTGCTCAAGGTCGCGCATCACGGTTCGGCCTCGGCCTCTTCGCCCGCGTTCCTCGCCGCGGTGGGAGCCCGGATCGCCATCGTCTCGGCCGGAATCCGGAATCCGTTCGGACACCCGTCGAATGCGGTGCTGACTCGGCTGCACGAGTCCGGCGCGTTGATCCTCCGGACCGACCGCGACGGGCAGGTAACGCTGCAGCGCACGGAGAGCGGCGGCTGGAGGATTCATCTTCCTGCCTCGCCGCGCGAGGGTCTGCCCAGCTCGTAGACTCCGCTCATGTCTGCGGTGCTGGCGCTGGTCGGAGCGACGGCGACGGGCAAGAGCGCCATCGCGCTGGCTGCTGCCGTAGAGAGCGGTGCCGAGATCGTCAACGCGGACGCCTTCCAGCTCTACCGCGGTCTCGACATCGGCACTGCCAAGCCGACGGCCGCGGCGCGAGCCGAAGTTCGGCATCATCTTCTCGACCTGCTCGATCCGAGCGAGAGCTTCTCGGCCGGCGAGTTCGCGCGTCGTGCCCGGGTCGTCCTCGCCGAGATCGCGGCGCGCGGTCGGCCGGCGATCGTCGTCGGTGGCAGTGGCTTCTACTTGCGTGCCCTCTGGCGTGGCCTGGCGCCGGTTCCACCTGTACCGCGGCAGCTACGCTCGGCGCTCGTCGAGCGCTTGCGAGTCGAGGGCATCGAGCCGCTGCGTCGAGAGCTGTCGCTGCTCGATCCCCCGAGCGCGCTTCGCATCGCCGCCAACGACGCTCAGCGCATCGTACGCGCGCTCGAAGTCGCGCAAGCGACCGGGCTGCCGCTCTCGAGCTGGATCGCAGGTAGCACCACACGCGAGGCCGAGGTCGTCACCACGCGCTTCGGATTGACGCTGCCGCGAGCCGTTCTGTACGATCGCATTGCCGAGCGCTTCCACGGCATGGTCGAGAGCGGTTGGCCAGACGAAGTGCGGAGGCTGCTCGCTGCCGGAGTGGGGCGCCAGGTGCCGGCCTTTCGAGCGATCGGCTACTCCGACTGGGTTCGCCATCTCGAGGGCGAGCTCGGCAGAGAAGAGCTTGAAATGCGCGTTGTGCGGGCCTCGCGCCGGTACGCGAAGCGGCAGGAGACGTGGTTCCGGCGCGAGGAGGAGATCGTCTGGCTCGACGCGCGCGAGCCCGACGCGGCGATCGCGGCGATCGTGAAGCAGCTTGGAGAGTGAGACGGGAGAGAGGATGAACAAGGCGACGATCAACATCCAGGACGGCTTCCTCTTCCAGAGTCTCAAGGACGGCAAGCCGGTAGCCCTCGAGCTAGTCACCGGTCGGCGCGTCGAAGGTCGAATTCGGCGCTTCGATCGCTTCGTCGTAGTCGTGGAGGAGTCCGGGCGCGAGCTTTTGATCTACAAGCACGCCATCGCGACGATCTCGCCGGCCGGCGAGGCGTGAATCAAGCAGCGATGGCAGGTCGCTCGCGAGCTCGACTGAGGGCGCTCGCGGCGAGCCTGGGGGCGCTCGCCGCAGCGTGCACCAGCGCTCCGACGCCGGTAGCGAACTCTCCAGTGGCGGCTGAGCTGCGCCAGTTCTTGCCGGCTCCGGCTCTCCTCGCCGTGGGCGTTCCTGACCGTAATCTCGCTCTGCTCTACGAGCGCCTCTTGGCGGGTGAGGAGCCGACGCTTCTCCTGGGCCGCGTGCGCGCGCTGCCTGGGGTGGCGGGGATGGCCGCCCAACGGGCTCTGCTCGCCGCCGAGGCTCGTCTCGTCGGCGGGGAGGCGGCTGGAGCGCTCGAGGAGTTGATCGCTCTTTCGGCAGAGGATGCCCGACGCCCCGAGGTTCAGCTCGTCATGGGTCGTGCGACCGAGGAGCTGGGGGATCTCGTTGGAGCCGTAATCAGGTACCGCGCCGCGGGCGCGACGTTGCCACGAGCGGCAGCACGCGCCGAGCTGCTCGAGCCTCGCGCCGCCGAGCGCTTGGCCGAGCGCGTCCTCGAACTGCTCAGCAGATCGCGCGCCGAGGAGGCCGAGGAGGAGCTTCTGCTCCTGGAGAGTTGGCAGCCGACCTCGGAGAGGACGCTCGATCTCACGCGTCGCGTTGCGGCGGCGCGGGGCCAGAGCGGACGCGAATTGATAGCGCTGCGGCGGCTCGCCGCCGTGCCGCCCGGCAGTCGGGAACTCCAGCTCCGGCTAGCCGCGCTCGAGATGGAGGTCGGGGAGCCGCGTTCCGGGTTGGAGCTCCTGGCCGCACTGCACGCGAAGCGTCCCGACGATGTCGTCGTGGCGCGTGAGCTCGAACGAGCCAAGTTCCTCTTCAAGTTGTCCAACGCGCCGGACGAGGTGCGCGCGTCATCTCGCCGAGCTCAGCTTTCGCGCGCCGATTTCGCCCGCCTCCTCTTCTGGCTGTTGCCCGACGTGCGCACGGCACGGAGCGGAACACCGCAGATCGCGATGGACATCCTGGATCACTCCGCGCGGGACGAGATCGTGCGGATTAGCGCTCTCGGGCTCTTGGGCGTCGACTCGACGCTCCATCTCTTCGAACCGGAGCGTCCGTTGCGCCGGGCCGAGGCCTTTCGAGCTCTCGCTGTTCATCCGGGCGGTGGCCTCCGGATTTGCGCGGCCGACGCTCCCTCGCCCTCCGATCCGTGCGCGGCTGCCGTCGCCTGCGGTTTCACGTCCGAGCTCGGCAGTTGCCTTCCCGGCGCCTCGGTCTCCGGCGCCGAGGCGATCGACTGGATCCGGGGAACGGTCCACACTCCGTAGCCGATCGGATGGCCCTCACTCTCCCCAACCTGCTCTCCATCTTGCGCATGGCGCTGGTGCCGTGGTTCGTGGTCTCGATTCTGGACGGCAAGCCGGGCCGGGCTCTCGTGGTCGTCGCGGTGGCCGGCGTCACCGATGCGCTCGACGGCTTCATCGCACGCTTCTGGAAGCAGCAGTCGCCGCTCGGCGCCTATCTCGACCCGGCGGCAGACAAGCTGTTGCTGGTCAGCGCTTACGTCGTCCTGGCGATCCCTAACCTGCGCCCAGGCTTCACCATTCCGGCCTGGGTGAGCGCCCTGGTCATCACGCGCGACATCGTCATCGTCGTGGTGGCGCTGGTCCTCTTTCTCGCCATCGACGTGAAGCGCTTTCCGCCTTCGCCGGTGAGCAAGATCAACACCCTGCTCCAGGTCTCGGCGGTGATTCTAGTGCTGCTCTCCGGCCTGTACGCCGGGCTCGAGATCACCGCGGCGGTCGCGGTCTACCTGGCGGCGGCGTCCACGCTCCTGTCGGGCATCGAGTACATCCACCGCGTCAACCGGATGGCGGAATGAGCTTGCGCCGACTCGACCCCGCCGTGGTGCGCCTCGTCGGCTTCGTCGCCGCGCTGGTCGGCTTCTTTGCGCTCCTCGTTTTCGCCCGCCGGGTCTTTCTGCCTCTCTTGCTCGGCCTGGCGGCCGCCTACCTTCTCGATCCGGCGGTGAGCTGGTTCGAGCGCCGCGGACGCTCGCGAGCGTTCGGTACCGTGGTCGTCTCGCTGGTCGCCGTCGTAGCGGTGATCGGCTGCCTGCTGATCGTCGTGCCGCTAGTCGGCAGCCAGCTCGGCGAGCTCAGCGACCGGCTGCCGGGCTACCGAGAGGAGCTCATGGCCCGCGTGCAGCCGCTCCTCGAGCGTCTGCGCACCGAGGACCCCGAACGGTTCGAAACGGTGCGCGCCAAGCTCGTCGAAACGGTCCGCGAGCGGTGGCCGCAGATGGCGGAGTCGGCGCTCTCGGCGGTCGGCAGCGTCTTTTCGAGCGTCCTGTCGTTTCTCCTCTTCCTACTTGATCTCGTCTTCGTGCCGGTGTTCGCCTTCTATCTGCTGGTCGATTTCCCGCGCTTGAAGGAGGGGATCCGGCTCTTGGTGCCGATGCCGTACCGCGAGACGGTCATGGCGCGTCTCCACGAAGTCGACGAGTCGGTCTCGAGCTTTCTGCGCGGCCAGCTGACTATCGCGCTCGTTCTCGCTGCGATCAACGCGGTTGGGCTCACGCTCCTCGGCGTGCCGATGGGCTTCCTGATCGGCATCGTGGCCGGCCTGGCGAATCTGATTCCGTATATGGCTTTGGTGGTCGGGCTGGCGCCCGCTCTCCTGCTCGCCTGGATTGAGCACCAGAGCCTGGCGGTCCTGCTGGGAGTGGCCGCGGTCTTCACGGGAGCGCAGCTCTTCGAAGGGATGGTGCTCTCGCCGCGCATCCTGTCGCAGCGCGTTCATCTGCATCCGGTCTGGATTCTGCTGTCGATCATCGTGGGCGGCCGCCTCTTCGGGATCGTGGGGATGTTGGTGGCGGTTCCGGCCGCGGCGACGATCCAGATCTTCGTTCGCCACTGGCTGATCGCCTATCGCCGCTCGGCGGTCTACACTGGTGACGCGGAGGCGACTTCGGGAGCCTCCACGGAGGGCTCTTAGTCGGAATGTCGTTCGTCCATCTCCACCTGCACAGCCAGTACAGCCTGCTCGACGGCGCCAACCGCCTCGACAACGTGCTCGCCGCGGCTCGAGCTGCCGGGATGCCGGCGCTGGCGCTCACCGATCACGGCAACCTGTTCGGCGCCCTCGAGTTTCACGACCGGGCTCGAAAAATCGGGATCCGTCCGATCCTCGGCATCGAGGCGTACGTGGCTCAGGGGAGTCTCCACGATCGCGACCCGGCGCGATCGTCGAACAACCACTTGGTGCTCTTGGCTAAGAACGAGACCGGCTGGCGGAATCTGATCCGGCTGTCTACACGCTCGTATCTCGACGGCTTCTACTACAAGCCGCGCATCGATCACGAGCTGTTGCGCCGGCACGCCGAAGGGCTGATCGGACTATCGGCCTGCCTCAAGGGAGAGATCAACGAGCAGATCCTCGGCCGGCGCGAGGCCGAGGCCGAAGCCACGGCACGCCGCTACCGCGAGATCCTGGGCGAGGGGAACTTTTATCTCGAGCTCCAGGATCACGGGATCCCCGAGCAGCGCGCGGCCAACGAGGTTCTGCGGCGCCTGTCCAGGAAGCTCGGCATCCCCAAAGTGGTGACTAACGACTGTCACTACCTACGCAAGGACGACGCCTTCGCGCACGACGTCCTGCTCTGCATCGGGACGCAGAAGATGCTCGCCGACGAGGACCGCCTCCGCTACGCGACCGAGGAGTTCTATCTCAAGAGCGCCGAGGAGATGGCGGCGCTTTTTCCAGACGATCCCGAAGCGATCGAAGCGACGCTCGCCATCGCGGAGCGCTGCGACGTGGAGATCGGGAAAGGCGGGCAGCACCTTCCCGAGTTCCCGGTGCCGGCCGGCGATACGGTCGACAGCTTCTTCGAGCGCACGGCGCTCTCTGGTCTCGAAGAGCGCATCGCCGAGCTTCGACGCCGGCAGCCAACGATCTTTGGTCGCAACTCCGAGGACGTCTATCGCGAGCGCCTGCGCCACGAGATCCAAGTTATCCGCGACATGGGGTTCGCCGGCTACTTCCTGATCGTCTGGGACTTCATCCGTTACGCCCGCGAGAACGAGATCCCGGTCGGACCCGGACGCGGATCGGCAGCCGGTTCGTTGGTCTCGTTCGCCCTCCGCATTACCGACATCGATCCGCTCCAATACGGTCTTCTCTTCGAGCGCTTTCTGAACCCCTCGCGCGTCTCGATGCCGGACATCGACACCGATCTCTGTCAGCGGCGCCGCGGTGAAGTGCTGCAGTACGTCGCCGAGAAGTACGGGCGGGATCACGTTTCGCAGATCATCACTTTCGGAACGCTGGCGGCCAAGGGCGTGCTGCGCGACGTCGGACGGGTCATGGGTCTCCCGTACGCGACCGTCGACCGGGTGGCCAAGCTACTGCCGGAGATGGAGCGATCGCTTTCCGACGCCGCCAAGTCGGTGACCAGCCTGACGGCCGAGATGGAGAGAGATCCCCAGATACGGCAGATCGTCGAAGTCGGATCTCGCCTCGAAGGGCTTACCCGTCACGCCTCCGTGCACGCCGCCGGAGTCGTGATCACTCCCGGCAAGATCGAAGAGCTGGTGCCGCTCTACAAGACCAGCAAGGACGAAATCGTCACCCAGTGGGACATGAACGGTGTCGAGCGCTTGGGGCTTCTGAAGATGGATTTCCTGGGCTTGAAGACTGTCACCGTGGTGGACGACACCGTCCGCCTACTGCGGCATCTCGGCGTCGACCTCGACCTCGATGCCGTGCCGCTCGACGACGCCGATACCTTTCGACTGTTCGCCGAAGGGAAGACGAGCGGCATCTTTCAGTTCGAGTCGAGCGGCATGCGCGACATGCTGCGACGAGCCCAGCCGACGAGATTCGAGGAGCTCGCGGCGTTCAATGCTCTCTATCGCCCCGGCGCGCTCACGGTGGGCATGGTCGACGAGTACATCGCGCGCAAGCTCAAGAAGAAGAAGGTCTCCTACCTCTTGCCCGAAACCGAGCCGATCCTGCGCGAAACCTACGGCGTCATCGCCTATCAAGAGCAGGTGATGCAGATCGCGGTGACCATCGCCGGCTTCAGCATGGCCGAAGCGGACGTGCTGCGCAAAGCGATGGGCAAGAAGAGCGCCGAGGTGATGGCCGAGCAGCGCGAACGCTTCGTCGACGGCGCGGAGCGGAACGGATTCGCGCGTCGGCAGGCGGAAGAGCTCTGGAACTTGATCGAGCCGTTCGCTGGCTACGGCTTCAACAAGAGTCACGCGGTGGCCTACGCCATGCTGGCCTACAAGACGGCCTATCTCAAGACGCATTTCCCGGTCGCGTTCATGGCGGCGATGCTCTCCTCGGAGATCGCCTCGACAGACGATCTGGTGCGCTATATCGCCGAATGCCGCGAAATGCGGATCGAGGTGCTGCCGCCGGATGTCAACGTCTCGGAGTGGGCGTTCACTGTCGCAGGGGACGCGATCCGCTTCGGCCTGGGCGGGATCAAGGGGCTCGGCGAGGGGGCGGGCGAAGCTATTCTCGCTGCCCGCCGGCGGGTGGGTCGCTTCGACTCGCTGGATCGGCTCGTCGAGGAGATCGATCCGCGGGTCGGCAACCTCAAGCTCTTCGAGTCGCTGGCGAAATCCGGCGCCCTCGACGCGCTGGGTTCGCACAGAGCGGCACTCGTCGCGGTGCTCGAGGCCACGCTCGCTCGGGCGCAGCGGCGCCGCCGCGAGCTCGAGGCCGGTCAGGGCACGCTCTGGGGGATGGCTCCGACCTCCGACTCGGCCACTGCAGAGCGCGCCGTCCCGATCTGGCCGGAGAACGAGCGCCTGCGCTTCGAAAAGGAGGCGCTGGGGCTCTTCCTCACCGGCAATCCGCTCGCCGACTACGCTGAGGAGACCGCCCGCCTGGCGAGCCACACCACGCGCGATATCCGCGACGGCTTTCGCGGCACCGCCACTGTCGGTGGTCTGGTGACGCGCGTCAAACGCAGCAAGATCAAGATGGGACCCAACGCGGGCAAGGTCATGGCTCGGTTCGTACTCCAGGACGCCTTCGGAACGCTGCAGGTCGCCGCCTTCGTCGAGGCACTGCGGCGGTTCGACGAGCTCCTGGTGGAGGATGCTCCCATCCTGGCTCGGGGCCTGGTTCGTGATCGGGGCGGCGACCTCGAGATGATGCTCGACGACCTGGTGCCGCTCGACCAAGTGGCCGTTCGTTCGGTGAGGGAGGTTCGAGTCGCTCTCTCGCCCGCACTCTCGCAAGGAGCCCTGGTCCGCCTGCGCGATCTCCTGGCCGAGCATCCCGGAGCGTCCTCGCTGCTTTTCGCCGTGCGACTGGAAGGGAGCGGCGAGGTGGAGATTCGCCCCGAAGAGCGTTTCCGTATCGACTACTCGTCAGCGCTCGCGGAGCAGATCGAGGCGATCGTCGGCGCCGGCGCCGTGGAGAGCCCGGCGAGGTGATCCTCGGCTCGGTGAGCAGGCGACTCCTCGTTCCGGCGCTGTTCATCGCCGCGGGAGCCGGCGCCTCGGAGCCGGTCGACCCGCGTTCGGTCGTGCTGCTTCGGGAGGAGTGCCGGAGCCCGATCTCGCGGCTCGATCTGACGCTGTTCGCCAACGGCACGCTGCGCCTGCGCGAAGGGGTTCCGGGTTCCGAAGCGCTCAATCTCCACGAGCTCGGGCACCAGGAGACTGCCGCGTTCGTCCGCCGCCTCGACGAGATCGATCTCGCCGAGACCGAGCGGGAGATGCGCGCGCCAGGCGGGGAGTGGATCGAGAGCTGTCGGCTAGATCTGACGCTTCGCGAACGCATGCCAGTGACGTTGCGCTACGACCGGTATGCGAGCGGCAGCCTAGCGTTCGGCCGCTTGCGCGGCGT
>CAZPYU010000144.1:0-5047 GCA_964590905.1 uncultured Thermoanaerobaculia bacterium
GCAACGAGGGAGCTCGGCCGCTCTGCCTGGCGCGCAGGCTGCACCACGCTCTATACGGAAGATCTCCGGGACGGCTGGCTGATCGACGATCGGCTGCGCGTGGTCAACCCGTTCGTGAAACCCGCCGAGGCGCGCTCGACCGGTCGCGGCTAGCCCAACTCGACAACTCGGATCCTAGCGAAGCGCCGCTTGCCGACCTGGACCAGGTAGGGGTCGAGACGAGCGGCGAGCTGCGCGTGCGGATCGCTGGCGCGCGCTCCATCGAGGGTGACCGCTCCCTGATCGAGCATGCGGCGCGCCTCGTTCTTCGAAGCCACGAGCCCGGCGGCAACGAGCAGGTCGGCGAGCGCTGTGCCGGCGCTCAGAGTCACTTCCGCCACCTCGTCGGGCGCTCCGCCGGCGGCGAAGACGCGCTCGAACTCCGCTTCAGCTTCGCGTGCGGCCTCGGGGCCACCGAACTGGGTGACCAGGTCGCGCGCCAACTGCTGTTTGACCCTCTTTGGATGTTGCTCGCCCTTTTCGACGGCCTGCTTCTCGGCCCGGATCTCGGCCTCAGGTCGATCGGTGAGCAGCAACAGCCAATCCCACATCAGCGCATCCGGGATCGACATCGTCTTGCCGTAGATCTCGCGCGGCGGATCCTCGACGGCGATCGCGTTTCCGAGCGTTTTCGACATCTTCTCCTTGCCGTCGAGCCCGACCAGGAGCGGCACGGTCAGGCAGACTTGCGGCTCCAGCCCTTCGTCCTTCATCAGGTCGCGACCGACGAGCAGGTTGAAGATTTGGTCGTGCCCGCCGAGCTCGACGTCGCAGCCGAGCTCGGGGCGCTTCGCCATCTCGATGGAGTCTTTGGCCTGCACCAGCGGATAGAGCAGCTCGTGGATCGAGATCGGTTGATGGGCCTCGTAACGCGTCCGGAAATCGTCGCGCTCCATCATGCGCGCCAGCGTCCAGCGGCCGGCGAGGCGGATCATTCCCTCGGCGCCGAGCGGCGCCAGCCACTCGCTGTTGTAGCGCACCAGGGTTGCCTCGCGGTCGAGGATGCGGAAAACCTGGCGCGCGTAGGTCTCGGCGTTGGCCGCGAGCTCGCCCTTGGTGAGTTCAGGGCGGGTCGCCTTCTTGCCGGTCGGATCGCCGATCATCCCTGTGAAGTCGCCGATCAGGAAGACGACGCGGTGGCCGAGGCGCTGGAAGTGCGCCATCTTGCGCAAGAGGACCGTGTGACCGAAATGAAGGTCGGGCGACGAGGGGTCGAAGCCAGCCTTGACCGCGAGCGGTGCGCCGGTGGCGAGCGACCGCTCTAACTTGCGCCGGAGATCGGGCTCCGAGACCAGGTCGACGACGCCGCGAGTGAGGAGCGCGAGCTGCTCGTCGACCGGAGAGAAGCGAGCGGCGGGCACCGAACGGTCACCTCACTCCGACCAGCGCGGTGTCGGCGGCGGCGGGTGTGCCGCTTCGGGCGTGAGCTCGATCGTGGCGAGGAGCCGCGCGTCGCCGGCGAGCGTCCAGCGGCTCGGTGCCGAGTCGACCGTGGTGCCCTCCACGGTGAGCTCGAAACCGCCGAGAGTCCGGGCCACGAGCGGCA
Organism: uncultured Thermoanaerobaculia bacterium; assembly: GCA_964590905.1. Taxonomy (GTDB): domain Bacteria; phylum Acidobacteriota; class Thermoanaerobaculia; order Multivoradales; family JAGPDF01; genus JACTMI01. The sequence continues at coordinate 1,586 of CAZPYU010000144.1, forward strand.
ACTTCGCCAGATCGAGCTGCAGTCCGACCGCGACCGCCGCCAGGACGCCGGTGCCGCAGGCTAACGTCTCGGCTTCGACGCCGCGCTCGAAGCTGCGGATCTCGAGCTCGTGCCGCGACGGGAAGCGGACGAAATCGACGTTGGTTCCGGCCGCGCCGAAATCGGGATGCCGACGCAGCATCGGACCGAGGCGGTCGACGGGGCAGGCGGCGAGCGACTGCGGCCAGCGCACCACGAAGTGCGGCACGCCGATGGTGACGAACCAGCCGTCGACGGCGTGCTCGACGAGCTCGACTCGTAACCGGCGCGGTAGCTTCTCGGGCGCCGGCAGCTCGAGCGCGATCGCGGTCGCGCCGCGGCGTTCGGCGCGGAGGGGACCGCCGCCGGTGGCCACCGTGATGCCGCTTTCGCCCCAGCCCAGCTCGAGCGCCAGCCGGGCCGCGCAGCGCGTCCCGTTGACGCAGAGCGCGGCGGGTCGTCCGTCGGCGTTCCAGTAGCTCATCGCGGCGCCGTCCGCGGTGCGCACCAGCGTGAAGAGCCCGTCGGCGCCGATCGAGACGCCGTCGGTGCACCAGGCGGCGATCTCAGCAGGCGTCGGATCGCGTTCCGGCTCGACCAGGGCGAGAAAGTCGTTACCGCCTCCGGAGACGAGCCAGGTCTGGCTCATCGCCGGCGAACTTCCACCGGGCCGGCTGCCTTGGCTGCGTTGCCATTGCGATCGATCGCAAGAACTCGGTACTGGAGCACGACACCGCGCGGCGCCGCGGCGTCGGCAAACTCGAGCTCGAGAATCGGCGTCGGCGTGAGGGCGTGCCACGCGCCGCCGCTCTCGGCGCGCTCGACGCGGTAGCCGGCGAGGTCGGCGTCGGCGCTGCCATCCCAGACCAGCCGAATATCGCCGGAGAGCGCCAGGGCGCGGAGCTCGCGTGCCGGTGCCGGCGGATAGAGATCGCGATAGTCGACCTCGCTGGCGCGCACCGGTGCGCTCTCGATCGGGGGCTCGAGCTGGGCGAGCGCCAAGACCGTGTAGACGTAGCGTGTCCCGTAGAGGGCGCCGCGGTCGAGATAGGTCGTGGTCTCGGGAGGGACTGTCGCCAACGGCGTGCTCCAGTCGGGGCTCTTCGCCTCGCGGCGCAAGACGACGTAGCTCACCGCGTCGGCAGCGGACGTCCAGGAGAGCGCGACGCCCTCCTTCTGGGCGGTGACGACGAGTCCCACGGGAGCCGCGGGGGCGGTGCGCGGCCGCAACGCGACAGCTTTCGACCAGGGCGAGCGATCGCCGTTCGGCCCCTCGGTGCGCACCGCGTAGACGCGCGCCTCGGCGCGCTCGAACGCCGAGGCCGGGAGAGCGAGATGGGCGCGGATGCGGCTGCCAACGACCGCCTCGTCGAGCGCGGTGCCGGCAAGCACCGCAACCGGCAGCGCAAGAGCCTCGAGGTCGGCTTCGTCGAGCTTCGGCAGCTCCGCCTCCGGCGCCAGCGGCATCACCGCCTCGTAGATCGTCGCCGAGGCGATGCCGGCGAGCGGCAGCCCGGCGACTGTCGTCGCGGGATAGGGGAACTCGAGCAAGAGCTCGAAGCCGCGCTGGCGCAGCTCGAGCTCGTTCGCCGGCTGCGGAATCGGGCGCGGGCGCGGCGCCGGGTCGCCCTGCTTGCCGCAGCCGGGGAAGACGACGAGAAGAGCGAGGGCGGCGAGTCGGCAGCGGCGATCAGAGGACATAGCGCGAGAGATCCTGATTCTCCACCAGTTCGGCGAGGGTTCGGCGCACGAACGGGGCGTCGACGACGACCTCAACGCCATCCATCTCCGGAGCGTTGAACGAAACCTCCTCGAGCAGGCGCTCGAGCAGGGTGGCGAGCCGACGCGCGCCGATGTTCTCAGCGATGCGGTTAACTTCGGCGGCGAGGCGCGCCAGCTCGGCGATGGCGTCGACGCGAAACTCGAGTTGCACCCCCTCGGTCGACAACAGCGCCGCGTACTGCTTGGTGAGCGCGCCCTCGGGCTCGGTCAGGATGCGCACGAACTCGGCCTCGCCGAGCGAGTCGAGCTCGACCCGGATCGGGAAGCGCCCCTGCAACTCGGGGATGAGGTCCGACGGGCGCGCGACGTGGAAGGCGCCCGCGGCGACGAACAGCACGTGATCGGTCTTGACCGGCCCGTACTTGGTCGCCACGGTGGTGCCCTCGACGATCGGCAAGAGGTCGCGCTGTACCCCTTCGCGCGAGACGTCGGGCCCCTGGCCGCGCTCGCGGCCGGCGATCTTGTCGATCTCGTCGAGGAAGACGATTCCGGTCTCTTCGACCCGGCGCCGCGCTTCGCGCGCCACCTGTTGGCGGTCGATCAGCTTCTCGGCCTCCTCGCCTTCGAGCAATGGGCGCGCCTCGGCGATCGTCATCTTCTGTTTTTTGCGGCGCGAAAAGAGCCCGGGCATCATCTCCTTCAAGTTGAGCCCAACCTCTTCGATCCCCTGCGGAGTGATCATCTCGAGGCTCGGCGTCGTCGTCTCCTCGATCTCGATCTCGATCTCGCGACCCTCGAGGCCGCCGTTTCGGAGCCGCTCGCGAAACTTCTCTCGCGTCGCCGCGAGGTCGTCGCCCGGCGGCCCGCCGAGGCCGGACGCGGAGGGAACCAGAAGCTGGAGGATCCGCTCCTCGGCGCGTTGGCGGGCGCTAACGGCGACCGCGGCGCGCAGCTCTTCTCGTACCAGCGCGACCGCGATCTCGGTCAGGTCGCGCACGATCGATTCGCAGTCGCGCCCGACATAGCCGACCTCGGTGAACTTGGACGCCTCCACCTTGAGGAACGGCGCGCGCGCCAGCTTGGCGAGCCGCCTCGCGAGCTCGGTCTTGCCCACCCCGGTCGGGCCGATGAGCAGGATGTTCTTGGGGACGATCTCCTCGGCCACCTCGGGGGCGAGCTGCTGGCGCCGCCAGCGGTTGCGCAGAGCGATCGCCAGCGCCCGCTTCGCGGCTCCCTGGCCGACGACGTGGCGATCGAGCTCGGCGACGATCTGTCGCGGCGTCAGCGCATCGAGCGCCTCCGGCTTCGACGCTAGAGCCTGCACCTCAGAGCTCCTCGAGCGTCAGCCGGTCGTTGGTGTAGATGCAGAGCTCGGCAGCGATCGCCATCGCCTCGCGCGCGATGTCGCTCGCCGAAAGCGCCGTGTGACGCTGGAGCGCCCGCGCCGCGGCGAGCGCGAAGTTGCCGCCCGAGCCGACCGCCAGGATGCCGTCCTCGTCGGGCTGCAAGAGATCGCCCTGGCCCGAGACCAGGAAGCTGCGCTCGGAATCGGCGACCAGCATGACGGCGTCGAGCTGGCGGAGCGCGCGGTCGGTGCGCCAGTCCTTGGCCAACTCGACCACCGCGCGCTCGAGATTCTGATTCGACTCCTCCAGCTTGGTCTCGAAGCGCGCGAAGAGGGCGAGGCCGTCGGCGGCGCCGCCGGCGAAGCCGACCAGGATC
>CAZPYU010000145.1:0-8427 GCA_964590905.1 uncultured Thermoanaerobaculia bacterium
CGCGCCGTCTCGAAGTAGACCGCCGAGACCAGGACCGCCGCGGTGCGCTCGTCGATCGTTCTCGCCAGCCGCTCGGCGAGCGTCGCGATCGGCTCGGCCGGCTCGTGGTGGACCTCGAGCCCCCACTCGGCGAGGCGCGCCAACTGTCGGCGAAGGGTGTGGAACTCGCCCGAGGTGGTGACGAGCCGCGGCTTGGCGGCGAGGTCGAGCGCCGAGAGCCAGCGCACCACCAGCTCGTGCGTCGAAGCCGCGAGCGCGATCTCGCCGCCCGGATCGTCGAGAAGCGCTCGGTATCCGTCGCGCACGCGCTCGGCTTTCGCCGCGGCGCGCGCCCATTTCTCGTCGACCTGCTCCGCCGCGTCGTCGAACGCTTCGACCAGGCCTTCGCGGGCCACGTCGGGCCAGGCCTGATGAGAGTGCCCCGAGAGGAGCAGCCGCTCGGCGACTCGAAAAGCGGTGTAGTGAGGGGCGAGAGCGTTCGGTGTGCGGACCAGTGCCTCGACCGTGAGCGTCACAGCTCGGTCCGGATCGCCCAGAGGTCGGGGAAGAGCGGCTGGAAGAGAGTTCGTCGGAGGTAGTCGGCGCCCGAGGATCCGCCCGTTCCGAGCTTGGCTCCGATCGTCCGCTCCACCATCTTGACGTGCCGGTAGCGCCACTCTTGGATCCCCTCGTCGAGGTCGACCAGACGTTCGAGGAGCGACGCCAGCTCGGGCTCGGTCCGATAGATCTCGATCAGCGCCGGATGCAGCTCGGGCGTGTCCGGGTTGGGCTCCTCTCTGTCGCGCGTCGTGAGCGCTGCGGGCACCGCAAAGCCGCGCCGTGCCAGGAGGGCGACGACGGTGTCCCAGAGCGACGGCTCGGCGAGCCGCCGCTCGAGCCGCGCGTGGGCGGGCGTTCCCTCGTGGTGGGCGAGCATCTTGCGACTGCGGCGGCCGAGCGCGAGCTCGAGCTCGCGGAACTGCGGCGACTGGAAGCCCGACGCTGCCTCGAGCCGGGTGCGGAACGAGAGGAAGCCGAGCGGCGTCATGGTCTCGAGGATGTCGATCTGGGCGACGAGCACCTTCAAGATGGTCAGGATGCGCTTGAAGGTCGAGAGCGCGTCGCCGAGGCGGTCGGCGGCGAGAAGAGCCGTGAGGTGGTCGGTCTCGTGCAGGAGCTGTTTGAACCAGAGCTCGTAGACCTGGTGGATGACGATGAAGAGCATCTCGTCGTGCTCGGGACCGTCCGACTGTGGCCGCTGGCAGGCGAGCAGGTCGTCGAGCGCGAGGTAGTTCGAATAGGTGAGCGGCATGCGGCCCTCAGCCGCGGATGCTAGCCGGAATCGAAGGATCTCGCCGTGGGCGAAACGACCACGATGCGGTCCAGCCCCAGCAGCCAGAGCTCGAGGCGGGGCGGGGTGAGGAGACTGAAATTTGAGCTGACGGCGCGGCCGTAGAGCTCGAGCTGCGGGCGGTAGGCCTCGACCTTGATGGGGATTTCCTCGTCGCTTTCGATCTCGTCGCTCTTGAAGTCGGCGACGACTAGCTCAGCGGTCCCGGGATCTTGATAGAGGAGATCCAGAGCCCCGACGTAGCCGTCGATCGGGCCCGCCACCGCGCTCGGATCGGCAGCGACCAGAAGCGGAAGCTCTCGGGCAAGAATTTGGGGGCGCAACGATGATAACTGCTTCCACAGAAGGGAGAGCTTCAGGCCCTCCAACGCCTCGGCGAGGGCGGCGATCTCGGCGTTGCTCGGAAGCGCGCGTTCGGCTCGGTAGACCGCTTCGACTGCCGACCGCCAAGCGCCCTCGTCGTGCTGCGCGAGATCGAACAGCTCCAGCGCCCGATGAAGAGCCAGACCCCTCGCCCGGGCGAGCGCTGGAATCTGTTTTCCTTCTCGGACGAGCTCTTGCGCTTCGCCTTCGCCCGGCTCGAACGCTACGAAATCGGAGGCGCGTTGGAGGCGCGATCGCGAGGCGCGCGCCGTCGCTGTGGCGCGGCGGGCGGCGAGCCGATCGAGATCGCGGACGAGGTGCGCCGGGTCATCAGGCTGAATCGCCGCGGCATCGACTGTGGCGCGGATCTCGTCGCTCCAGCTCGGTTCGTGCGCGGGGGCACGCCAGAGCACGCCGTGGGCGTCGAGCGTCGGAACTGTCGTGACGCCGCTCGCGCTCTCCGCGAACGGCGAGGTCTCGATTCGAGCCGCGAAGAGCGGCAGGAGGGAGCGCTCGCGTCCGTGCCTGGCAAACCAGTGTCCGGCGATCACCAAGCGCTCTTTGGCGCGGGTTAGGGCGACGTAGAGCAGGCGAGCCCGCTCGCGATCGGAGACTCTCTTGCGCCGCTCCGCGATATCTGCCCAGCCGAGGGTCCGCAGGCCGAGCAATTGGTAGTCGATCGCTCCGCCTGCGCCGCCGGCGCTGGAAAACGGCGATTCCTCGCCTCCTCGGTCGGTCCCCTTCTGGACCTGCAGCAGGTAGACGTGGCGAAACTCGAGACCTTTGGCGCGGTGGATCGTCATGACACGCACCGCCTCAGCGTCGCTCTCCGGCGGCAGCGCCTCCTCTGCGACTCGGCGCTCGGCGACCGCGCGGCGCAGGAAACGGACGATGCTCGCCGGATCGTCGCCGCCGCCCTCGAGTGCCTCCTCGAGGTCGGCAAAGAAGCGCTCGAGGTTCGCCAGCCCGAAGCGGCCCAGGAAGCGCGCCGCGGTGGTGGGTTCGAAGGCGATTCTGGAGCGCAGCCGTTCCACGAAATCCTGTGCTGGCTCGCGACCCCAACGCGCGCGCAGCTCGGCAAGCGCTTCGAGAGCAAACAGTGCGCTCGCCTCCCAGCCGTCGATCCGTTCGAGGCCAGGAACGCCGGCGGGCAGCCCGGAGGCCACGCGGCCGAGCAGCTCTTCGAGCTCCCTAATCCGCAGCGGATCGGGCGCCATGAGCGCATCGACGCGCTCGGGGAGCCTCTCCCGCCAGAGCGGCAAGAGCGCCGCGTCGGGAACACCGACGAACGGCGAGCGCAAGAAGGTGACAAGTGCGAGGTGATCGCCGGGATCGACGATCGTCCGCACCAGCGCTGCGGCGTCGATGACTTCGCGGCGGCGCCAGTAGGAGCGATCGCGCTCGACAGCAAACGGGATTGCCGCCTCGCGCAGCGCCTGCAGGTAGGTCTCGAGATCGGTCGCCGAGCGCGTCAGCAGAGCGACGTCCGACCAGCGCAGAGTGGAGTCGCGGTGTCGCTGCGCGAGCAGGTCGGAGACCAGGGCCCGGGCCTCGATCCGGCTGGCGGCGCTCGCGCCGGTCTCGTTTCCGCGCTCGGCCGAGGTCGAGAGCCAGTACTCGACCGCCGGCCGCGCGCCGATCCGCTCGGCCAGCGCGAGCGCGCGCGGAGACGGAACGAGGCGCTCGAACGGCGGCTGCAACCCAGGCTCGGCGACGAGGTGGGGTGCGACGGCGCGCTCGACTTCGGCGAGGATCGCCGGCAGCGAGCGGAAGTTCACCTCGAGTCGGGCGCGCACCGCGCCCGCCCCGTCCGCTCGCGCCAAGAAGCCTTGATACGCCTCGAGGTCCGCATGCCGCCAGCCGTAGATCGACTGCTTCGGATCGCCGACCACGAACAGACCTGGCCGCTCGCTCTCCTGGCCCTCGAGCGCCAGCTTCTCGACCAGTGCGCACTGCCGCCAGTCGGTGTCTTGGAATTCGTCGACCAGGAGTTGACGGATGCCGCGGCGAACCGTCGCCAGAACATCGACGCGCTCGGCAAGGAGGCGGTAGGCCCGTTCGAGAAGATCCTCGTAGAGCACGATCCCCTCGCGACGCAGGCGCTTTCGGAGCTCGAAGAGCAGCGGCCCGACCACGCGCCGCACGCGCGCGAGCGCCGCGGGACGGATCTTCTCCAAACGTCCAAGAGCTGCGAGCGCGTTGCTGGCCAGCCGGCAAAAGGGCACGCCGTCGGACGGGAGGAGTCGACCGATCGATTCAGTCGTCTGATCGGCGCTCCAGTCACGAAGCGTGTCGCCCGACTCGGCGAGCAGGCGCTCGGCGCCGAGCGCGGCGCTCTCGAGCGCGTCGAGGACGTCTCCGGAACCCCGGAGCTCGACGAGCAGCGCGTCTAGAGCGGCGAGAACACGGTGGGCGACGGCGTTCTTCCGCAGCTTCGGCGCCACTGCGGCGAGCGCCGCCCGGAGAGGCTCCAGCGCGCGCCGACTCTCGTCGAGCCGAACCTCGACCGCAGAGCTCGGAAACGGATCGCGCTCGAGCAGCTCGGGAGCGACGCTACTTTCGGCGGCGCGCAGCAGTGCCGCGAAGAGTCGTTCGGGAGAGCGATCTTCGGCGAACAGAGCGAGCCAGTCGGGATCGCCGGCGCGAAGCCGCTCGCTGCCGCGCTCGCGCAAGAGATCGCTCGTCACCCGCTCGAGCTCGGTGCTGTCGGCGTCGATGCGAAAGGCGGGATGAAGACCGGCCTCGAACGGGTGGGCGGCGAGGAGGGCGCGACAGAACGAATGAATCGTCTGGATCCGAGCCCGACCGAGCTCCTCGAGAAGCGCCGCGGCGCGCTCGCGCAGCTCGCCGTCGAGCGCCAGGTCGGTCCGCTCGGCGGGCTGCTCGCCTCGACCGACCTGGGCGAGCGCGCTCCCGAGGCGTGCGGCCATCTCCGCAGCCGCGGCTTCGGTGAAAGTGATCGCGACGATCCCGTCGAGGAGATCGGCGGCGATCTCGCGGCGAGTGGGCGCGGGGCGCCGGGCCGCGCTTGCCCGCTCGGCCAGCCGCTCGGCGCGCTCGCGCCAACCGATGTCGAGGGTCCAGGCCAGGAGTCTCGCCACCAGAGCGCTCGTCTTCCCCGTGCCGGCACCGGCCTCGAGGAGGAGCGGTCGATCGAAGAGCTCGCGCGCCAGTCGACGCGCGGTGTCGTCGCCGAGCGGAGCGATCACAGCGGCTCCTGCGGCTTGGCGCGCAGTCGCCAGTGGCGCCAAAGAGCACGTTCCAGGTCATCTGCAACTTGGAGATCGTCGGGATCGCCTGGACGGTTTCGCTCCGCCGAGCCGAGCTGCTCTTCGTGCCACTTCTCGAGCCGCAGGCGAAATGCGCTGTCGCCCTGAACGCATGCCTCCGCCACCGCGCAGCGCTTGCAGCCCTCGTAAGTCGAATCGAGCGACGGCTCGAGTAGCCGGGGAGGAAAGAGACCGAGACGACGAGCGTCGAGCAACGTGGTCGCCGCATCGCGCAGAGCCACGAACGCCGCCTTGTCGCCGGGAAGCGCGATCTCGCGCTCGGGAGCGTCGTCGTCCGGTGCTAGGAAGAGGTAAGCGCCTTCCGCGACCCGCGGTGCTGCGGCCAGGGCGTAGATCGACGCCTGCAGCCGCTCACCGGACCGGATCGAACGCTCCAGACCCTTGCGCCGCGTTGTCGCCCTCTTTTTCGCGAGCGAGGGCGGTACGGCGCCTGCTTTGAAGTCGGTGAAGGTCAAAGTGTTGCCTAGTCGGAGTAGCCGATCGGCGCGAAAGCGGACTGTCGTCGGATGTCCACGGCTGTCGCGGAGCGGCAGCTCGCCCGCGAGCTCGACGCCGAGGAGGAGGGCTTCAGACCGCGCGGCATCGGCGGCGCGCGCCACCGCCAAACGCTGGACGATGCGTTCGGTCAGCGGTCGCTCGAGCCCGCGGCGCGCCAGACCGGCGCGGCGCAACGCAGCGGCCGCGGCCGCCGTCGCCACCCGTTCGATCTCGGCGGCATCAGGCCAGAGCAGCGGACGGCCGGGAGAGTCGAGCCGCGCCGCGACACTCGCTTCGCCGGCAGCGATCGGATCGGCCGGATCCGCCGGATCGGTCAGATCTGCGAAGAGGCGGGCTAGCGCATCGTGGAGCGCCGAACCGAGGAGCCGCGGGTCGATCGTGGGGAGCGCCGCGAACGGGTCGGGCAGCGGTTCGAGCCGGAGAGTCCTCTCCAGAAAGGCGCGCCAGCCGCACTTCGCGTGCTCTTCGAGAGTCGTCGCGGCGATGGGCTCGTCGGGGAGGACACCCAGGAGACCGAAGAACGGACCGAGCCGGGCCGCTCCCTGTCGTCCGCTGCCTCTTCCGGAGAGGCGCTCGAATTCGGCGAGCACTCGCAAACGAGCTGCGGCCGCGGCGACGGTACTCGCGATGGAGCCGGGCGAGAAGCGCTGTCGTCCCTCCTCGAGCGCCGGGGCGAGGTGCGGGGCGACGCCAGCCTCGCGACCGGCGAGCGCCGCCTGGATCGCACGATCGAGCGGCGGCAGCGGAGCTCCCTCGGGTCCCGAGAACGGAAGCAGGCGCCCGTCGCGTTCGAGGCGCTCGAGGAGCGGCGACGCGGAGAGAAGGCGGCCGTCGGCATCGCGTAGCGCGCGCGACAGCACGACCTCCGGCGCAGCGCCGACCAGCTGGGCGAAGAGATAGCGCTCCTCGTCGTGCCCGTCTCGCTTCACCGGCAGCTCGGTGAGGAGATCGCGCAGCCGCAGGCGGAGCGCATCGGGCAGGACCGGTTCCTCAGCGACCGGGCGCGGAAAGCCGCCGCGCGTGAGTCCGAGCACGAAGAGCCGATCGAAGGTGAGACCTCGCGCCTCGGTCACCGAGAGCAGTTGCACGCCGCCGCCGTTGCCGCCCCACGGCAGCCGCTCCGAACGGCGCCAGGCGCTAGCGACGAGAGCCAGCGCCTCGGAGCGCATCAGCTCGAAGTCGTCGGGGAGCTCCAGCTCGACGGCGGCAAGTGCACCGAGAAGCTCGTCGCGCTCGTCACGCTGGTCGAGCTTGCAGATGTCCAGCAGCGCGGCCAGGGCGTCGGAGTATCTGTTCCAGGTACCGCGATCGGGCCAGCGCTCGAGCCGAGCGAGAAGCTCACGCAGCCAGTCGAGAAAGTCGAGGAGCACCGGCAGCGGCAGGCGCTGGCGTGGCAGCGAGGCACCGCGATCGGCGTCCGCTTCGAGCCCAGCCCGGGCCGGCAGCGGCACTCCGGAGTCCCGGTGAATTTCGAGCGGCGGGCGCGGAGCCCGCGCCGCCTCGCCGAGCAAGTCCCAGCCGAAGGCGCGCAACGCGAGACGGACGGCGGGCCGCTGCTCGGCGGCCGCGCCGGCGCTCTCGTGGAGGTCGAGCGCGGTATCGACCGGCGCTCGTGCGCCGGCTTCGAGCAGCCGCAACAGCGCCCTCGCCCGGTGGGCGCGAGGCGCGATGGGGCCGTGGTCGGCCGAGGCCGAATACGGCACGCCGTTCCTTGCCAGCTCGCGGGCCAACGGCGAGCGGTGAGATTCCGGAGAGCGCAGCACGATCGCGATCCGTTCGGCGGGCACGCCGTCGTCGATGGCCTCGCCCACGGCGCGTGCGACGGCGCGCACTTCGAGCGCCGGCGTGGGAGCGGTGAACATCCGCAGCGACGGCAGCGTTGAGAGCGGCGCGATCGGCTGCGCTCTGCCGCCAGCGCCTTCGAGTCGCTCGCGGAGCCGCCGGCCGAACGCGCAGCGCTCGGAGCTCTCCACGATCCGATCGACCGGCTCGTTCAGATCGCTTGGATCGACAAGCAGCGCCGCAGCGCCGGAGTGGCGGACGAGGGCTTCGAGCAGATCGCCGGCGACTCCGGTCGCGTCGGCGAAGCCGTGGATCCAGAGGGCACTGGAGGGCAAGAGCGAGTCGCCGCGCTCGGAGAGGAGGCGGGCGGCGCGGCCGTAAGTGGCCGAACCGGGCTCAAGGCCGAGCGAGCGCATCGTTTCGAGCGTCGCCGCGAGCGCCGTGAGGAGGGCCCGAGCTCGATCGAGGCTCCGAACCGAAAGCGCGCCGCGCTCGGCCTCGATCCGCTCGGACAGCGCTGCCTGGTGCTCGGATCCGAAGCCGGCGTCGACAAGATCGCGCGCCGCTCCGACCAGCGCGCTCCAGCCGTCGGCGAAGTCGCCGCAGGCGGCGAGGAGAGGAGGTCGCCGGCGAGCGGTACGCTCGAGGAGGAGACCGAAGAGCGTGTCGCCCTTGGGCGGCAGCTCCCCGGTGGCGCGAACGATCGTGAGGGCGGCGTCGAAGAGGGTCGTGACTTCGAGGCCGAGCCAGGCCGGCCGCTCGCGGGCGAGGGCGGCGAGCAGGTGTCGGCGCAGAGAGCGCGATGGCACGACGACGCGGACCGGAGGCGGGAGCGGCGCGGTCGGCGCCGGGCGCGGCAAAGCGCGCGCTAGCTCGTCGAGCAGAAAGCGTTCGGCGGTGCGCGCCTCGGGCGCTACGAAAACTGAGGAGGGGTCGCTCACGTCAGCGGGCTCGATTCGAGTCAAGATACGCCAGCGCGATGGGGGGCGGTCAACTGCTGGAGTGGCTCGACCGGCTGGCGGCGCTCGGCGGCGTCGTGAGCTCGCTCGAGGCGCTGGTTGCAGATCGCGATCAGATCCTCTTTCGCCACGGCGCAGGCTACCGCGTCGGGGGCGAGCGGCTGATCGCCGGAAGCGGCGCCCGCTTCGACGCCGCTTCGCTCAC
>CAZPYU010000146.1:0-7741 GCA_964590905.1 uncultured Thermoanaerobaculia bacterium
GGAGGGAGTTCCGACCGCATGGCCTTCAGCGCCGGGGTCAATCCATTGGATCTGGTTCTGAGCCGCCAAGCGAACAACTTACGCATTGCGGTCTACGGCTCGACCGATCAGGTGACGGTTCAGAACTGGTACGGCGGGACCAGTCATCAAGTCGAAACGATCCAGGCCGGCAATGGGCAGACGCTGGTCAGCACGCAAGTGAATCAGTTGATCGACGCGATGGCCTCGTTCACCAGCAACAATAACGGGATGGCCTGGGATCAAGGGATCGCTGCCAAGCCGGAGGAGGTAGCGGCGGTCGTGGCAGCGAGCTGGCAATAGAATCGGATGCTGAAACAACCCGCCAGCAGCGTTCTCACCTCGAAAGCATCCTCAACGTAGCCCAGAGGCTACGCCTCCGGTGCTTTCTTCGGCTGCGGCCTTGCTGGACGGGCTGTTTGAGCATCCTCCCGGAGGACGTGAGGCGCGTTGGGAATGTGGAATGATGAATGTGGAATGGTCTGAGTGGGGATAGGGCTCGCGTGAAACGTATGACTTAGAACCGGCTAGTTCCTCGAAACCGTATCGGCGATCCGCCCTGTGTTCTTGAGCGCCGACGAAATGGGTGGTCAGCGGACTCTCGGAAGTTGACCGGCCAATAGCTGAAGGCGAGCAGTGAGCGGGGGGGCTTTCGTCCCCCGACAAAACAAACCAAAGAAACCAGATAGACCAGATAGACCAAACCCCCGCCACGCGCCGCGAAAGGTTCCTGGCACCATTTTGTTTGCCCCTAACGTGGATAAATACGTATGGAGAAATACGTATTGTATTCTCTGTTTTTGTAGCATATGTTGCCTCCCCTCTCGTAGTGAAGAAGTGAACCAGCATGAGTGACCCCAAAGACAAAACCATCGCGTTGAATGTCCGCTTGAAGCCCAGCGAGTCATCGGCGCACCCGCGTGCGACGAACTACACCAATGTCAGCGTGGCCCAAGGGATTGCCTATGTCGATTTTGGGTTCATCGAGCCCACGCTGCTGGCTGCCATTGCCAAAACCGCGAAGGATGACCAAGCCGCGCCGAAAGGTTTGGACGGCATCCTCGTCACCCGCGTGGCGATGGGCCTAGACGTGCTGGCGCGGTTGCAGCAGCAGGTGCAACAAGTATTGGTCAGCCTGCGCGATGCGCAGCAGGCGAAACTGAAAACCTAGCAGTCTGCGGAAAAACTATTTTGGCAGGTTAAAACTTCGACGATCCGCACATGTAGCACAACAGGATAACAGTCTTGTAGGATGCTCAAAAAAGCCGTCCAGCAAGGCCGCAACGAGCGAAGAGGCGAAGACGTACGCTTCGGTACGTTGAGCTTCTGAGCGAAGCGAAAACGAAGCTGGCGGACTTTTTCAGCATCCTGCCAGGGAAAGCAATTGCACGGGTGCAATGGTGACTTCACCCACGCCGCGCAAACGCGTATACCCCGGTCACGATTGGCCAATACCGATCTGTGCACCATTCTACCTGCCCAGACCAAAACCACAGTTTTTAGGATCTCTTCCCAATAATTCGGGATTTTTCCCCGCAACTTTTTAAAGGACACTATGGCTAAAATTAAAGGCACCAGTTCCGACGACAGGATCGTGCCCTCTGGGTCTACCCCTCCGGCCGGCAAAAAGAAGGACGACGTCTCCGTCCCCTTGGCCGCCGACACGATCACTCGCGGCAATGACAAGGACACCATCAACAACACCAAAGGAATCATCGTTTCGTTCGGCCACACGCCGCAAGCGAAGGATGACCTGTTCACGTCAGCTGACCTCACAGAAGATTCGCTTGGCTGCGTAACTTTGGACGTGATGGGCAATGACCTTGGCGGTGCCGCCAAGAAACTCTGGTCGCTCGACGACGGTACGAGTCCTGGTGGTATCCGACCGACAGATTTGCTGACACAAGATCCGATTGGGGCTGCGAACGTCAGCGCAAATGGTGCCACAATCAAGATCACCGCGGATGGAAAAGTCGGATACGACGCAAGCACTTTGAGTGATGCTTTCAAGAACACCCTGCAAACTCTTGGAGCAGGAGAGTTCGCGACGGATACCTTTACCTACGCAATCCGGCTGGGCAACGGGGCGCTCAGCTGGGCCACCGCGACCGTACAAATCGCCGGCGTGGATAATCTGCCGGTGGATGATCTACCGGTGGCGACGGCCGACATCTACGCGGGGATCGAGGACACGGTGCTCAACGTGCCGGCCCTCACCGGGGTGCTGGCGAACGACACGGGGCTCGGCGACGGGGGGCTCACGCTCACGGTGGTGGGCGCGGTCACCGGGGGGGCGGTGGTGCTCAACAACGACGGCAGCTTCGGCTTCACCCCAACGGCGAACTTTACCGGAGCGGCCTCCTTCACCTACCAGGTGCAGGACGTCGACGGCGACGTGTCGAGCGCGCTGGTGACGATCAACGTGGCGCCGGTGAACGATGCGCCGGTGGCGGTGGACGACCCGCTGGCGAGCGTGGGCGAGGACTCGGGCGACCGTACCATTTCCTTCGCCAGTCTGCTGGGCAACGACAGCAAGGGTGGCGGCGCCGATGAGGCCACGCAGACGCTCACCATCACCGGGGTCGGCAGCGCCGTGGGCGGCACGGTCAGCATCGTCGGCACCGACGTGATCTTTTCGCCGACGTTGAACTACAGCGGCCCGGCCAGCTTCGACTACACGGTGCAGGACAACGGGCAGTCCGGCAGTCCGCCGGCCGCCGACTTCAAGAGCGACACCGGCAGTGTGTCATTCACGGTGGTGGCGGTCAACGACGCGCCGGTGCTCGACCTCGACGCCAACAACTCGGCGGCGGCCGGGGCCAACTACGCGGCGACCTTCACCGAGGGCGGCTCGCCGGTGGCGATTGCGGACACGGATGTGAGCATCACCGACGTGGACGACACCAACATCGAGAGTGCGTCGATCACGCTGACCAATGCGCAGACCGGCGACCTGCTGGCGGCGGGATCGCTGCCGGCCGGGATTTCGGTGGACGGGGCGTCGACGGCGACGCACATCATTCTGACCGGCTCGGCGACGCTGGCGGCCTACCAGACGGCGTTGCAGGCGATCACGTTCAGCAACTCGAGCGAGAACCCGAACACGACCGCCCGCGACGTGACGGTGACGGTCAACGACGGCGACGCCAACAGCAACACTGCCCACACCGCGATCACCGTGGTGGCGGTCAACGACGCGCCGGTGCTGAATCCGACGGTGACGATTGCCGCGACGGACGCTGGGGCCGGCGAGCCGGCGAACAACGGCCAGTTCACGGTGACGCAGAGCGCCGCCGCGAGCGTGGACACGGTACTGAGCTACTCGATCACCGGTACCGCGGCGAACGGCGTGGACTACACCACGCTCACCGGCACGGTGACGATCCTCGCCGGGACTACCACGGCGCTGATCGACGTGAGCGTGCCGGATGACACGTTGGTCGAGGCTGCCGAAACCGTGATCGTGACGCTGACCGCGATCACCAGCGGCAATCCGCAGGTGACGCTCGGGGCGACGCTCAGCGGTACGGTGACGATTGCCGACAACGATCAGGCGACTTGGTCGATCAGCGGTGCCGCGAGCGTGACGGAAGTCGCCACGGCCAGCTACACGGTGCACCTGGCGGGCACGCTGCAAGCGGGCGAGCAGGCGACGATCAATTTGGGGCTCACCGACCTCGACACCACCAGCGCGGACTATGCATCCTTCGCGGCGGCGGTCACCACGGCGATCGGCTCACGGACCGATCTGAGCTTCGTGGCCGGCACCCTGACCTTCATCAGCACCGGCAGCCCGATGGCCGATCTGGTCATCAGCTTGGGGGCGGCCGACGACCCGGCGGTGGAAGGCCCGGAAGACTACACGGTTGTTCTGAGCAGTCCGGGCAGCTCCACCGGGGCGGCCATCGCTCTGGGCACGAGCGCAGTCACCACGACCATCCTCGACGACGATGCGAGGACGCTCACGATCAGCAACGTGACGGCGGCGGAGGGGACGAGCGTGGACGGGTTCACCGCGTTCGACTTCCTGGTGACCTTGTCGGCGGCGACGACGACGAGCACGGTGGAAGTGCTGGCCTCAACGGGCGATTTCTTCGGCACGACGGCAGGGACGGACTACCAGGCGTTCACCGATCAGCTGGTGACGTTTGCGCCGGGCGTGACGCAGCAGACGGTGACGGTGCAGGTGCGGCAGGACGATCTGCAGGAGACCGACGAGCTGTTCCTCGTTTCCCTCACGCAGGGCAACAATACTGCGACGATTCTAAACGGCTTTGCCCTGGGCACGATCACCAACGACGATGTGTACAACATCACGATCAGCGAGGGGGTGACGGCGGCGGAGGGGACGAGCCTGGACGGGTTCACCGCGTTCGACTTCCTGGTGACCTTGTCGGCGGCGACGACGACGAGCACGGTGACAGTGCTGGCGTCGACGGGGGACTTCAGCGGCACAACGGCGGGGGTGGACTACCAGGCGTTCACCAATCAGCTGGTGACGTTCGCGCCGGGGCAAACCAGCCAGACTGTGACGGTGCTGGTGCGGCAGGACGATCTGCAGGAGACCGACGAGCTGTTCTTCGTGACCCTCGCGCAGGGCAACAATACTGCGACGATTCTAAGCGGCTTTGCCCTGGGCACGATCACCGACGACGATCCGCAAGCTCAGGATGATGGAGCGGCTACGAACGAAGACACGGCTGTGACGCTGAGTGCGGCCACGCTGCTCTTCAACGACAGCGACGTGCTTTCGATCAGTGGCGTCACCAATGGCGCTCATGGCACGGCGGTGCTTAACGGCAACGGCTCGGTTACCTACACGCCGAACCTCAACTTCAACGGCTCCGACACCTTCGCCTATACGGTGAGCGATGGACAGGGCGGCACCGCCACGGCCAACGTAACCATGACCGTGAACCCAGTCAACGATGCGCCGGTGGCGGGGGGCCAATCGGTGACGACGCCGGAGGATACGGAGACGAGCCTCCAGCTTGCCGGCAGTGACGCGGATGGCGACTTGCTGGGCTTCACGGTGATGAGCGGGCCTTTGCACGGCACGCTGAGTGGGCCGAATCTGAATTTCGCCGTGATGCCGACGGCGGTTCGAGGGGCGTCCGCGAGGCCGGTTGAGCGCCCTGATCTCAACGGGGACACGATTCCGGATTTGGTGATCGCCAATACCGGTGGAAATACCGTGCAGGTCCAGCTCGGGACCGTGGGCGGCGGGTTCGGTGCCGCCACCAGCTATGCGACGGGCGATCTTCCCGTGACGGTCACGATTGGCGATGTGAACGGCAACGGCGACCTGGATCTGCTTGTCCCAAACCTTCTCGACGATACTGTGTCAGTGCTCCTCGGCAACGGCGACGGCACCTTCGGGACCGCCACCAATCTTCCCGCAGGCGACAGTCCCCTCAGTGTCTGGCTGGCGCAGCTGAACGGCGACGCATTTATGGATCTTGTGGTCGTCAATGACATTGCATCGGGCACCGTCTCGGTGCTGTTGGGGACGGGCGTCGGATTCGGCGCACCGATAAGCCATACGGTCGGTAACAGGCCGGTCACCGTTACCCCCGTGGATGTGAACGCAGACAGCAAGCTCGACCTCATCGTGCCGAACCGCGTGAGTCAGAATATCTCGGTGTTGTTCGGGGACGGCGCCGGCGGCTTCGCGGCCGCGGTGAATTATGACGCTATCATCAGGCCGGTGATTGTGGAGGTCAGCGATGTGAATGGAGACGGGCCGCTGGACCTGATGACGTGGGATGGCGATCGCCAGGGCGCGCTGTTGCTGGGCACGGGCGAGGGCACATTCGGCGCTCCCACCACGTTTGCCCAGGTTCGGGGACCGATAGAATTGCGCCATGCCGACGTCAGTGGCGACGGCATTCTCGATCTGCTCATCGCGAACCCACTGGTGGACACCATGACCGTGCTGCTCCGCACCGCCACCGGAGAGTCCAGCTCCATTACCGACTTTCCTGTGGGAGATGGGCCGCAGTCCGTGACGGCCGGCGACGTGAATAACGACGGGAAGACGGATGTGATCGTCGCCAACGCGCTCAGCAACAACGTGTCGGTGCTGCTCGGCAACGGCGTGGGCGGCTTCGGAACCGCCACCAATTTGGCGGTCGGGACGGGCCCGGTGTCTGCGAGCCTCGGCGACCTGAACAACGACGGGGCGCTCGACTTGGCGGTGGCGAATTACGGCGCCAACACGGTGTCGGTGATGCTCGGCAACGGTGCGGGGGCGTTTAGTTCCCTGACCACGCTGACTACCGGCACGTTCCCGAGCAGCGTCATCATTGCGGATATGGACGGCGATGGCAACAAAGACGTGGCGGTCGCCAATGCCGGGGACGGGACGTGGGCGGTGTTCCTCGGCAACGGCGGCGGCGGGTTCGGGGCCGCCAGCACTTTCCCGGCCGGCACGCTGCCGGACTTGCTCATGCTCGGCGACCTCACGGGGGATGGGCGGCCGGAGCTGCGCGTGTGGGACAGTGCGACGAACACCGTCAGCATGTTTCGCAATACCACAGCTTACACCTATACGCCCGCCGCCAACTATAACGGCCCGGACAGTTTCACTTTCACAGTGACTGACGGCTCCGCGACCAGCGCCCCGGCCACGGTCAGCATCACGGTCACGCCGGTCAACGATGCGCCGGTGACGGCGCCGCTGACGCTGGCGGCGATTGGCGAGGATAGCGGCGCACGGTTGATTACCCAGGCCGAGCTGTTGAGCAATGCGACCGACGTGGATGGCAACGCGCTCACCGCGACTGGCCTCCTGATCGCGGTCGGCAACGGCACATTGGTCGACCATCTCGACGGCACCTGGAGCTACACGCCGGCTCTGAACGACAACACGGATGTGAGATTCAGCTACTTCGTGACGGACGGCATCGCGGCTCCGGTCGCAGCCAGCGCGACGTTGGATATCACGCCTGACACTGCCGGTGGCCTCACCCGCACTGGAACTCCAGACGCTGACCAGCTCAGCGGTGGGGCTGGGGACGACACATTGAGCGGTCTGGGTGGCAACGACATCCTGACCGGGTTTGGCGGCGGCGACCTGCTCGACGGGGGCACGGGCAGCGATTATCTCGACGGCGGCGAGGACAATGACACGATCGTCATGCTGGTCACCGAGGGCAACGTGGATGTGGCTAACGGCGGGACGGGCAACGACACGCTTGTGCTGATCGGTGTAGTTCCCGGCACCGGCGTGGTGGACGTCAATCTAGCGGTTCCCGCGGGCGATGACCAGGTCACGTCCATCGGTGGCGTACCCGATCCACTGGTGCAGACGAACTTCGAGAGCGTCGATATCTCGGGGCTAGGCAGTTCAGCGAATGTCACCGGCAGCGCAGGCGACAATATCATCATCGGCTCTCACGGCAACGACATTCTCGTCGGCGGGGCCGGCAACGACATGTACCAATTCAATCGAGGTGGCGGGCAGGATCTGGTGGTGGATTCCGGAGGGAGCGATGACCGCATGGCCTTCAGCACCGGGGTCAATCCGTTTGATCTGGTGCTGAGCCGCCAGGCGAACGACTTACGCATCGCAGTCTACGGTACGACCGATCAGGTGACGGTGCAGAACTGGTACGGCGGAGCCAGCAATCAAGTGGAAACGATCCAGGCCGGCAATGGGCAGACGCTGGTCAGCACGCAGGTCAATCAGTTGATTGATGCGATGGCCGGATTCACTACCAAC
>CAZPYU010000147.1:0-3137 GCA_964590905.1 uncultured Thermoanaerobaculia bacterium
TCTGCGGCGTCGATCTCGAGGTCGAACGCGGCGAGTTCGTGGCGCTGATGGGGCCTTCGGGCTCCGGGAAGTCGACTCTGATGGCCCTCCTCGGCTGCCTCGATCGGCCGACAGCGGGGAGCTATCGGCTCGACGGCGAGGCGGTCGAAGAGCTTGCGGGACCGGAGCTCGCCGCGATCCGCAACGCCAAGGTCGGTTTCATCTTTCAGACTTACAACCTGCTGCCACGCGCCTCGGTGGCGCGAAACGTCGAGCTGCCGCTCCTCTACGCCGGCTGTTCGCGGCGCGAGCGGCGCGAGCGTGCGCTCGAGCTGCTCGAGCAGGTCGGCATTCCCGAGAAGGCCGGGCGGCTGCCGGGCGAGCTCTCGGGTGGCCAGCGGCAGCGCGTCGCCATCGCGCGCGCGCTCGCCAATAAGCCGGCGCTCCTCTTGGCCGACGAGCCGACCGGGGCGCTCGACTCGAAGAGCGGCGGCGAGGTGCTCGAGCTCTTCTGCGAGCTCAACGCACGCGGCAACACACTTCTCCTCGTCACCCACGATCCCAAGATCGCCGGGCTCGCCCGGCGCCAGATCGAGCTCCGCGACGGGCTCGTCTACAAGCCGGAAGCGATCGCGGCGTAATGATCGGCAGCGGTTCCTTTCGCGAGCGGCTGCATTCGGCCTGGGTCGAGCTCGCCGAGAATCCGGGGCGCTCGGCGCTCCAGGCGCTCGGCATCACGCTCGGCGTGGCGTCGGTTCTGGGCGGCTTCTCGATCTCGGACTCTCAGCGCCGGCAGGCCGAACGCGTCTTCGCGCGCATCGGCGGCATCGACAAGCTGAACGTCTTTCCCGTCGAGCAGGTCGACGAAGGGCGGCCTTCTGCGCTGCGCACAGCGAACCTCGGCCTGCGCGCCGACGACGCCACGAGGGGCCGAGCGCTCGACCCCGAGGCGGTGTCGGGGGTGTCGCTCCAGCGCGGCGTGCGGGCGCGGGTGCGCTCGAGTTTTGCCGACGAGGAGAGGCAGGTGACCGGAATCGCCGGCGACTATGTCGGTATCCAGGGCTACGAGATCGAAGCGGGGCGCGACTTCGCGGCCGCCGACCACGAGCGCGGCGCCGCGGTGGCGATCCTCGGCGCCGAATCAGCGAGCGTCTTTTTTCCGACCGGCGAGGTCGTGGGGCAGACGCTCCGCGTCGGCGACGTGCCGGTACGGGTCGTCGGCCTCTTCCGCGAGAAGGTTTTCCGCTTCCGCGAGGGGCAGAACAACATCTTCGCCTGGCGCAACGAGATCGTGGCGCTGCCGGCATCGCTGGTCGCCAATCGGATGCAGGGCGACGACTACCAGCGGCTCGATCGCGTCACCTTCAAGCTGCCCAAGCTCGACGACGTTGCCGACTTCTCGAAGGAGCTCACCGGGCTGGTACAGGCGAATCACCGCCAGCAACGCGACTTTCGGCTCGACGACGTCGGCAAGCGGCTCGAACGGCAACAGAGCCAGGGCGACGTCTACAACCTGATCTTCATGCTCTCCGGGATCCTGGCGCTGGTGGGCGGCGGCCTGGTCAACGTCAACATCCAGCTTGCCTCGTTGAAGGAGCGGGTGCGCGAGGTCGGCGTCAAGATGGCGATCGGCGCCTCGGGGGGCGAGATTTTCAAGGGCTTCTTGACCGAAGCGCTGCTCCTCTCGGTGGGCGGCGCGGTGACCGGCTTCGCGGCCGGCGTTGCGCTGTCGTGGATCATCACCGGGGCGATCGGCATTCCGCTCATGCTGGCGCCGGCGAGCTTCGTCTGGGCGTTCGCGCTGGCGTTCATCTTCGGTTTCCTCTTCGCGCTCTATCCGGCCTGGCGGGCCAGCCGGCTGTCGCCGATGGAGGCGCTCCGCTATGAATGACCTGCTGAGTGAGAGCGTCCGCATGCC
The DNA here is from genome assembly GCA_964590905.1 of uncultured Thermoanaerobaculia bacterium. Lineage (GTDB taxonomy): Bacteria > Acidobacteriota > Thermoanaerobaculia > Multivoradales > JAGPDF01 > JACTMI01. The sequence continues at coordinate 1,898 of CAZPYU010000147.1, forward strand.
GTATCCGCTGACCGAGCCGTCGGCGCCGGCGCGGCGGAGCGTGCGTTTCCGTCTCGGCTTGGTCTTGGAGGTGGTGACCGGCGGCTTGGTCGAGCTCTGGGCGCACAAGATGCGCTCGATCCTGACCCTGACTCTCCTCATGCTCGGCGTCTTCGCGCTGGTGGTGATGGCCTCGGTCTTGGACGGCGTCAAGGACAAGATCTCGACCGGCTTCGCCGGCATGAGCTGGGACGGCACTCTCCTTCTCGCACCGCGCGACGCGAGAACGAGCGAGGAGCAGAAGCGGTTCGCTGGCAGCCCCGGCCTGCGCTACGAAGATCTGGCGCGACTGACCGGCCCGCACCCGAAGATCGTCGGCTTCGCGCCGCGGGCGACGCGCCGGGTGACGGTTCGCACCAGCGCCGGCCCGGAGCGGGCCTTCGTCACCGGCGTGACGGCCGACTACTCATGGCTGATGAACCGGCCGGTGGCGCTCGGACGCGGGCTGACCGAAGACGACCAACAGCGGCGGCGCACGGTGGCGGTGGTCGGGGCGACGCTCGCCTCCAAGCTCTACGGCGGCACCGATCCGGTCGGCCGCGACCTGGTGATCGAGGCGGTGCCGTACCGGATCGTCGGGGTGCAGGCGCCCGGCATGCTGATGTCGGAAGAGAACTACATGGACGCCAACGGCGTGCTGATCCCGCTCGAGGCGTACATCGACAGGCTCGATCCCGAGCACAAGCTCGCCCACGTGGCGGTGAAGCTCGCTTCGCCCTCGGATTACGAGGAGATCAAGACGCTCGTTCTCTCGCGCATCCGCTCGGCGCATCACGGCATCGACGACGTGCGCGTCCAAGACCTCGACGCCGAGGCGGCGAAGGGCTACGCCGACTTCCTCGAGCAGATGCGCGGCTGGGCGATCGTGCTCTACAGCTTGGCGGTGACAGTGCTTCTGGTGGGGGGAGTCGGCGTGCTGTCGGTGATGCTGATCTCGTTCTCCGAGCGCCGCTACGAAATCGGGCTGCGCAAGTCGATGGGCGCCTCCGACAATCAGATCCTCGGGCAGTTTCTGCTCGAGGCGCTGGTGCTCGCGGCGCTAGGCGCCCTGGCCGGAACGATGGGCGGCGCGGCGCTCTGTCGCGCGCTCTCCGATTTCTTCCCCTACGGCCTGGTGGTCAGCCGCGCCGGCCTCCTCTGGGGCTGGGGCTCGGCGCTGGCGCTGGCGGCGCTCTTCGGCCTCTACCCGGCCCTGCGCGCC
>CAZPYU010000148.1:0-18990 GCA_964590905.1 uncultured Thermoanaerobaculia bacterium
CGGATGGCCGCTTTCGACAAGAACGGCTCACTCCTGGTCGGCGACGTCGACTTCCCCGCCGTAGCTCCCAAGGCGGCCGCGATCACTCCGGTCCCAGGCGGAGTCGGCCCGCTGACTGTCGCCATGCTGCTCGCCAACACCGCCGAGGCCGCTCGGCGGCGACTCAATCTCGGGCAGCTCGACTGAGTCGACCGTGGCCTCGTTTCTCGTCGGACTGACTGGCGGCCTGGCGAGCGGAAAGTCGGTAGTGGCTCGCCGGCTCGCCCAGGCGGGATTCACCGTCGTCGATGCCGATCGACTCGTGGAAGACCTCTATCGGCCCGGAGAGCCTGGGGCGCGAGCAGTCGCGACGCTCTTCGGGCTGCGGCTTCTGCTCCCGGACGGCGCGGCGGACAAGGCGGCGCTCGCCGCGCTGGTCTTCTCCGACCCGGCGGCGCGAATGCGTCTCGAGTCCACCATCCATCCGCTGGTCCGCCACCGCTTTGCCGAGCTCGCCGCGCGCGTCGACGGCGTCGCCGTCCTAGAAGCCACGCTCCTCGCCGAAGCCGGCTACGCACCCGACTTCGACCTCGTCGTCTCGATCGAGGCGCCTCCTGGAGTGCGGCTGGAGCGCGCCATCGCACGAGGGCTCGGCGAGAGCGAAGCTCGCGCGCGACTCACGGCCCAAGGCGACGGCGCCGCGCGCTTCGCCATCGCGCACGTCCTGCTCGAAAACGGCGGCAGCGAGTTCGAGCTCGCCGCCGACGTCGATCGCCTCATCGAGCAAATCCGCACCCTGGCTGCGGACACGACCCGACCCGGCTGACCGGTCGATTGAGCGCGGTTCGACTGGTGCTCTAGATGCGACCGAGCAGATCGCGCCACGCTCGGCCGCGGTGGCCGATGGTGTCCTTCTCGGCGTCCGTCAGCTCGCCGTAGCTCCGCGCCTCGCTTTCCGGCACGAAGACAGGATCCCAGCCGAAGCCGTTCTCCCCGCGGGGAGGGAGAACGAGCTGACCCTCGGTCTCGCCGCGCCCGAGAACGACCCGTTCACCGTCGCTCCAAGCCAGAAGGCAGACGGCGCGCGCACCAGGATCGCCGAGCGCCAGCGCCGTCCTCGCCAGGCCCTCGGCGCCCATCGCCTCGAGCATCCAGCGCACGAGCGGTCCCGGGAACCCGTTCATCGCGCCCAGCTCGAGGCCGGTCTCCTCCACCACGACCGCGCGGCCCAGCGCAGCGTGCGCGACTCTCACTTTCTCGCGCACCACCTCTTCGAGGTCGAGCGACTGGATCTCGGGCAGGTCGACGGCCACGGATTCGAGGGGCCTACCTGCCAGCCGGCACGCCTCACGTAGCTTGTCCGGGTTGCCGGTGACCAGGAGCAGCGGAGCTCCTGCGCTCAGCGATTGCCCTCCCGAATGACGCGAAATGCCTCGATCTTCCGCTGCAAGCCCTTGAGCTGGAACTCGCCCAACCGCTCGGTGGGGAACTGCCCGCCGAGCAGGCGACGCGTCTCCTCGCCGATCGTGATCTCGTTCGCCTCGCCGACGTATCCTTCGAGCCGCGCCGCGACGTTAACCGTATTGCCGAGCACCGTGTAGTCGACGCGCCGGTTGCTGCCCACGTCACCGACCACGACCGGCCCCGAATTGATCGCGATCCGCATGTGCAGGATCGGCACGCCGCGTGCCGTCCGGTCGGCGTTCCACTTGTCCTGCGCGGTGAGGATCTTGAGCGCCGCTCTCACCGCGCGTAGGGCGTGATCGGCTTGCGCGACCGGCGCTCCGAAGAACGCCATGACGCAGTCGCCGATGAACTTGTCGAGCGTTCCGCCCTCCTCGAAGATGGCCTCCACCGCGTAGGTGAAGTAGCCCTCGAGAATGTTGGCGAGCTCCTCCGGCCCGAGCTTCTCCGAGAGCGCAGTGAAACCGGCGAGATCGGCGAACAACACCGTCACCTCGGCCGCGCGAACGGACGCCTCTCCGGCCGCGCCGCCGTGCTGGCCGTGGACGATCGACTCGACGACGCCGGGCGAGTGATAGCGCTCGAGCCGCCCCCGCGCTTGGCGCTCGAAATCGGCACGATCTGCGTTGCGCAATCGCTCGACTGCGACGGCCGCGAAGTTCGCCAGCGCCGTCAGCAGATCGAGGTCCTGTTCGTTGAAGGTGCCGGCGTGAAACGGCGTGTCGACTTGTACGACACCCATGATCTTCTCGCCCGACCAGAGCGGCACGCACATGGCGGCGCGAATCTGATGAATGCGAATCGATTCGCCGCCGGCCAGGCGCTGGTCCGATTGCGCATCGTAGGTTAGGAGCGCGACGCGGTCGCGCATGACCTGCTCGACCATGGTCTTCGAGACCGGCACCTCACCCTGCGGTCGGTGTTCGATCTTGTCCTTGGTGCGCGCCATCTCGCAGATGACCTCGCCCGTTTTTTCGTCGCGCAGCAAGATGAAGCCGCGATCGATCGGCAGCGCCTCGAAGGCCAGCTCGAGCACCCGCGAGAGCACGGCGTCGACCGAATCGGAGCGGATCATCAGCCTCGCCAACCGCGTCATGAAGCCGAAGATCTTGGTTGAATAGGCCTGATCGAGCGCCTTGCGCTTGTCGACCCTCACTTCACCCGAGCTCTTCGGGTCGAGCCCGTACGCTGCCGAGAAGTCGGCGATCGAGCGGATGATGGTTCCGCCCCCGACGCCCATCGGCGCGCCGCCCGGCGCGGGCATCGACTGGCTGTCGAGCGCCGTTGTCCGCTGGTCGGCCACCTCCTCGAGCCGCAGCTCGAAGACGCCGATCTTCAACTGGTCGCCAGAACGCAGCAGCGCCCGCTTCACCGTCACCCGGTTGACCTGAATGGCGTTGGTGCTGCCCAGATCGTGGATCGCCCAGCCCTCGGGCTCGAGCCGGATCGCGGCGTGCCGACGCGAGACCGAAAAGTCGGGCAGCACGATCTCGTTCTCGTTGCCGCGGCCGATCCGCACCTCGCCTCCAGCGAGGTTGCGAACTTCGTCTCTACCTTGGTGGGTCCAGCGAACTCGCAGCACGCTCGATCTCTCTCCCCGATCCTACCTCGGCGGAGCGCCGTCCTGCCCGCGGTCATCGCTTTGCTAGACTCTGGGCGTGTCTCGGGAGTCTCCCGGCAACCCCCTCCACCAACGCTACGCGACCGATCGGATGGCGGAGCTCTTCTCCGACCGGCGCCGCTACGCGACCTGGCGACGACTCTGGATCGCGCTCGCCGAGTGCGAAGCGGAGCTCGGACTTCCGATCAGCGAGGAACAGCTCGCCGCGTTGCGCCATGCGGCGCCCCTGCTCGACCTCGCGCGTGTCGCCGAGCTCGAGCATCAGACGCGGCACGACGTCGTCGCTCATCTGCGTCACTTCGCGGAGCAGGCGGGAGAGGCCGGCGCCATTCTCCACCTCGGCGCCACCAGCGCCTATGTCACCGACAATGCAGATCAGATCCTGGCGCGCGAAGCGTTGCTCCTCGTCGAGGAGCGACTAGCGACCGCGATCCGAGGTTTGGTCGAATTCGCTCGCAGGTGGCGGGCGACCCCCTGCCTCGCCTACACGCACTTTCAGCCCGCGCAGCTGACGACGGTCGGCAAGCGGGCCTGCCTCTGGGCGCAGGATCTCCTCTTCGACCTCGGCGAAGTCCGGCGCCTGCGCGAAGGCATCCTCTGTCGTGGCGTCAAGGGCACGACCGGCACCCAAGCGAGCTTCCTCACCCTGTTCGCCGGTGACGACTCCAAGGTGCGGGAGCTCGACCGGCGCGTGGCGGTACGGCTCGGCTTCGCGGCGGCGATTCCGATCTCGGGTCAGACCTACAGCCGAAAGCTCGACAGCCGAATCCTGCAGACTCTGGCGGCGATCGCCGAGAGCTGCCACAAGCTCGGCACCGACCTGCGCCTTCTGCAAGGCGTCGGCGAGCTCGCCGAGCCGTTCGACGAGACCCAGGTGGGGTCGTCGGCGATGGCTTACAAGCGCAATCCCGTCCGTGCGGAGCGCATGTGCGGCCTCGCCCGCAGAGTGATGACCGACGCCGCCAACGGACCGCTCAACGCGGCCACGCAGTGGCTCGAACGCAGCCTCGACGACTCGGCGAATCGCCGGCTGGTGATCCCCGATTCGTTCCTGGCCACCGACGCCGTGCTTGCCCTGGCCGGCCACATCGCCGCCGGCCTCCAGGTTCGCGAGCGGATGGTCGCCGTCCGGGTGGAACGCGAGCTGCCGTTCATGGCGACCGAGACCCTGCTCATGCACGCCACCCTGCGCGGCGGCGATCGCCAAGAGCTGCACGAACGGCTGCGGCGCTACAGCCTCGAGGCACAAGATCTAGTGGTCGAAGGCAAAGCGAACCCAATCCTTGGTAGAATCGTCGCCGACCCAGCTTTTCGGATTTCGGCCGCCGAGGTGGCGGAGTGGGTCGACCCGGCGGCGTTTACCGGCCGTTCAGCCGCCCAGGTGGACGAGTTTCTGAACGAGGTAGCGCTCCCGGCGTTGGCGGGAGCGGCAACGGCGGCGGTGGAGGAGCCGAGGATCTGATCCCTCCGCCGCTCGTAGGACGATGCGGCGAAGCGCTCTTCCTCTCGCACTGCTCCTCCTCGCCCTCTTGGGCGCGGGTTGCGCCAGCTCGCGCGCCCGCGGCCACCGCGTCGAGCGCGGCATCGCCTCCTGGTACGGGCCCGGTTTTCACGGCCGCCCGACGGCTTCGGGCGAGCGCTACGACATGGACGCGCTGACCGCGGCCCACAACAGCCTGCCGCTCGGCACCGTGGTCCTGGTCACGAACCTAGTGAATGAACGCACCGTCCGCGTGCGGATCAACGATCGCGGCCCGTTCGAGAAGAACCGCATTCTGGATCTCTCGCGCGCCGCCGCCGAGCTACTCGACATGATCGGCCCCGGCACCGCCCTGGTCGAGATCGCGGTGCTCGGCTACGAGCCGATCGGCGGGTACGCCTTCGCGGTGCAGGTGGGCGCCTTTCAAGAACCGGAGTTGGCGAGCAAGTTGGCGGAAAGCTTGCGCGCGATCTATCCCGAAGTAGAGGTTCGCACCGTCAGCGCTTGGAGCCGCGTCCAGGTGGGCAAGTTCGCGCGTCGTGAGGCTGCGGAGGCGCTTGCGTCCGAGCTCCGCCGCGCCGGCTATGCCGTGCTGGTCGTGCCGCTGCAGCGAAAATGAGCTACGAACATCAGAACAGATCGAGGGCGCGTACGCGCGAGATCTCGGCCAGTGCGCGCAGCCGATCCAGAAGCTCGGCGCTCGGAGGCTGGTCGACGCGCAGCACGGCGAGTGCTTCGCCGGTGGCCTCGCGGCGCGAGAGATGGATGTCGGCGATGTTGACCCCCGCCTCACCCAAGAGCGTCCCGACCTTGCCGACCACTCCCGGAACGTCGCGGTTTTCCAGCACGATGAGATGCCCCTCGGGCCGAAATTCGAAGCGATAGCCGCCGAATCCGACCACGCGCGGGTCGCTCCCGGCGAGAAGCGTGCCCTCGACCTCCACGACCTCGGTGTCGCCGGAGAGTCGGATCGACAATAGATCAGGGTAGTCGCCGGCCGACGATCCACTCGCCCGCACGACCTCGATCCCGCGCCCGACGGCGAGGTGCTCCGCGTTGACGAAGTTCACCTCCTCGCCGTGCACTCGGGCCAGCACGCCGCGCAGCGCCGCTACAGTGGCAGGCGCCACGAGATCGTCGGCGAGGCCGCGCGCAGTGATCTCGATCCTCCGCAGCCCGCCGTCGAAGAGCCCGCCCGCCAGGCGACCGAGAAGATCGCCGAGGCGCAAGAAAGGCTCTTCGCGTCGACCGGACGAGATGAACGGCAGGTTGACCGCCGAGACGGCGAGCGAGCCGGAGAGCGCGGCCAGCACCATGCGCGCGGTTTCGACAGCGATCCTCTCCTGCGCTTCGATCGTCTGGGCGCCGATATGTGGCGAGGCGACGACGCACGGGTGGCGTACCAGCTCGAGGCGAGTCGTCGGCTCATCTTCGAAGACGTCGAGCGCGGCGCCGCCCACCTGACCCGTTGCGAGCGCGGCCAGGAGGGCCGTCTCGTCGAGCACTCCACCGCGCCCGCAGTTGACGATCAGGGCGCCGCGCTTCAGGCGGCCGAGGCTATCGGCGTCGAGCAGGTGGCGCGTCTCCGCGGTGAGCGGGGTATGGAGCGTCACCACGTCGGCACGCGCCATGAGCTCGGCCAGGGTTAGCGGCTCGACGCCGAGGCGGCGAGCCGCCGCCGGGTCGAGGAACGGGTCGTAGGCGACGACCGCCATCTCGAAGGCGGCGGCGCGCGACGCGACGCGCTGCCCGATCTTGCCGAACCCGACGACGCCGAGCGTCTTGCCCTGCAGCTCGCTGCCCTGGAAGCTCTTGCGGTCCCACTCGCCGCGCTTCATCGAGGCGTCCGCCGCCGGCAGGCGCCGCGCCAAGGCGAGGAGCATCGCGAAGGTGTGCTCGGTCGCCGAGACGACGTTGGCGGTCGGCGCGTTGACCACCAAGATGCCGCGCTCGGTCGCGGCGGCGACGTCGACGTTGTCGACGCCGATGCCGGCGCGTCCGATGACCCGCAGCCGCGGCCCCGCGGCGAGGAGCTCTCGGGTGACCTTGGTGGCGCTGCGGACGACGAGAGCGTCGTAGTCCGGCAGCAGCTCGGCGAGCCGAGGCCGCTCGGCGGGCTGAACCAATCGCACCTCGGCTCCGCCCTGTCGGAAGAGCTCGAGCCCTGACTCTTCGAGCGCGTCAGCGATCAAGATCCGATACATGCTGCGATCTCCTCTTCGAGCACGGCCAAGAGGTCGGCGAGATCGTCGTCCCTCACCTCGCCCATGTGACCGATGCGAAACGTCGACTGCTTCCACGGTCCGTAGCCGCCCCCCAGCGTGAATCCCCTCGCCGCCGCCCGTTCGACGAGCGTCGGTGCCGCGATTCCGTTCGGAGGCCGCAGGCAGGAGACCGTCGGCGAGCGAACGCCGGACGCCGACGCGAACTCAAGCCCGCACCGCGCCGCCCAGGCCGAGGTCGTGCGCGCCAGCCGAGCATGCCGGTCCCAGCGCGCTTCGACTCCCTCCTCGACGATCGTCGCGAGCTGCGCGGCGAGCGCGAAGCACTCGGCGATCGCCGGCGTGGTAATCGGTCCCCCCTCGCTCTGCCGGTCACGATAGCGCAGCAGATCGCCGTAGAAACCGCGATGCGGGGTCCGTTCGGCGCGGAGCTCGGCGCGGCGCGAGAAGGTGAAGACGGTGAGCCCGGGCGGCGCCGCGATCCCCTTCTGGACGCCAGCGAAGACGAGGTCGAGGTCCCAGAGATCGGTCTCGACCGGCGCTCCACCGAGCGACGAGACCGCGTCGACCAGAAGCAAAGCGTCGCCTTCCTCGCGGACGACCTTGGCGATCTCGGCAAGCGGCGTCAAGACTCCGGTTGAAGTCTCGTTGTGCACGACGGTCACCGCCTCGTAGCGCTTGCGCCGGAGCGCGGCGCGGAGAAGATCCGGAGTCACCGCCTCGCCCCACGGCACCGAGAGCTCGTCGGCGACTCTGCCGAGCGACCGCCCGATCGCCAGCCAGCGCGCCGAGAAGGCGCCGTTGACGAGGTGAAGCACGTCGCGCTCGGTCAGCGAGACGAGCCCGGCCTCCATCAGGAGCGTCGAGCTCCCCGTCGCCACCATCCCCGCGCGGACGGTTCGAAAGAGCGGCGGAAGCGGTTCCGAGATCGCCGTCCAGAGCGCTCGAAATTCGGCCGAGCGGTGGGCGATCACGGGATGCGTGAGCTCGCGCCGGATCGCCTCCCTGACGTAGACGGGACCCGGCACGAAGAAACGGATCGGCTCTCGAGGCGCTCCCAAGCTCATGCGCGCGAGCGGGGACGCAGAAGCTGACGCAAGAGCTCCTCGCCGCCCAACCGGAGCTCACGCTCGGGGGCGAACCGCAGGCGAAAGAGCTCGCCGTCCGGAGCGAGGCTCGGGAAGCCGGGGCGCCCTCGGACCAACACCACTCCGCAGCCGAGAAAATACTCGCGCAGCAGATCTCGCAGCACCGGAGCTCCAGGGAGCCGCTTGGTCGCCACGAGGCGACCTGGAGAGACCGTCACGGTGCGGAAGAGCGACGCGAGCTCGGAGCTCTCCACGATAATGCTCGGCTCCGAGCCGGCGACGAAATCGAGCCATCCGATCCGCGCTCCGCGCGCCCTCGCGAATGCGAATAGAGGCGCGAAGGCCTCGGGGTCGTGCGCCACCGCCACCAGCGCCGGCGCTTTCAACTCTCCTCCGCATAGAGGAGCGCGGGGCACCGCTCCTCGATGAATCGACGTTCGTCATCGTGCCAGCTAGCGACCCACTCCTCGAGACCGCCGCCCCCGTCGATCGCCGCGCCGAGCTCCGAGCAGCCGGCGAGAAGATCGATCGCCGGTCGCTCGGCGACGAACTCGTAAGGGGTCGTCCGCCAGCGAAAGAGGTCCGGCGAAACGGCGCGCAGGGCAGCCAGGATCTCGACGCCCACCCGGAAGCCCTCGACTCGGGAGGGATCGAGAACCAGGAGCTCGACTCCTCCGCAGACTTCGCCCCGATGCTTCTGATGCCAGGGGCGAAAGTAGGTCGGGACGGCGCGCACGCCGTAACGCACCAGCGGTGCGAGGGCGCGCGCCACCTGTGTCGGCTCCAACCCCGGCGCCCCCAGGAGGCGAAACGGCCGCGTCGTGCCGCGCCCCTCCGAGAACTCAGTCGCTTCCAGGAGACAGAGCCCGGGATAGAGCAGAGCGGTCGCGAAGTCGGGCACGTTGGGCGAAGGCGCCACCCACGGCCGCTCGAGCTCGGGCCAGAGCATCTGCCGGCTCCAACCCTCGAGCTCGAAGATCCGCCAGCCGTCGCTCCAGCCATGGCGCTGCGCTTCGAGTCGAAAGATCTCGCCGAGGGTGAGCCCGTGCCGGACCGGAAGTCGGAAGGCGCCGACGAAGGAGTCGAATCCGTCGCCGCGAAGGTTTCCTTCGACCACGACACCGCCGAGCGGATTCGGTCGGTCGAGGAGCCAGACCTCGACCCCGCAGGCGAGCGCCGCCTCCGCCGCCCAGACAGCGGTCGCCGCGAAGGTGTAGTAGCGCGCGCCGATGTCCTGAAGATCGATCACCAGGAGATCGAGCCCAACGAGCGCGTCGCGACGCGGGCGGAGGCTCGCCTCCGAGTCTCCGTACAGCGAGACGATCGGCAGCCCCGTCCACGGATCCGCCGCGTCACCTGCCGGCACCATGTCTTGCTCGACGCCGTAGTAGCCGTGCTCCGCGCCGAAGAGTCGCACCGGCGAAGCTCCTGCCGCGATCAGCGCCAGGTGAGCCGGAACCAGGTCGCGAGTCACCGACGCGCTGTGCGCCAGGAGACCGAACTTGCGGCCCGTCAGCTCGTTGGCGCGATCGAGCAGGCGGTCGAGCCCGGTGGCAATCATCGCTCGCGCTTCCAGCTGCCGCTCTTGCCGCCGCGTTTGGACTCGAGTCGGAGAGCGGTGATCGTGGCGCCGCGCTCGACCGATTTGACCATGTCGTAGAGCGCCAATGCCGCGGCCGCGCAGCCGACCAGCGCCTCCATCTCGGCGCCGGTCCGCGCCGTCGCCACCACTTCGCTCTCGATTTTCAGGCCGAGGTCGTCGCGTACGAATTCGATCGCCACCCGGTCGAGCGGCAACGGATGCGCTAGCGGAATCCATTCGGCGGCGCGCTTGGCCGCCTGCACGCCGGCGATACGCGCCACGGCCAGCGCATCGCCCTTGGGAAGCGCGCCCAGCCTTTCGAGCGTCGACTCCGAGAGCTCGATCCGACAGGAGGCGCGCGCGACGCGGCGCGACACCGGCTTGTCCGAGACGTCGACCATGCGCGCTTGGCCGTGTCGGTCGAGGTGCGAGAAAACCGTCTCGTCCGCCATCGTTGAATGGCGCCGATGCTAGCATCCGCCTCTCTCATGCCGGCGACGATCGCGGCCGTCGTGCCGACCCTCGAGGAGGAGCGGACGATCGGCCCCACCGTCTCTCGATTGGTCGCCATCGCGGACCAAGTCGTCGTCGCGGACGGTGGAAGCTCGGACCGCACCCGGGAGATCGCGAGCGCCCACGGCGCGCAGGTGGTGAGTGGAGCGCGCGGACGCGGGGCGCAGCTCAACCTCGGCGCGCGATCGACTGCGTGCGATCTCCTTCTGTTCGTGCATGCCGATACCTCGGTCGCGCCGGAGGCGCGTCAAGCTCTCGCCACGGCCTACGACCGTGGCCTCGTCGGCGGAGCCTTCCGCATCCGATTCGACGGCAGAGGCTGGCGTTATCGCCTGGGCGGAACGATCGCCACCCTGCGGTCGCGGCTCTCCGGGCTGTCGTTCGGCGATCAGGCGCAGTTCGTTCGCAGCGACGTCTTCTGGGAGCTGGGCGGCTTCCGCGAATGGCCGCTTCTGGAGGACTACGACTTCTCCCGAAGGTTGGCGCGCCGCGGGCGAGTGGCGATACTCACCCCCGCGGTGGTGACGTCGGCACGCCGCTTCGCGGCGCGCGGGCCGCTTCGCACGGTGCTCGGAAACTGGCTGATCCTGATCCGCTTCGCGCTGGGCGCAACGCCCGAGGCCCTGGCGCGGCGCTACCGCAACGTGCGCTGAAGTACTTGGATGAAGTGCCTAGACGACGAGAGCCCAGCGGCTAGACAGCCGCTGGGCTCACATTCGTGAACGCCAGAGAGGAGTATTCCTATTAGCGACCCTTGTTGAGCGACTCCTTGAGATCCTTGCCGGCCTTGAAGCGGACGTTCTTGCTCGCCTTGATGTTGATCGTGGCGCCGGTCTTCGGATTGCGGCCCTTGCGCGCCGCACGCTTCGAAACCGCGAAGCTGCCGAAGCCGGGGACCTGAACGCGATCACCTCTGCGCAACGCCTTGGAAATCGCCTCGACGCCGGCATCGAACGCCTCGCCAGCGGCCTTCTTGGTCAGCCCCTCCACCGAGTTTGCGATGTGCTCCACGATATCTGACTTGCTCGCCATCTCTCCTCCCAGTCGACGGAACGATTCGGAGAATTCCGGAATCCACACCGAAGATAGAGCAACGCGAGGAGCCTGTCAATACAGTGTTCCGCGCGATTCGTGCGCAAAGAATCAGATCACGCGCCGCGGCGGAGGAGCGAGACCGTGAAACCGTCGTGGCCTCCCCGCGGCAGCAGGAGAAGCCCCCCGGTGCCCGTGCGACCCGGCTCCGAGGCCGGCACGTGAGCGGAATCTACGGGCTCCGCACGGAACTCCCGAGAGCACGCGAGAAACGCAGCGATCACCGCCTCGTTCTCCTCCGCTTCGATCGAGCAGGTGACGTGCACGAGGACTCCTCCGGGCTCGACGCTACCTGCCAACGCCGCGAGTTGGCGCGATGACTCACCCGCCAGGCGCTCGAGCTCTTCGGTTCGAAAGCGCCACTTGAGCTCAGGATGGCGTCGAAGCGTGCCGGTGCCGGAACAGGAGGCGTCGAGCACTACCCGCTCGAAGGGCACCCGCCAAGGCGGGCGTGTCGCGTCGGCGACCACCAGCGGCAGCTGGCGACCCAGCCGCTGAAGATTCTCGGTCAAGATCCGCATGCGTACGAGCGAAAGCTCGGCAGCCACGATCTCGACCGAAGGCTCGTGCGCAACGAGCACCCACGACTTTCCACCTGGCGCCGCAGCCGCGTCGAGGATCCGCTCGCCAGCCCTTGGCGGCGGAATCAAGCCCGCCGCTTGGCTCGCTTCGTCCTGGACGTAGAGGTCGCCGCGCTGGAAGCTGCCGGTGCGCAAAGCGTTCCCGTCGATCACCACGAGCCCATCGGGCGCTAGCGAGCTCGGCTCGGTGAGCACCCCCTCGGCGGCGAGATCCGCCGCCAGCTTCGCCCGTCCTCCGCGATCCCGGAAGGCGAGCAGATGGAGCGGCCGCGCGCCGTTGCCCGCCTCCAGAAGCTCTCGCGCAGAGGAGCTGCCGAAGCGGTTCCACCAACGCTCGACCAGCGCGTCGGGATAGCTCGTCTCGATCGCCAGGCGACGCAGCGGATCGCTCTCGGTCAGCGGAAAGGCTTCGCAGCGGGGGTCGCGCGCGATCCGACGCAGCACGGCGTTGACGAAACCGGCGGCGCCGCGGCCGCGAAGGCGACGCGCTTCGTCCACCGCCTCCGAGACCGCCGCGTGCGCAGGGACGCGATCGAGGAAGAGAAGCTGAAACGCCGCCACCACGAGCACGGCTCGCAATGGTTCGTCGATCGTCGCCAGATCGCGTCCGCTGGCCACTTCGATCACCGCCTCGAGCCGACGCTTCCAGCGCAGCGCGCCGAAAACCAGCTCCCGCAGCAGCCGCCGGTCGCGCTCGTCGAACGGCTGCTCGGCCGGCGCTAGGAGTACTTCGGCCGGTACTAGCGTCGCCAGCATCTGTCGATAGGCGTCGGCTGCCGCGCGACGCACCGACGGAGAGCGACCCGCTCCCGAAGCTGGTCGCCAACTTCTCGGCGTCACGTCAACCGCGCGCCCGGACGCAGTCTCGAACCGTTGGCGAGATCGCGCCCCGAGATCGCTCTCGCACCTGGACGCTGAACGCGAAGCAGCTCGAGAACGGTTCCAGCGCCGACCGCGAGCGAGACTCCTTCGTCGCCCACACCGATCACGGTGCCCGGTACCGCGGCGGTTCTCTCCGTGCGGGAGACCGCTCTCAGCACTTTCAATGGGTGGCCGCCAAGATCCAGTACTGCTCCCGGCTCGGGATTGAAGGCTCGGATCTCACGCTCCAGCTCCGTTGCGGTCTGGCTGAGGTCGAGCACCCGCGATCCATCCAACTTGGGAGCGTAGGTGGCAAGCTGTTCTTCCTGCGCCCTCGACAGCGCCTGACCCCGTTCGAGCGACTCCACGACTTCGAGCAGCAGAGCCGCGCCGAGCTTGGCCAGCCGGTCCGCTAGCTCGCCAGCGTTCTCCCGCTCGCCGATCGGCGTGCTCCTCTGGGCATAAACAGCCCCCGTATCGAGCCCCTGCTCCATGCGCTGGACTGAGACCCCGGTTTCGCTGTCGCCCGCCGCGATAGCCGCCGCGATCGGCGCCGCGCCGCGGAAACGAGGCAGGAGCGAGGCGTGGAGGTTGAGACAACCGAGGCGCGGCAGCTCAAGCAGCTGGCGCGGAAAGATCTGCCCAAAAGCCACCACCACGGCCAGGTCGGGAGCCAGGGCCTGCAAACGCGCGAGAAAGCTCGGATCGCGCACGCTCGCAGGCTGATCCACTTCCAGTCCCATTTCCGTCGCACGGCGCGCCACGGGAGGATCGAGCAGCCGCTCGCCACGTCCGCTCGGTCGCGCCGGTTTCGAGACGACCAGCCGTAGAGGCCGTCCGCTCGCCACCAGAGCCTCGAGCGCAGGTAGCGCGAAGGTCGGCGTTCCGAAAAAGACGATGCGCTCGATCGCCTGCACCCGTCGATGCTAGCTCGGATCAGTTTCGCCGCCGGCCAAGGGGCAGGCCGACGCATCTCAGTTCTTGAGCGCGTCGACCTCGTCGAAGTAGTCGACTGGAACCAGGATGTCGCGCGGCTTCGAGCCCTGGGCGGGACCGACGACACCCTCTCGCTCCAAGATGTCGACCAGCCGCGCGGCGCGTGAGAAACCGACTCGCATTCGGCGCTGCAGGAACGACGCCGAAGCCTGCCGCTCGCGCACCACCAACCGGGCCGCCTGCTCGTACAGCTCGTCGTCGATTTCGTCGCCGGCGTCGCTGCCTGCCGTCTCCGCCGGAGGAGCGAGAACCGCCGGATCCAGCTCGGGCTTCCCTTGCCTCTTCAACCAGCGGACCAGCGCGGCGGTCTCCTGCTCGGAGACGTACGGTCCGTGCAACCGTAACGGGCGCGAGCTGCCCGGCGGCACGAACAGCATGTCGCCCTTCCCGAGCAGCTTCTCGGCGCCGATCCCATCCAAGATCGTGCGCGAGTCGTGGCGGCTCGCGGTCATGAAAGAGAGCCGACAGGGGAAGTTCGCCTTGATCGTGCCGGTCAGGATGTCGACCGATGGCCGCTGCGTGGCGACGATCAGGTGGATGCCGACAGCGCGCGCCATCTGGGCCAGCCGCGCGATCGAACCCTCGACCTCGGGGGCGGCGACCATCATCAGGTCCGCCAGCTCGTCGATGACGATGACGTAGTAGGGCAGCGGCTTCCAATCGGACCCGTGCGCATCCCCCACCTCTTCGGAGAGCGCCAGGCGCTTGCGCACCTCCGGGTCCTCGATGGCGCGGTTGTAGTAGTCGATCGAACGGACGTGCACTTCGGCCAGCAGCCGATAGCGGCGCTCCATCTCTGCCACCGCCCAGCGCAGCGCGTTCGCCGCCCGTTTGGGCTCGACGACGACCTCCGCCTTGAGATGCGGAATGTCGGCGTAAACGCCGAGCTCGATCCGCTTGGGATCGATGAAGATGAACTGCACTTGGTCGCGCGTCGCCTTGTAGAGGATCGAAGTGATGATCGCTTGCAGGCCGATCGACTTCCCGGAGCCGGTCGCGCCGGCGATCAAGAGGTGCGGCATGGTCGCCAGATCGGCGTAGTACGGCTCGCCGTGAATCGTGCGGCCGATTGCGACCGAGAGGAGGGACGGCGATCGGACAAAGCGCTGGTCCGCCAACATGGCGCCGAGTCGAATCGTGGCGCGCTCGGCGTTCGGTACCTCGATGCCGAGCGTCGACCGACCAGGAATACGCTCGATACGCACCGCCTCGGCGCGCAGTGCAAGCGCCAAGTCGTCCTGGAGGTTGACGATCTGACTCACCTTGACGCCGGGAGCCGGCTGGAACTCGAAAACAGTGATGACGGGCCCCGGCGAGATCCCTTCGACCGAGCCCTCGACGCCGAACTCGGCGCAGCGCAGGCGGATCGCTTCGCCGAGCCGCACGAGCTGATCCTCGTCGATCGTCGGTCGCTCCTCTTCGAGCTGCAGCAGCGAAAGCGGCGGCAGCTGCAGCTCCCTCCTTCCGGCGGCGAAGCCGAAGGCCGCCTGCGGTTCGGTTCGCGACGTCGGGGGCGAGGCGCCCCCTACCCGGCGCACCGCTTGGCCGGCCTCGCCGGCCCGCTCCGAAACTCGGAGCGGCGGCTCGGCGGGCTCGCGCTCGTGGGTCGTCTTCGCGCCGCCGGAGCGCCCGCCCTCGAGCTCGTCGTTCCAGGCGGTCGGCCCGGCGAGGCGCTCCAACCTCCGCTGTTTCTCCTCCGTGGCGCGCTGCAGATGCTTGACGACCACGCGTCGACGTGCCCGGTCTTTGGACCGGCGCTCGCGGGAGCGCTCGCGGGCCAGGCGCCAGCGCTCGGCGAGCGTCCGAATCCGCTGCTGCCAGTCGGTCAAGAGCTCGCCCAGGCTCGTCTGCACGAGGAGCGCGAGGCCGACGAGGAGGAGCGTCGCGAGCAAGACGAAGGCGCCCGCGAAGTTCATCCTCGCCACGAGCTGCTGCGACAGAACGACGCCGATCGCCCCCCCCGAATCGATGTCGCTGCCGCGCCAGAGGAGACGAGGAGCCATCAGCTGGGAAAGCACAGGGAGCGTTACGAGGACGATGCCGGCTCCGACGCCGCGCCCGACGATGTGCGATGCGGCACGCTTTCCGAATCGCTGCCACGCCGAGAGCGCCAGGCCTACCGGCAGGAGCAGACAGCTCCAGCCGACGAGACCGAAGCCGGCGGCGGCGAGCTGCGCCCCTAGCGCCCCGATCAGATTGAGGGTCGGTAGCTGCAGCGTCGACTGATGCAGGAAGCTCGGATCGTGAGGTGAGTAGCTCGCCAGGCTAGCGCCGAAGAGGAGGGCGAACGCGCCCAGCGCAAGCCCCCAGAGCTCTCGACCCTTGGAAGGGGAGATTTCGACCCGGACGGGGGGACGAGCCGATTCGGGGAGCTCTCGGGCCATCGCCTCTCTGGCCCAGTGTAGCACTGAAAATTGTGCAGCCTAAGGCGGCCAGAGCGCCCGCTCGAGGCGGCCGAAATCGGCCACGGAGAGCCGTTCGGCGCGCCAGGCGGGGTCGATTTCCGCCGCCGCAAGTGCCAGCTCGGCGCGCTCCCGGCCGAATTCGGCGGCGAGCGCGTTGCGCAGGCTCTTCCTCCGCATCGCGAAGCCGGCACGGACCACGCGCTCGAATCGCGACAGGTCGGTCAACGTCGGCGGCGGCGCAACGGTCTCGAATCCGACGAAGGCGCTCTCCACTTTGGGTGCCGGCACGAAGGCGCCCGGCGGCAGCTTTCCAAGCCTCACCGCTCTCGCCCGCGCCGCCACCAGGACCGAAAGAGCACCGTAGTGCGGATCGCCTGGGCCCGCCACGATCCGGTCGACCACCTCCCGCTGCAAGAGAAAGGCGGCGATCGTTCCGGCCGGCGCTCCCGCTAGAAACCGTTCGACGAGGACGGTACCCACGCCGTAGGGGAGGTTTCCGGCAACCTTGAAACCGCGGGGGAGCCGCTCCCAGGCGATCTCCAGCGCGTCCGCAACTACGATCAAGGGCTCAAAGCGGGAGCTGCCCACGCCGCTCTCCCGTGCCTCGAAACGAAGTCGGCGCCGGAGCTCGAAAGCCCAGCTCGGGTCGAGCTCGATGGCTGCCAACCGGGCGCCGGTCTCGAGCAGCACGCGCGTCAGCGCCCCCCCACCGGGGCCGATTTCGAGCAGCCGTTCGCCCGCGGACAGACGTAGAAAATCGACCAGCGCTCGGCAGCTTCTACCAGACCGCAAGTGGTGCTGGCCCAGCGCCTTGCGGCGAGCAGGCGGCCTCGGCCCTAGATTGCCGTCGCTCGGCGAGGAGCAGGCCCCCCGCCGCACTCGCGCTTGCCCGTGAAGGTTCATCGCGGAGAGGATACCCTTCGCGCTGTGTGGCACCGGCGTTGCAGCCGGCCCGGCGGAGACGACACGAGCTCGAGATGGAACCTCTGACACTCGCCCCCCCACCTTCGGTCGATCGCGAGGCCCTCGTCTTGCGCCAGATCGAGACCGAGATCCACCGCGTCATCGTCGGTCAAGACGACCTCGTTCGCCGACTGCTCGTCGGGCTTCTGGCCCGCGGCCACCTGCTCCTCGAGGGCGTGCCCGGCCTCGCCAAGACACTCGCTGTCAAGACCCTGGCACGCACCCTGGCGCTCGATTTTCGGCGTATTCAGTTCACTCCCGATCTGCTCCCGGCCGATCTTCTCGGAACGCTCATCTACGACCCTCGAGAGGGGGAGTTCACACCCAAGCGGGGGCCGATCTTCAGCAATGTCGTCCTGGCCGACGAGATCAACCGCGCTCCGGCCAAGGTGCAGTCGGCGCTCCTCGAAGCGATGGAGGAGCGCCAGGTCACCCTGGGGGACAGAACTCACCGACTACCGGATCCGTTCCTCGTCCTCGCGACCCAAAATCCGATCGAGCAGGAGGGGACTTATCCGCTCGCCGAAGCCCAAGTCGATCGCTTTCTGCTCAAGATCCGCCTCCGCTATCCGACCCGCGCCGAAGAGGCGGCGATCCTCGATCGGAGGGTGGTAGAGCACGAAGAGGAGGTGCGGCCGGTGCTCGATGCGGCCCGACTGGCCGAGCTCCGCGCAACCTGCGACGCGGTCTATCTCGACGCCAAGCTGCGCGGCTACATCCTCGACCTGGTGGCCGCGACGAGGGATCCGGCCGCGGCCGGCTTCTCCGATCTCGCACCGCTCATCGCCTTCGGCGTCTCGCCCCGTGCCACCCTCTTTCTCGCTCGCGCCGCCAAGGCGATGGCGCTGGTCTGCGGGCGCGGCTACGTGATTCCGGAGGACGTTAAGGAGATCGCGGTCGACGTGCTGAGGCACCGACTGATCCCGAGCTACGAAGCCGAGGCCAAGAACCTGTCGAGCGATGACCTCGTGGCGCGACTGCTCGATCGGATCGAAGTCCCATAGGCGGGCCGCGCTTGCTCGGGAGAGTAGTCGCGCGGCTTCTGCCGCGGCCGCGTCAGCGACGGCAGTCGGCCACGATCCTCCCCGCCGACCTCCTGGCGCGGGTGCGCCGCATTGAGATCGCCACCAAACGGCTGGTCGATCGGGGTGTCGCTGGCAGCTACCACTCGGTCTTCAGGGGGCGCGGGATGGAGTTCGCCGAGGTCCGCCCTTACCAGCCCGGCGACGATGTCCGCGCCATCGACTGGAAGCGGACCGCGCGAATGGGCACACCGTTCGTCAAGCAGTTCGTCGAGGAGCGTGATCTGACAGTCTTCTTCGCCGTCGACGTCTCCGGAAGCCTCCGCTACGGCTCGCGCGCGGTGGCCAAGCGCGAGCTTGTCGCCGAGGTCGTGGCCCTGCTCGCTTTCGCCGCCTTGCGCAATCACGACCGAGTGGGCGCCGCGCTGCTCTCGGACCGGCTCGAGCAGCTCCTGCCGCCGGTGCGGCGACGGAATCAGGTGCTGCGCCTCGTGCACGAGATCCTGGCGCGACCCGCACAGGGTGCGACCGACCTCGAGCGCGCGCTCTCGGCTGCGCTCTCGAACCTCCGGCAGCGGGCCGTGCTCTTTCTCGCTTCGGATTTCGTCGGCCAGGTTCCGGAGCGAGCGCTCGAACGCGCCGCCGCCCGGCACGACCTCGTCGTGCTCGAGATCGTCGAGCCGCGCGACCTCGAGCTGCCGACCGTCGGTCCGGTCGTGCTCGAGGATTCCGAGACCGGTGAGGTCGCGCTCGTCGACGGGCGGCGTGCCGCGACGATCGAACGACAGCGCGTCGCGACCGAGCGGCGCCGCCTCCGCGAACTGTTGGAGCGACTCGGCGTCGATCGCCTCGAGCTCGCCACGGATCGCCCCTACCTGCCTGAGCTGATCGCCTTTTTCGCCCGCCGCCAACGGAGGCGAGTCCATTGAGCAGACTTGCGGCGCTGGGGCTGGGGCTGGCGCTCTCGGCATCGACAGCGGCCGCGAAGGAGCCTATTGTCGAGCTGGCGCTCGAACCGGGGAGCGTCACGGTGGGCGATCCGGTGGTCATCTCGGTGACGGTTCGGCTGCCGCCCGGCGACGCGCGCGAACCGCGCTTCCCGGAAGCGAGCGAGCTATCGC
>CAZPYU010000149.1:0-10116 GCA_964590905.1 uncultured Thermoanaerobaculia bacterium
TCGCGTCGATACCAGCCATCCCGATCCCGACGAGGTCGCCGGCGCCGAATTCCTTGCCGCGCGGCTCGCCGCAGCCGGGATTCCGGCCACGATCGAGCGCTTTGCCGACCGCCGCGCGAACCTCTGGGCGTTCGTCGAAGGAGACGATCCGAAGGCGCTCGTGCTGCTCGGCCACCTCGACGTCGAAGCGGCGAGCGAACAGGAGGGCTGGCGCTTTCCGCCCTTCAGCGGCACCGTCGAGGGCCCCTGGATCTACGGCCGCGGCATGTACGACATGAAGAGCCTGACCGTGGCGCAGCTTCTCTCGACGATCGACGCCGCCCGCGCCGGCCGGCGGCCGCGCCGCTCGCTGCTCTTTCTGCAGACTTCGAGTGAAGAGACCGGAAGCGAGAGCGGCGTCCGCTGGCTCTTGGAGGAGCACCCCGAGCTCGTCGCCCGCCTCGGAACTGTGCTGACCGAAGGTGGCGTCATCGAAGCGACGAGCCCGAGCGAGGTCAAGTATTGGGGGATCGAATTCGCTCAGAAGCGCTTTGCACGCGCCACGATCTGCGCTAGCGATCGCGGCGAGCTCGAGAGTCTGTCGAAATGGATCACTCAGAACAGCCGCGCCGACCCGACCGCGAGCGTCGAGCCGGCGGTGGAGACTTTCCTATCGCACTACGCTTCAACGCGGGGGCTGGCACCCTTCCGGGAGCTGCTCGCCGAGCCGCACCGGATTCCGCTCGAGAGCGATCGCTTCGGTGCGTTGACTCCGTTCATGCAGGCGCTCTTTCGCAACGAGATCAGCGTGCTGGAGACTCGTCGCATGGACGACGGCTCGTTCGCCTTCGATGTCTGGCTCCACCTCCTCCCCGGCGCCGATGCCAAGGCGGTTGCCGCCGAGCTCCTGCCGTCCTGGGCAATTCACGGAGTGACTCTCTCGCCTTTTCAGGAAGTCAGTGAGTCGGGTCGAGGCTCTCCCGTCGACCACCCCGATTTCGGCACCGTAATCGCTACAGTGCGCGCGCTCTTTCCCGCCGCTCCCGTCGGACCGTACTTTCTCCCCTGGACGCAAACGGACGCACGCCTCTTTCGCGAGCTCGGTCTACCGGTCTACGGCTTCTCTCCGTTTCCCGTCGCGGTGGTGGACACGCTGCAGATCGGTCGCGCCAACGAGCGGATGCAACTCCCGGCCTTCGTCGCCGGCACCGCCCTCTACCGTGAGGCTGTCCGGCGGCTGATCCAGTGACACGAATTGCCACTCTCTCTGTCACGGATTGGTCCGTGGAGCTCGTTTCGCTGTTGCAACTCTTTGTCGAAGAAGAGTTTCATGCTTGGCACTCACTGTGCAGCCAATCTACCCGACAACCTGCGGAATCGACCGTAGGCGAGAACCCGAAACGGGGCGAGGGAGAACAAGCATGTTGCAGAAATTCCGGAACCGCCAGCGGGGCTTCACACTGATCGAGCTCCTGATCGTGGTGGCGATTATCGGCATCATCGCCGCCATCTTGATCCCGAACTTGATCGACGCCCTGCAGAAGGCGAAGCAGAAGAGGACGATGGCCGATATGAGAAACACCGGCACGGCGTTCCTCTCCTGGGTGACCGACCAGGCCTCGGCTTCAGCAGCCGGCGCAACGGTGTGGAGTTCAGCGAACTACGGCACGAATATCACTTTCCCCCAGATGACAACGATCCTCCACCCCAGCAGCACCTTCTTCTACATGCAGGAGGTTCCGCAGGTGGACGGCTGGCGGCACAACTTCCTCTTCCAGTGGAGCGGCAATCCGCTCAATTCGTTCGTGATCGCCATCCTCTCCGGCGGTCGCAACGGCGCTGCGACAGCGCAGGACTACACGGTCGGCCCGTTCACCCCGACCAACTACGATCAGGACATCGTCTGGGCTGACGGCTTCTTCGTCCGTTGGCCGAGCGGCGCGGCGACCGGTAGCTGATCGACTTCGACTCGCCGGAATCTCCAGAGCGCCACGGTGGATCGCCGTGGCGCTCTTTTTCGTTTCTGCCGCTGCCCCGCGCTTCGACGCGCATAGACTCGCTGGCCGTAGACCATGCGTCGCAGGACACTTGCCAGCGCTCTCCTCCTTCAGCTCGGCCTCGCTTCGGCGGTCGGCGGCTCGCTCCTCTCCCGTGAAGCCTCCTGGCTCGCGGACTACCTTCGGATCGACAGCTCGAATCCGCCCGGCAACGAAGGGCCTGCAGCCGCCTTCCTGGCCGAAATCCTCCGCCGAGAAGGGATCGCGATCGAGCGCCACGTCACCCCGAACGGACGCACGTCGCTGGTCGCTCGACTGCCGGCGACCGCGCCGAACGCTCCGTTCGTAGCTCTGGTCCACCACCTCGACGTCGTTCCGGCGGGCGACGGCTGGACAGCTCCACCCTTCGCTGCCTCAGTGCGCGACGGCTCGCTCGTCGGCCGCGGGGCGATCGACTCGAAGAGTCTCGGCATCGCACACCTGGCTGCCCTGCTCGACGCGGCGCGGCTCCCCGAACGCCGGCGCGGTCTCCTTCTCTTGGCGGTCGCCGACGAAGAGAACGGCGGCGGCGAGGGGATGGGTTGGCTGGTGCAGCATCGGCCCGAGCTCTTCGCCGATGTCGAGCTCGCCTTGGGTGAAGGCGGCACGAATCGAACCGTTCTCGGGCGTACGTTCTTCTGGGGGATCGAGGTGGCGCAAAAGCGCGCTCTTTGGCTCGCGCTCACCGCGCGCGGCCGCCCCGGGCACGCTTCGAGCCTGAACCCGCAGAGCGCGGCCCACACCCTCGTCCGCGCCCTCGCCCGCCTGATCGACCGCGAGCCGCAGTGGCGACTCTCGCCGCCCGTGGCTACCTACCTGCGCGGGCTCGGAGCTGTCGATCCGACTCTGCGCGAGCTGACGAGAAGGCCTGAGGCGGTCCTCGGCGCCGACGGGCCGACCGGCCTCCTGCCGGCAGCTATGTCCGGCCTGTTGCTCGACACCGTGCAAGTCACCCAGCTCGGAGCGAGCGGGCGCACCAACGTGGTCGCCGCCGAGGCGCGGGCCAGCGTCGACGTCCGCCTCCTGCCCGATAGCGATGCCGAGGCCTTCTTGCGCGATCTGCGCTCCGCGCTCGGCGCCGAGATCGAGGTCGAGGTCCTGCTCAGCTCGCCGCCCTCCGCGCCGTCGCCGAGCGCGGGCCACCTCTGGGACGAGCTCCGCGGCGCGCTCGAGCGCGAGGCGCCGCTGGTGCCGGCGATGATCCCCGGCATCACCGATGCACGCTTCCTGCGCGAGCGCGGGATCCCCGCCTACGGCTTCTCGCCGTTCGAGATCGAAGGGCTTCTCCTCCGCCGGGTGCACGGACCGGACGAGGAGATTTCGCTGGCCGTTTTCGACGCCGGCGTCGCGCGCATGCAGCGCCTGGTGCGCGCGCTGGTCGCACCGCTGCCCGAGACCAGATCAGGGCCGCGATGATCTTGCGGTCGGCGTCGTAGGATCGCCGCGCCCCGTGCCCCCCCTCGAGTTCTGGATCTTCGCCGCGGCCATGGTCGGCCTGGTCGTCGGCAGCTTTCTCAACGTCGTGATCCATCGCCTGCCGCTCGGCCTGTCGACAGTGCGACCGGGCTCGCACTGTCCGGCCTGCGACGCTCCGATCCGCGTCCTCGACAATCTGCCGGTCGTCTCCTGGCTCTGGCTGCGCGGGCGCTGCCGGAGTTGCCGTGAGCCGATCTCGCCGCGCTACCCGCTCGTCGAGCTCGCCACCGGCGCCGGCTTCGCGGGCGCGGTGATGAAGTTGGGCGCCTCGTTCGAAGCGCTCTCCGCGGCGCTCTTTCTCGCGCTGCTGATCGCGCTCGCCGGCATCGACGTCGATCACCTTCTGTTGCCGGACCGGCTGACGTTTCCCGGCATAGGACTAGGGCTCCTGGCGCAGCTCATCCTCCCCAGAGGCGAGCTCGTCCGCGGGCTGGCCGGGGCGCTGGTCGGAGCCGGCATCCTGCTCGTCGTCGCTGGGGCGTGGGAGCTCCTGCGCGGCGTCGAGGGAATGGGCCTGGGCGACGTCAAGATGCTCGCCATGGTCGGCGCCTATCTCGGGGTCTCTGGGGTTCTCGTCACGCTCGTCTGCGGCACCTTCGCCGGCTCGCTGGTGGGCCTAGCACTCGTGGCGCGCGACCGCGGCGGGCTCGGTGCCAAGCTGCCGTTCGGGCTCTTCCTCGCCTTCGGTGCCGCCGTGGCGCTTTTCGCCGGTGATCGCCTGACCGCCCTCTACCTCGGGTCGTTTCATTGAGCTGGCTGAGCCGGCCGAGCCGCCTGATGGGCCTGCGGCGCGAAGCGCCGATCGTGCTGCCGCTGGCCTTGGCGCTCTTCGCGGCGCTCGGCATGGTGACTCTCGCCAGCTATCGCGCCGCCGTCGACCGCTTCGCCTACGAGCGCGAATCGGAGGCGCTCGCCGGGGCCAGGCGCCTCGCCGAGGAGGTCGCCGCGGCCGCTCCGGCGCCCGAGGAGCGGCTCGCCCGACTCCTGCCTTCGGGCGCCGCGCTCGCGCTTCTCGACGAGCGCGGCGGCCTGCTCTCGAGCGTCGGCCTGCCCGAGGAGAGCGCGAACGCGGCCAAGGCGATCACCGGAGCGCTGGCCGACGCGCCGACGACGCTTGGCCCGGAGCGGACCGGGCTGCCGGTGGTGATCGCCCTGGTGCCGTTCACCGTAGCAGCCGAACGTCGCTTCGTGCGGCTCGACCTGCCAGCTCCGGCGCTCGCCGCGCAGAAGAAGAGCCTGGCTCTCTTGACTCCGCTCGTAGTCGTCCTGTCGACCGCCGCGGCGGTTGTCGTGGCGCTCTTTTTCCGCGCCCTTCTGCGCCCCTACGAGACACTCCTCGCACGAGCGCGGCAGGCGACCGGCGGCAGCGCAGTTCCGGAGGGGGGCGGCGACGATCTCGACTTCCTGCTCGCCACGTTCGAGCGCGCCCTGGCGACGCTCGGCGCGCCGGCGGGCGACCTCGCTCCGCTGGCGGGCGCGCTCGGGCAGACACTCGATGGCGGCTTTCTGCTGCTCGATCCGGAGGGGCGCGTCCTGGTGGTCACTCCGGCCGCCTCCGAGCTCCTCGGGCCGGCGAGCCCGACGCCCGGCGCTGAGCTCGCCGCCAGCTTCGCGGCTGAGCCCGAAACCGCGGCGAAGGTCAGCGCCTCCCTGGCAGCCGGTACTACCATCGTCCGCACCTCGCTGCGGATCGCGAGCGGCGACGCCCAAGTCCAGGTGGGACTATCCGCCGAGCCGCTGCGCGGCGAGGGGGGCAAGCTGCGCGGTTTCCTGGTGGTCATCGCGGACGAGAGCGAGCACCGGCGCACGGAGGCTCGCGAGCGCCTGGCGGACGGTCTGGCGCAGTTGGGAGAGCTCTCGGCCGGGGTGGCCCACGAGCTGAGGAACGGACTGGCGGCGATGCGCGGCTGGATCGATCTCCTCGCCCGGCGCCGGCTCGAGGGCGAGGCGGCGGAGTGCCTGAGCGAGCTCGATCGCGAGAGCCGGCAGCTCGGTCGCGTGGTCGACGACTTCCTCGCCTTCGCCCGCCCTGGCACCAGCCGGCCGGTCACCGCCGATCTGGTGTCCATCCTCCGCCGCGCCGCCAACGATCCCGCCTTCGCGGGCGTCGAGATCGTCTTCAGCCTCGAGGGTGACGAGGCGCCGATCGTCGGCGATCCGCACCTTCTCGAGCGCGCCTTTCGCAACCTGATCGCCAACGCCGTCGCCGCCCAACGCGAGGCGGGCGCCGAGAGCCCTGTCGAGATCGCTCTCGCCCGGGCGCAGGAGACGGTCCGAGTCGAGATCTCCGACCGCGGCCGCGGCATCCCGGCCGAGATCCGCGACCGCCTCTTCGAACCGTTCGTCTCGGCGCGCCCGGGAGGAGTCGGCCTCGGTCTCGCCCTGGCGCGTCGGATCTTCGTCCTGCACGGCGGCGAGATCGCCGCCGAAGCGCGCGAGCCGCAGGGGACGCGACTTAGGGTCGAGCTTCCAACCGACACTTTGGCTACTTAAAGTAACAGAAAGCCCAATCGTACGCACCTGAAGGGCTCTTCCGCGTTGCAGAGAAAGTCGCTTGTTTCGAAGAACTTACGCTTGGGTCTTACAGATACCGCAGGAGCGGCACGTCACTTGCTCTTCACGATCCCTAGTTTTCCCCAAACCTGTGGCTCTGCCGAGCCCCGGAGAGGCGTGGAGCGACGGATGAATGCATCGAACCGACCCGCAAGATCGTCCGAGGCCGGCTTCACCATCGTCGAAGGTTTGGTCGCCGCGCTCATCTTGGCCGTCGTCCTCATCGGCATCCTGCCGCTGATTACGATGTCGATGCGCAACAACGTGCAGGGCCAAGATGCAATTCGCGAAGTCAGCGGCACTGTCGACCGCATTGAATCTCTCATCTCGCTGCCGTGGGATCGCGCCGAAGTGGTCGTTCCGCCGGGAAGCACCAGCCTTCAGTATGTCGATTACTTTCTCCTCGACGCGAACTACTGGAGCCCGACACCGCAGACGGGACTCCTTCGTCAGCAGCAGACCCGCACGACGACAGTCGAGCTTTTCGGCTACAACGACATCGACGGTGAGCCGACCGGCGTCTTCGAGACGCCGCTCGACGGTACCTCCGAGGCTGTAGAAGGGAAGTTCATGCGCATCTCGGTCAAGCTCCAGACCGGTAGGAAGTTTGTCGCGGACTCGAGCTACGACGTCGTGATGTTCAAGAGCCAATAAGTCGGAGGAGCGATGCGGCGAAGAGCGCAAGCAGTGCGGAGCAAAGAGCGGGGGTTCTCGATCCTCGAGCTGATCGTGGCGCTCTTGATTTCGGTCGAGCTGCTGATCGCGATGGCGATCGCGTTCGACGTCCACAATAAGGTCGCCCGCGTCCAGCTCCAGATCACCGACTTGCAGCAGTCGCAGCGGATCGCGCAGTACAGTATCGCCCGCATGCTCAGAATGGCGGGGCGCGGTGGTCTGAAACTGGACTTCGATCCCGACGCCGTGTGGGTGCCGCCGGCACTCGTTCCGTCTCCGCTGAAGGGGATGGCCATCGAGGTGCGGAACAACGTCTCCGGGGCCGATACCTTCATCGCCCGGGGGGATGCCACTTCGCCCGTGGCGCTCGCCGGCACCGATATTCTCACCGTGCGCGGCTGCTACGCCACGCCGCTCTACCAGATCACCAAGGGTACCTTCGATTCTGATCCGGATACCCCGGGTATTCTCGATACCGGCACGATCGTCGTTCCGAGTGTCAGCGAGGTGGGAATCTCCCAACCGCTGCAACCGTTCCTCGACGAGATCGCTGCCTCGGGTGGAGGAACGCTGATCCTCCAGGGCGCTGTCAACAAAGAGGTGTGGGGGATTGCCGAGATCACGGCCGTTGACAACGCCTTGCTGCCGGCCAGCGTAGCGCTAACGCTCAACTTGGATACGGATTCGCCGCTCAACGCGATCGACCCCGACTCGGGATTGCGCGAATTTCCACCCCTTTCTTCGACGATCGACCCGTTCATGGTCTGCCTCCTCGAGGAGTATCGCTTCTACATCCACGATGTCCATGAGGCGGCCGATCCGGCCACGCCGCTTCGCCCGCGCCTGACTCGTGCCCGCTTCGAGCCCGGCACCGAGACCCCATACCTGGGACTCCCGAGCAACTTCGAGCTCGACATCGCGGATCAGATTTTCGATCTGCAGATTGCACTCGGCCTCGATACGACCTACACCGGAGTTGCCGGCGTTTCCGGCTCTTTTGACACCGACCTCGACAACCTCGGCAACGACGACAAGATCTACGAAGCCGCCGCCGAGACTCCTCCCGACGACCGCACCATCGACGACTGGTTGTACAACGATGTGGGCGACGACCCGACCGACGTGGAGTGGGGGGACCCTCTGACGGGCCGTGAGAAGCTTTATTTCGTGCGCGTCTCGACTGCGGCGCGTACCAATCGGCCCGACCCGAGCTATCAGGCACCCAATCTCGATTTTCGCCTCGACGGCGACTGGATCGAAGACCACGACTACGACACGGGCACTGGGGCAACTTACAACTCGACCGACAACCGGAAGCATCGCCGGCGCGTGCTGACGACCATCGTCGAAATGAGGAATATCGAATGAACGCTCGCTCCACAGCAGAGACTCCCCGGCGCTCGCACTGCCGCGAAAACGGCAGCGCCTATCTCTTCGTCCTGCTCGGGCTCTTGGTGCTGACAGTGATCGGTCTCTCGCTGGTGGTGGTCACCCAGACCGAGGTTCAGATCGGCGGCGCCGAGAAGAGCGCCATGCGCGTCCTCTACGGCGCCGACTCTGGACTCCAGATCCAGCTCGCAATTCACCAAGTGGATGCCCCCAAGGCCGAGGCACGCCAGGTAGAGCTAATCAAGCAGAGCTTCGGCTTCGGCGACTTGCAGGAGGTGGTCGACTTCTCGAGGTTCGCCGAGCTGCGAGACGGCGCCTGTGCGCTCTGCTCGACGAACCACTCCAAGAATCCGAACCGGGCGGTCAACTACGGCATGACATCTCATGCCAAGCGACAGGCGAGCTGCACCGAACCGCCGCAGGCGCGGAAGCTCGTTTCTGCGATGTACTACATCGAACCCGAGATTGGGAGGTCTCCGTCCACCGGAACGAGCGGAGCCGGTGTGGGACTCCCGGACCGCGAGCCGTCCACCACCCTGATCTCGAGCAGCTCCCCTTCGCTCGCCACCGGGACCTGCGAAAAGGGTCTCGCCGACGTCATCTACTGAAGCTGAAGCTCTTCCTAGGAGAAGTGATGTCCACTCCGAACTTCGAACGTCAGCGGCTGTTCCCGAGCTGGGTTGCCGCTTCGGCACTCGCTCTCGCCCTGGTGCCGCCGGCGACAGCGCAGTTGGGTGACCGCCTGTTGCTGGCCAACGGCACGGGCGATCCGTACCTGATGATCCTCTTCGATTCCTCCTCGTCAATGGGCTGGGCGGGGCCGTGCAGCCAATCCGACTTCGACGACGGCTTGTGCGACTACGTCTGCGAGGACTCGAACTGCCCGGTGTCACAGGGCGCCGACGACTCGCGCTCCAAAATCTACCAGATCAAAGATGCGCTCTACACCGTGATCACCAGCGACTCCGTCTACGAGGCCATCAGCTACGGCTTCGCCGGCCTCAACCAAGACCAGCTCGCGGTCGGAGCCAAGCACTGGAACTACACGGTGACCAACATCGCGGGTTCGCGGCCTTCCGGAATCAACATGCCGGCAGTCGGCTGGGAGGAGGTCTGGGGGCCTTCGAGCGGCACGAACCCCAATTGGAACATCACCTGCGATCGCAAGAACCCCGCCGCCAACAGCGCTGTCAACGCCGACGCCAAGTACGAGGTCGGTTGCTACGACAACTCCGTCGACGCGATCGACAACGACGTGGCGGATCAGGAAGCCTGGTCGTACAGCAAGGTCAAGCGCCTGCCCAAGGGGAGCACTGGCGGTGTCACCAACGGCCTCCTCGGCAACCCCTCCCCGGTCACCTGGTACGTGCAGAGGGGCAACCTCGCCAATACCGGCCGGATCTACAAGGTCGAACACCTCGGTTCCGCCGCGGCGGTCGACTACGCGGCCGACGACACCATCACGGCCCTCGTCCGCTATACCGAGTGCACCGCTACAGCGAACGCGGGCGGCGTGCGGACCTGCACCGCCTACGCTGCTGCGTCCTCTCTGATTACCGTCACCTACGAGCGCAAGGACGCCGCGGGAAGCCCGCTGGATACTTCGTTCTTCTACTGGGAGGGGCGCCTCACTCGCGACACCACGGGAAGTGTCAGCGTGAGCAAGGAGGCCTACTTCGGCGGGCGGCCGGACGGACTCTTGGAAGAGGACGCCGAGCCCAACCTGATCGACGACAATACCGATGCCGTCTTCGACGCCTCGACGCTCTTCGCCGTCGACACCTGCCGCGGCTTGGAGCCCTCGGGCAACTATCCGTCGGTGGACAATCCCGCGGCGCCGCCGGGCCAGGCCGACGTCGATCCGTTCACCTCCGCAGTGGTCGGAGTGCAGCCGTACAACCTGCGCTTCACGACCACCCACGAAACGTTCGACACCGACCCCACCCCGTTCGGTCCGTCGCACAACTGGCGCTTCCAGTATGGCGACTTCATCCCCATCGACTGGAAC
>CAZPYU010000150.1:0-10540 GCA_964590905.1 uncultured Thermoanaerobaculia bacterium
CGATGTTCCGCGCCGCACCGAAGAAGCGCTTCGGGCGGTGGAGCGCGTTGGCGTCGATGCCGCCCGAGAGCACTTTGCCCGACGGCGGCTGCACCGTGTTATAGGCGCGCGCCAGTCGGGTGATCGAGTCGAGCAGGATCACGACGTCCTTCTTGTGCTCGACCAGGCGCTTCGCCTTCTCGATTACCATCTCGGCGACCTGCACGTGCCGGGTCGCCGGCTCGTCGAAAGTCGACGAGATCACCTCGCCTTGCACCGACCGCTGCATGTCGGTCACCTCTTCCGGTCGCTCGTCGATCAGCAGCACGATGAGGACGACCTCGGGGTGGTTCTTGGCGATCGAGTGGGCGATCGACTGCAAGAGCATCGTCTTGCCGGTGCGCGGTGGCGCCACGATCAGGGCGCGCTGCCCCTTGCCCATCGGCGACACCAAGTCGAGCACCCGCGACGAGTTGTCGCCGGCGACCTCGAGCCGCAACCGCTCCATCGGATAGAGCGGCGTCAGATTGTCGAAGAAGATCTTGCCGCGCGAGACCTCGGGGGCCTCGAAGTTGATCGCCTCGACCTTGATCAGCGCGAAGTAGCGCTCCCCGTCCTTGGGTTGCCGCACCTGACCGGAGACGGAATCGCCGGTGCGAAGGTCGAAGCGACGGATCTGGGAGGGCGAAACGTAGATGTCGTCTGGGCCGGGAAGGTAGTTGTATTCCGGCGCGCGCAGGAAGCCGAAGCCGTCGGGAAGGCACTCGAGAACCCCTTCGGCGAAGATCAAGCCCGAAGACTTGGTCTGCGCCTCCAAGATCTTGAAAATCAGCTCCTGCTTGCGTAGCCCCGCCGCGCCTTCGACGCCGAGCTCCTTGGCGACTTGGGTGAGCTGCGCGATGCTCATCTCCTTGAGCTCGCGGATGTCGAGCATCTGCTTGCCGGAGCCGTTGCCGCCTCCGGACGCTGGTTCCGGTCGCGGATCGTCCCGCACGTCGAGCGGCACGATATCGGGTGGGAGGATGTCGGGTTCGGACACCTTCGGCATGTTCTTCCTTCCTCTTCTGCGCCGGGATCTACCCCGCGGCGAGAAACTCTTCGATTCGTTTCCAGAGCTCACGAACGCCCTCCCCTGATACCGCCGAGACGGCCAGCAACTCCGTTCCCTGCCCGCGCTCGAGCACCCGCTGGATTCCCTCGAGCGCCCGTACTCGATCGCCCCGTTTCAAGCGATCGATCTTGGTCGCAGCCACGATCCGCTCGGTCCCCAGCCCGGTGAACCAACTCGCCGCCTCCTGATCCAGAACCGTCGCGCCGACCCGCGCGTCGACCAGCTGCACGACCAGAATCCTGGCGCCCGGTCGATCGAAGTAACCCTCGACGATCCTGGCCCAATGCTCCCGGTCGCTCTTCGAGACGCGCGCGAATCCGTATCCGGGAAGATCGACCAGCCACCAGCGACCATTCAAACGGAACCAGTTGATCGTCTGCGTCCGGCCCGGAGTGGAGCTCGTCCGCGCGATCCGGCTTCCGACCAATCGGTTCAACAGGCTCGACTTGCCGACGTTCGAGCGGCCCGCGAAGGCGACCTCGGCCCTACCGTCACCCAGCACTTCTCCAACTTGGCTGCTCGCTCCGACGAACTCCGTTGTTTCGATCCGCATGGCGCCGCTTCAGGATCGACGCTCGGCTAGCGCGTGCCTGCTCCGCCTTGCCGGACCGACCGAATTTCGAATGTCGAGCTGGAAGTCTACTTCTTCGGCCCTTCGTTTCGCTCCGCGCTTCCGCGTTCAGTGCGCCAACGAGCCCGTCCCGGTCGGTGCTTCCGACGGGGACACGGCCAATTCTCCCGCACTCGGAGGCAGCGATGCAAGCTCCCCCTCGAGCGCCAAGCTCAGCACCTCGTCCATCGACTCCACGAAGTGTACTTCCATCACGTCCCGGATCTCCTGCGGGATATCTTCGAGATCCTTCTCGTTCTCGCGCGGCAGGATGATCTCGAAGATCCCGGCCCGGAAGGCCGCGAGCGCCTTGTCCTTGATGCCACCGACCGGGAGCACCTTGCCACGCAGCGTGATCTCGCCGGTCATCGCCACGTCGCGTCGCACCGCGCGGCGGGTCAGCGCCGAAACCAACGCCGTCGCCATCGTGATGCCGGCTGAGGGGCCGTCCTTCGGAATCGCTCCCTCCGGCACGTGGATGTGGAGGTCGTGCTTATCGGAAAACTCGGGGTCGATGCCGAGCAGATCGGCGCGGCTGCGCAGGTAGGAGACCGCGGCGCGCGCCGACTCCTGCATCACCTCGCCCAGCTTTCCGGTCAAAGTCAGCTTGCCCTTGCCGTGCATCAAGCCGACCTCGGTCTCGAGAATCTCGCCTCCAGCCTCTGTCCAGGCGAGTCCGGTCGTGACCCCGATCTCCGGCCTGTCACTCCGCCGCCACGGCCGAAAACGCGGCTTGCCGAGCATCTTTCCGATTAGATCGGGCGCGATGTCGACGACGATCGACTTGCCCTCCGCGACCACCCTCCGCGCCGTCTTGCGGCAGATCGACGCGATCTCGCGATCGAAATTGCGCACCCCCGCCTCGCGTGTGTAGCTCTCGATCAGATGGCGGAGCCCCTCGTCCTCGAATCTCAGTTGGGCGGGCAGGAGACCGTGGGATTTGAGCTGCCGCGGCACTAGAAACTGGCGCCCAATCGCCAGCTTCTCGTTCATCGTGTAGCCCGAGAGGGGAATCACCTCCATGCGGTCCCTGAGCGCCGGTGGCACCGGGTGGATCACGTTGGCGGTGGCGATGAACATCACGCGCGAGAGGTCGTACTCGACGTCGAGGTAGTGGTCCACGAAGCTGTGGTTCTGCTGCGGATCCAGCACCTCCAGCAGCGCCGCCGACGGATCGCCGCGGAAATCCATCGACATCTTGTCGATCTCGTCGAGCAAGAAGACCGGATTGACGGTTCCGGCCTTCTTCATCATCTGGATGATCTGGCCGGGAAAGGCTCCGATGTAGGTGCGGCGATGGCCACGGACTTCGGCTTCGTCGCGCACTCCACCCAGCGACAGGCGCACGAACTTGCGTCCGGTGGCGGTGGCGATCGACTGCGCCAGCGACGACTTGCCGACTCCGGGCGGGCCGACGAAACAGAGTATCTGCGCCGCGTTCTCGGAGGTGAGCTGGCGAACCGCGAGGAACTCGAGGATCCGCTCCTTGATCTTCTCGAGGCCGTGGTGGTCCGAGTTGAGGATCCGCTCGGACTTGGCGAGATCGCGCGACTCCTTCGAGCTCCGTTTCCAAGGCACCGAGACCAGCCACTCGAGGTAGTTGCGCGAAACCGTCGCTTCGGCCGAGACCGGCGGCATCGCCTCGAGGCGCTTAAGCTCCGCGTCGGCCTTCTCTTGGACCGCTTTCGGCAGCCCCGCCTTGGCGATCTTCTCCTTGAGCTCCTGGATTTCGTCCGAGCGATCGTCCTTCTTTCCCAGCTCCTGATGGATCGCCTTGATCTTCTCGTTGAGGTAGTACTCCTTCTGCGCCTTCTCCATCTGCTTCTTGACTTGGACGTTGATCCGCTTGTCGAGGTTGAGCTTCTCGAGCTCGAGAGCCAGCAGATCGTCCAGCCGCTGCAGCCGCTCGTAAGGCGAAATGAGGTCGAGCAGCTTCTGTTTGTCCACCGTCGACACTGCGAGATGAGCGGCGAGGGAGTCGGCCAGCCGATCGGGGTCGTCGAGTCGGAGCGAGGACATCAAGCCCTCGATCGCCGCCTGCTGGGATTGCTTGGCATACTGCTCGAAAGCGGAGACGACGCGATTCATGAACGCCTGCACTCGCTCGTCGAGCGGATAGTGCACTTCGAGCGCCTCGATCGACGCCCAGAGCGTCCCTTCCCGCTCCTCGATGCCGGTCAGGAGACCGCGTTGCACCCCCTCGACCATGACGCGGATGTTGCCGTTCGGCAGCCGCAAGCTCTGCACGACGCGCGCCACGACGCCCGTCTCGTAGAGATCGGCGCCCAGAGGCTCGTCGACCTTGGGATCGCGCTGCGTGACCAGGAAGATTCTGCGGGCTTGAGTGGCGAGAGCTGCCTCGAGCGCTCGCACGGAGCTCTCGCGCCCGACGACGAACGGAGCCATCATGTGCGGGAATACGACCATGTCCCGCAACGGGACGACCGGAAGCTGCTCCGGGCTCTTCTCGACGAACGAGGGCGCGCTCATCCGGCCTTGCGCAGCGTCGTGATCGGCTGCGTACGATGGATGACCGTCTCTTCGGTGATCACACACTCGGAGATATCGCGTTGGGACGGCACGATGTACATCAGGTCGAGCATGATCTCCTCGAGGATCACGCGCAGGCCGCGCGCTCCGACCGACCGTTTCAGCGCTTCGCGCGCCACGGCCTGGTACGCTTCGTCGCTGAAGCGGAGCTTGACGTCTTCGAGCTCGAACATGGTCTGGTACTGCCGCACCAGGCTGTTCTTCGGCTCGCGCAAGATACGTACCAGTGCTTCCTGGTCCAGGGACTCGAGCGCGGCGACGACCGGCAACCGGCCGACGAACTCGGGGATCATCCCGAACTTGATGAGGTCCTCGGGAAGCACCTTCTCGAGCGGATTCTGCTTGCTGGCCTCTCGCTTGCTCTTGATCTCGGCGCCGAAGCCCATCGTCTTCTGGTTGAGGCGCCGATCGACGTGCTCCTCGAGCCCGACGAAAGCGCCGCCGCAGACGAACAGGATGTTAGTGGTGTCGATTTGCAGGAACTCCTGGTGCGGGTGCTTGCGCCCACCTTGCGGCGGCACGTTGCAGACCGTGCCCTCGAGGATCTTGAGTAGCGCCTGCTGCACGCCCTCCCCGGAGACATCGCGGGTGATCGAAGGGTTCTCGCCTTTGCGCGCGATCTTGTCGACCTCGTCGATGTAGACGATCCCCTTCTGGGTCTTCTCCTTGTCGTTGCCGGACGCCTGGTAGAGCTTGAGGATGATGTTCTCGACGTCTTCGCCGACGTAGCCGGCCTCGGTCAGAGTCGTCGCGTCGGCGATCGTGAACGGCACCGAGAGCAGCCTCGCCATCGTCTGCGCGAGCAGGGTCTTGCCGGTCCCGGTGGGCCCGATCAGGAGAATGTTCGACTTCTGCAATTCGACGTCGTTGCCGCGCGAGGCCTTTTCGGAGAACTCGATCCGGCGGTAGTGGTTGTAGACGGCGACTGCCAGCTTCTTCTTGGCCAGCTCCTGTCCGATGACGTACTCGTCCAAGAGCCCCTTGATCTCGACCGGCTTCGGAAGCTTGGTCTCCTGCTGCCGCTCGAGCAGCCGGTCCTCGGCGATGATGTCGAGGCAGATGTCGACGCACTCGTCGCAGATGAAGACAGTGGGACCGGCGATCAGCTTCTTGACCTCGCGCTGGCTCTTGTTGCAGAACGAGCACCGCAGCGCGTCGTCACCGGTCTCTCGCTTGGGCATCTCTCCTCCACTCTTCTACCGCGTCCGGCGCCCTGCAACGAAAACGTTCTCTGGGCTCGCCGAATTTCCGGCTCTGCTTCCTCGTGGCTCCCGCCAGTGGCGATTCTAACAGACGATTCCGTCAGGACTTGCGGCGCTCCATCACCTGATCGACGAGGCCGTAGACGACTGCCTCTTGCGCGCCGAAGATCTTGTCGCGCTCGGTGTCCTCGTGGACCTGCTCCTGCCGCCGCCCGGTGTGGAAGGCCAGGATCTCGTCGATCCGTTCCCGCAGCTTGAGGATCTCGCGAGCGTGGATCTCGATGTCGGTCGCCTGGCCGCCGATTCCCGAGCTCCACGGCTGGTGAATCAGGATACGGCAGTTCGGAAGCGCGGTGCGCTTCCCTTTCCCACCCGCCGCGAGCAACACCGCGGCCATCGAGGCGGCCTGACCAACGCAATAGGTCGCCACGGCCGGCTTGATGTATTGCATCGTGTCGTAGATCGCGAGCCCAGCGGTGACCGAACCGCCGGGCGAGTTGATGTAGAGGTGGATATCGCGCTCGGGGTTCTCGGCTTCGAGGAAGAGCATCTGGGCGATGACCAGGCTGGCGACGTCGTCGTCGACCGGACGCCCGAGAAAGATGATGTTGTCCTTGAGCAGACGCGAGTAGATGTCGTACGCCCGCTCGCCGCGGTTAGTCTGCTCGACGACCATCGGAATCAACATGCTTACCTCGCTCTCGTTCCCTTGCCAGGTGGCCGGCCGCGCGCGAGCGCTGCGCCGCGATCCTACTCCGCGGCCACGGTCGGCGGCGGTGGACTCTCACCCAGGAGCCGACGCATCGTCTTCTCGCGGCGCATCCGGGCGCGCAGGCCGGCTAGCTCTCCGGACCCGTCGAGACGTTGCCGCAGGGCTCCGCTCGCCACACCTTGGAGACGCGCGAGCACCGCGATCGCCGACTCGAATTCGGGCTCGGTGACGAGGATCCGCTCGCGCTCGGCGATGGCGTCGAGCAGAATCCTGGCCCTGACGCGCCGCTCGGCGTGCGGTCGCGCCTCCTCTCCGATCGCCTGCCAGTCGATTTGCGCCTTCTCGAGATCAACGCCGCGCCTAGAAAGTCCCTCCGCATACTCGCGCAAGAGATCCTCGGTTTCGGAGCGCACCACGCCGTCCGGAAGCGGCATCGGATGCCGTTCGGTCAGCTGGTCGAGGAGAGCCCGTTCGCGCTCGACGCTGGCAGAGTCGCCTTTGGCGGTCCGGATCCGACCGGCAACGTCAGCCTCGAACTCGGCTGCGTTCGCGAAGGCGCCAAAATGCTTCGCGAACGCGTCGTCGACCGCCGGCAAGCGGGCCTCGCGAAGCTCGGTCAAGCGCACCTCGAACCGCCGCTGGCGCGCACTCTCGCCTTCGCCTTCGTGCCGCACGAACGGTGCGCTCTGGCCCGGAGCGAGCCCGGTGACCGCAGCGTTCAGCTCAGCCCAGATGCGCGGCGAGCCGAGCTCGATCTCCGCCGTCTGCGGCGCGGCGCCGACCGCCGCCTCGGTCTCTGACAGCTCGATCTTGGCTCGGTCGCCGGTGACAGCGGTGCGCGCGACTTCGACCCACTCGGCGTGGCGCCGGCGCAGATCGTCGATCGCCCGCTCGATCTCACCTACCGTCGGCTCGACGTCTGGATTCGGCAGCGCGAAGTCAGTGTAGTTCCGCAGCTCGAACTCCGGGCGCACCTCGACGACCGCCGAAAAGGTCATCGCTTCGCCCTCTTTGAGATCGACGCTCTCGACTCGGGGCGGACCGAGCGGCGCCAGCTCGTGCTCGGCGGCGGCCTGGCGCCAGTAGCGCGGCACGATCCGCTCGACGATTTCGCGCCGAATCTCCTCGCCGAACTGCCGGCGCACGATGGCGACCGGAACCTTGCCCTTCCGGAAGCCGGGAATCTTGGCCTTGCGCGCGAACTCGCCGACAACGCGATCGGTCTCCGCTTCGACGGCGGGCGCCGGGACTTCGATCCTCAACTGCTTTTTACACGGCCCGATCTCCTCGATCGACAGGACGACGCTCATGCGACGGAGGGCTCCTTCGGCGGTGTGGATCGAGAAGAGTTCTTGAATGCGAAAGGGGGGACTCGAACCCCCACCCCGATTCCTCGGGACTAGATCCTAAGTCTAGCGCGTCTGCCATTCCGCCACTCTCGCGGAGAAGCCTTCTGAATCGTGCGGCGAAGGGTGCTGGTGAGCCGCGTAGGACTTGAACCTACAACCCGCAGATTAAGAGTCTGCTGCTCTACCAGTTGAGCTAGCGGCCCGACTCCAACGGATCCTAGCGAATGGAAGCGCCGAGTGACAAGCGAGCCGTCTCACAGTAACTGCTTGATCTCCGCGCGCCCCAACTTCGAGGTGCCCGAGATAACCAGTGCCGCGGAGCCGCGGTCGATGAGCGGAACGTCGAGGTGGAACTCGAGCGCGCCGGCGTCGTCGGTCTGCGCCGAGAGGAGCGTGCGTGGATCCGCGCTCGTCGAGAGCATCTTGACGGCGATCTGAACGCGAGCGACCGGCAGCCCGCTCTTCGACGAATAGGCGCGGAGAACGAGATCGTTGGTGCGGCCGGGTCGGATCTCGTCGTGGCCGTCGAGCACCAGGACCAGATGCTCCTGCTCGGCTTCCGAGGAGAGGTAGTCGAGGATCACTTGATCGAGGCTCGGACCCTGCTCGTCGGCCAGTGCTGCCGAACGGAAGGGGTCCGCGGCTCCGGGTGCCTGCACGACCCCGAACGGGTCGGTAGCCTCGGTCGCAGCTTCCTCGGCGACGGCAGCGTCGGTGATGCGCAGCCCTGCGGCGGCCTGCTCCACGCGCGCGTCGAAGCGCCCCGACTTGATGGCCGCGACGATGGTGCGGTGCTGATGCTCCATGAGCACCGCGATTTCGCGCTCGCCCTTGCCATCCTGGAGGAGATCGTCGTAAGCGGTGCGCTTGGCCGCGAGCACCCGCCCGCGTAGATAGATCACGCTCTCGATCGACGGATTGTCGCGCCCCTTGTCTTCGGTCTGGACGTGGAGCACGACTTCGCCGTGCTTTACGTCGGTGTTGTATCCAGTGAGCATCTCGGCTTGGGTGCGAGCAGGGGCGGCAAGTCATTGTAGGTGTGGAGTTCCGAAGGGGTCAAGGCAGGATCGAACAGCCGGCTTGCGGGCGTGAAAGAATTGTTCGCGAAGCGGCGCGCCGTGGCCGGTTCGGCGCCCGAGGCCCCTCGGGGCCACCCACTCGACAACGAGGAGAGCAGGATGTCCGAGAACGCCCCCCGCACGCTGGTCCACTACGAGGTCAAAGAGGGTGTCGCTTGGCTGACGCTCGACGACCCGCCGGCCAACACCTATACCCACGAAATGATGCGCCAGATCGACGACGGCGTGCTACAGGCGCGCTTCGACCCCGCGGTTCACGTCATCGTGGTGACCGGCGCCGGAGAGAAGATGTTCTGCGCCGGGGCCAACATCAACATGCTCAAGACCTCGGATCCGACCTTCAAGTACTACTTCTGCCTGCACGCCAACGAGACCCTGTCGCGGCTCGAGCAGACTCCCAAACTAGTTCTAGCGGCGCTGAACGGCAATACCGTGGGGGGAGGGCTCGAGATCGCCATGGCGGCCGACCTGCGCCTGGCGCGCCGCGGCGCGGCGAAGTTCGGTCTCCCCGAGGTCTCACTCGGCGTCCTCCCCGGCACCGGCGGCACGCAGCGCCTGTTGCGGATCGTCGGCAAGTCGCGAGCGATCGAGCTGATGGTGACCGGCCGCCTCTTCGGGGTCGACGAAGCCAAAGAGCTCGGGGTCGTCGACGCGATCTTCGATGCCGACTCGCGCGACAGCTTCGTCTCCCAAGTCCAGGAGTACGCCCGCCAGTTCTGCCCACCGGCCAAGGCGGCGCGCGCCGTCGGCCGGATCAAGCGCGCCGTCCAGTCGGGCGCCGAGATCCCGTTTGAATCGGCCCTGACTCTCGAACGCGAGCTGCAGCAGCAGCTCTTCCAGAGCGAAGACGCCAAGGAGGGGCTGGCGGCCTACGTGGAGAAGCGGCCGCCCGCCTTCTCCGCTCGCTGAGGCCACTCGTGGCCCGGCCCCGCCTGGCACTCGTCGCTCCGGTGCGCACGCCGATCGGCAAGTTCGGCGGCGCGCTGGCGACGCTCTCGGCGGCGGACCTGGGCACGGCGGCGGCAACGGCTGCGCTCGAACGAGCGCGGCTCTCGCCGGGAGCGGTCGACCAAGTGATCTTCGGCCACGCTCGCCAGGCGGGCGGCGGCCCCAACAGCGCCCGCCAGATCGCCTTCCGCGCCGGCGTACCGGTGGAACGGCCGGCGTACACGATCAATCAGGCCTGCGGCTCGGGCTTGCAGGCGATCCTCTCGGGAGCGCGAGCGATCCTCCTCGGCGAGGCCGAGGTCGTCCTGGCGGGCGGCACCGAGAGCATGTCGAACACTCCGTATCTGCTGCCGCGGGCCCGCTGGGGGTACCGGATGGGCGACGCCGAGATCGTCGATGCGATGTACAAGGACGGCTTCGTCGACCCGCTCTCCGGGCTGATCATGGGCGAGACGGCCGAGGAGCTGGCCGTCGAGGCGGGCGTGACCCGGGCCGAGGCCGACGCTTTCGCCGGCGAATCGCAGCGGCGCTGCGAGTCGGCGCGCAAGAGCGGCCGGTTCGCGGCCGAGATCGTGCCGGTCGTGGTCGCCGGTAAGCGGGGCGAAACACGGGTCGACGCCGACGAGCACCCGCGCGACGGCGTCACGCTCGACGCCTTGGCCAAGATGTCGCCGGTCTTTCGTGAGGGCGGCAGCGTCACCGCGGCAAACGCCTCGGGGATCACCGACGGCGCCGCGGCCATCGTGGTGGCCTCCGAAGCGGCGGTCGCGCGGCACGGTCTCGAGCCGGCGGGTTGGCTGCTCGATTGGGAGGTGGTCGGCGTCGACCCCCGGATCATGGGGATCGGTCCGGTACCGGCCACACGCGCCCTGCTGGCGCGCCATCACCTCGACTTCGATCGCATCGACGCCGTCGAGCTCAACGAAGCTTTCGCCTCGCAGGTGCTGGCCTGCCTGCGCGAGCTGCCATTCGATCGTGGCGTAGTCAACCCCGACGGCGG
>CAZPYU010000151.1:0-2892 GCA_964590905.1 uncultured Thermoanaerobaculia bacterium
GTGGGAGAAGCTCGATCCCAACATGCAGAAGACCTTCGAAGGCCCCGCGGCGGGCGTCGGTCAGTCGTATGCGTGGAGCGGCAAAGGAGTCGGCAAGGGCAGGATGACGATCGAAGAGAGCGTCCCTGGCCAGAAGGTGGGCATGAAGCTCGAGTTTGTGGAGCCAATGAAGTCCACGGCAACCTGTGCGCTCACCCTCGCGGGTACGCCGACCGGCTCGTTCGTGACGTGGTCGATGGATGGGAACCACAATGTCATGGGCAAAGCCTTCGGCATGTTCATGGACATGGACAACATGCTCGGCACCGACATCGAGAAGGGGCTCGCCCAGCTGAAGACCGTCGCCGAGGGCAAGCAGGTAGCAATAGCGGCCGCTGCCGCGGCTCAGGCTGACGCCGACAAGGCCGCCGCCGAAGAGGCTGCGAAGACTGCCGCTGCCACACCCGTCAAGGGCAAGAAGAAGTAGTTACTTCTGCAGGATGCGCCTGCTGCCGCGGTAGGCGTGCTGGTAGTACGGGGATCTCGTCCTCGCGGCGGTGATGGCGGACGTCGACTTTCTGTGTGTCGCCGTCGCAAACGGCTACAGATATCAGCCGAAGAAGAGCAAGAAGCAGGTCGTCAGCCGCGACTATGAAAACTGCGTGTCTGTGGCTGAAGCGTTGTACGGGCACGATCGCCTACGGATGCCGTACAAGCTGGTCCTCATCGGCAGACTGGGTGCGATCGATCCTCAGGAGCGTCTCGTCGCCTGATGCCGAATCACTGAAAGTCATTTAGGTGGCGATCGGGCACCGTCGCGAGGTGTACCGACGGTGAACCCGCGCCGCTCCGACGCCGGGGCCAGCCGCTCCACGAGCCCCCGATCCC
The DNA here is from genome assembly GCA_964590905.1 of uncultured Thermoanaerobaculia bacterium. Classification (GTDB taxonomy): domain Bacteria; phylum Acidobacteriota; class Thermoanaerobaculia; order Multivoradales; family JAGPDF01; genus JACTMI01. Next base: position 868 of record CAZPYU010000151.1, read on the forward strand.
GGGGGGTCGCGCCCCGGGCCGGGGAAGATGGGGTGGATGACGGGGCTTGAACCCGCGACCCCTGGAGCCACAGTCCAGTGCTCTGCCAACTGAGCTACACCCACCACCAAACGAGATCCCGCAGGGACTTCTCTGCCACCGCGCAAGGGCTGGCGCGCCTGGAGGGAATCGAACCCCCGACCCACGGATTAGAAATCCGTTGCTCTATCCGTCTGAGCTACAGGCGCGGGGTCCTCCGGCACATCCAGACGCGGCGGCCACCAAGTCGGGGCGAGAGGATTTGAACCTCCGACATCCTGCTCCCAAAGCAGGTGCGCTACCGGGCTGCGCCACGCCCCGGTCATGCCGCTTCAAACCGGACGGGCGAGAATAGCCGCCGGCTCCCGGGGCGTCAACGCAGCCCCGAGTGCACTGCTGTTCCGCATTGAAAGTGACACCCCCTAACGCCGCGGTGAACATGACACCCATGGGACTACTACTCATGGGAGTACACGAAGCAGTGCGACTGGCGGCGGTGCGGGAGGCGGTGGCCGGGCGGATCAGCACCAAAGAAGGGGTGCGTCGGACGGGGCTGAGCCGGCGGCAGTTCCTGCGTTACAAGCGCCGCTATCGACAGGGAGGGCCAACGGAGCTCCTGCATGGCAACCGCGGACGGCCTTCGCCGCGCCGGCTGGGCGAGCGGGAGCGCCACCGGGTGACGGAGCTCCTGGAGGCCGAGGTGGTGCTCAACGACTGCCACATTCGTGACCTGATGGCCGAGCAAGGGCTGGCGGTCAGCGCCGACACGGTGCGGCGGATCCGGCTCGCGCTGGGGCGGCCACCCAAGCAGCGGCGCCGTCCACGCCAGTATCGTCGCCGCCGCGAGCGCGAAGCGCAGGCCGGAGCCATGGTGTTGATCGACGGCAGTCCGTTCCGCTGGCTGGGACCCGACCCGCCTGAGTTCACCCTGGTGGGGGCGATGGACGACGCCAGCGGCGCGGTTCTCAGCCTGCGCCTACGCCCCGAGGAAGACCTGCACGGCTTCACCGAGGTCCTCCGCGAGGTGGTGCTGAAGCACGGCGTGCCCTGGACCCTCTACGGAGACCGCACGGCCATCGCGGTGCGCAATGATCGCCACTGGACGCTCGAGGAAGAACTGGCCGGCCGCCAGCGGCCCTCCCACTTCGGCCAGATGCTCGAGGAGCTCGGCATTCGCTATATCGCCGCCCTCTCACCCCAGGCCAAGGGCCGCATCGAGCGCCTCTGGCGCACCCTCCAGGATCGGCTCACCGCCGAACTGGCCCTCGCCGGGGTCGACGGCGTGGCCCGGGCCCAGGCGTTCCTGCCGAGCTTCATCGCACGCTTCAACGCTGGCTTTGCCCGCCCCGCACGCGAGCTCACTCCCGCCTGGCGCCGGCCCCCGCGGCAACTCGAACCGGTCTTCGCCTGCCGCTACCCGCGCGTCGTGCGCCGTGACCACACCGTCTCGATCCCGGGAGCCGTGGTCCACATCCCCCCGGGGGTGCACCGCCGCTCCTACGCCGACTGCCGCGTCGAAGTGCGCGAGCTGCTCGATGGCCGCCTGCTCGTGCTCTACCAGGGCAAACTCATCAGCACCCAGCCGGCGCCGTCCGGGACCTTCACCCTGGTACCCCGCGCCTCGGCCACACCCGAGCGTCGACCCCACCGCAATCGAGACCTGCGCCGATCCCACCCCGTGCCGCCGCCCTCACCGCCTCCACCTTCACCCAACCCGGTGCAGCTCGCCGAGCGGCGCCGCCCCAAGACCCACCATCCATGGAAGCGAACCTACAAGACCCAGCCCAGGAGGATGGCCCGGACCGGGTCGTAAGCCGGTGTCACTTTCACTGCGGCGTTACCGTGTCTCCTTCACTGCGGTGCTACAGCGGCGAGGGTCCAATGGACCCGCACTCTTCAGCAGGGCGCGGTGCAGGGTGTCACGCTGGTCCAGAACCGGGCCGCGGAGATCGCGAAGATTAGGCGGCGGAGACGTAACTCCACCCGCCGCAACGGGAACCTCAGTGC
>CAZPYU010000152.1:0-4077 GCA_964590905.1 uncultured Thermoanaerobaculia bacterium
GAGAGTCGGTTGACAACGCGCTCCGAGCGCTCGGAGCCAAACGGGAGGGCGGTTCGAGGTCTCGGTAGCCAGGCGCGGCCGGACGAGGCCTCTACCGTCTCGCGAGACGCGCCATGATTCTGACAATCCTCGAAGGCTCGAGCGGCCAGCCCGGCAACGAGCGACGCCGCTTCCTCCAGATCGGACTCCTCGCTCTGGCACTGCTCTTGGTCGGCGTGCTCGGCTTCCGTCAGGTGCAGCGCCTGATGACCCCCAAGCAGGAGGTCTGGGTCGCATCGTCGGACCTGCCGGCGGGCGCCACCGTGGGACCGCAGAACCTCAAGCGGGTCAAGCTCGCCGAGAGTGCTCTCCCCAAGGGGACACTGGTCGACGCCAGCGCCATCGCCGGCCGCGAGCTGTCGCGACCCAAGCAAGAGGGTGAGGCGTTTACCGGCGGCGACTTCGCGGGCGAAGAGAAGGCTGCCGCCGTCGCCGAGATGATCCCCGAGGGGCGGGTTTTGACCACCATCCGCTTCAACCTGGCGAACCTCCCCTACCAGAACATGAAAACCGGCGATCGGATCGATCTCGTCGCCTCTGGCCGGGGCAGTCCGGCTCGCGTCGTGGCGCACGATGCCTACCTCGTCGGCCGAATGCTCCCCAAGGCGGCGCCTCCCGCGCCGGCGCGCACCGGGCGCTCGGCGCTGATTCCGCCGTCGCTGACCGAGCGGGGAGCGACGCCGTCGGTCGGCCTGCTCCTGGCGCTCCATCCCGAGGACGCACTGCCGCTCGCTCAGGCGATGAGCTCCGGCGGCTCGATCCAGGTCGTTCTGCACGGCAAGACCGAAGTGGCCAAGGGCGAGCTGATCGTCCTCCCCGAACATAACCCGGTGGAGTTCATCGCGGGCTCCAACAAGAGCGAGCTGGTGGTGATGCGATGAGGCAGCTGATCCGACGTTGCACGGCCGGTCTCACCCTTGCCGCAGCGCTCTTCGCTGCGCCCGCTCCAGTGGGCGCAGCGGGCGTCGTCGAGGATCGCGGCACGCTCCGCGCGACTGTCGCCGGCGGCCAGGTGCTCACCTTCTCCTCGGCTGTCAAGCGGATCGCGGTGGCAGACGAGGGTCTCGCCGCCGTCCACCTGGTCTCCGAACGCGAAGTGCTCTTGAACGGCCTGCGCCCCGGCGTCACCACGCTCTTCATCTGGCTCGAGGACGACCGGCGAGTGCGCTATGTGCTGCGTGTCGGCCCCAACGTCGACTTCGTTTCGCAGTCGCTGCGCGACATCGATCCGCGCATCTCGGTCGAGCCGAGCCCCGACGGGCGCTCGATCATCCTGCGCGGCGACGTCTCCGACGCCCGCACGGCGCGAATCGCCAAGGAGCAGGCGGAGCTCTTGCTCGGCGGTTCGCAGAACGCCGGCGGCATCGGCATGGTGCTCAACCTCCTGCGCTATCCCGGCATCACCATGACCGCCGAGGATCGGATCGGCGCGCTCCTCGACGGAATCGACTCGCGCATCCGGATCAGCCGCATCCAGGTCGGCTCCGAGCCGGACGCCGCGAGCGATTCGTTCGTCCTCGAAGGCAGCGTGCGCTCGATCGCCGATCTGCAGCGCGCCGTCGCGCTCGCCGAACGGCAGCTCGGCGGCACCGGCCTCAAGCTCAAGTTCGCCGAAGAGGACCGGATTCAGTTCCAGCGCGGCGGTGGCTTCACGGGGGCCAGTACTGGCGGTTTCGGCAACTTTGGTGGGGGCGGCGCGCCGCTCTCGGCAAGCGTCGCCTCCCGGATCTCGCGCGGCCTGGTCGTTACAAGTGAATCGGGGCGGGTGATCTCGTTCCTCGAAGTCGATCAGATCGAACAGGTGATGGTCTCGATCCGCGTCCTCGAGGTCGATCGCGGCAAGGCGCGCCGGATGGGGGTCAACTTCCGCTTCGACAACGAGCACGTCTCGATCGGCAGCTACAATGGGCCGCAGTCGGGCTCGCTACCCGGTCAGCTCGGCGGCCGCCCGAGCGTCTCGGGCGTAGCCGGCGGGATCGGGGGCGGAGCCAACCTCGCGGCGGCTTTCGTCGACCAGGTGCAGTCGATCGTCGCGGCGATCGACTTCCTCGAAACCAAGAACGTCGCCCGCTCGGTCGCCGAGCCGAACATCCTGACGCTCACCGGTGAAGAGGCCTCCGTCTTCGTGGGCGGCGAGGTGCCGATTCCGACCACCTCGGTCAACCAGGTTACCTCGCAGCAGGGCTTCTCCTTCCAGAACTTCGGCATCCGGCTCGACATTCGGCCGACAGTCGATCGCGACGGCGTCGTGACGCTCGAAGTGGCGCCGTCGATCGTCCGTCCCAACGCCGGCCTCTCGGTCGGTGGCGTTCCCGGCTTCGAGGTACAGACCGTGCAGACGACCGCACGGGTCGCAGCCGGGCAGAGCCTGGTGCTGGGCGGCTTGCTCTCCTTCGAGGAGTCGCTCGAGCAGCGTGGCCTGCCGGGCTTGCAGCGGGTGCCGCTCTTCCGCTGGACGAATCGCGACCACCGCGAGAAGGAGCTCCTCTTCGTCATCACGCCGCAGCTCGTCGGCTACTCTTCGGAGCCGGCGCGCGAGGCCGAGGTCGGCCCGATGGAGTGGCCCGAGGAGCGCGGCGACTGGATCGAGAACCTGCCGCCTCCCACCTACGCTCCGGAAGGAATCCCGCCCTCGTTCGTGGCGGCGCCCGAGCCGGCGGTGGTCACCCCGACACCGGCGCCGATCCCGGCGCCCGTCTACTCGCCCGCGCCCGAGGAGCCGCAGCTCTCACCGTCGAGCTATTCGACACCGCCGGCCGAGGAGAGCGCCCCGCCGCCCTCAGAACAGGCCGCAGGCGAGCCGTCTCCGCAACCACTCGAGTGGGTTCCGCTCGAGGAGGAAGAGGCCGATCCGCCGACTGGCGCCGACGGCTGAAGCGTCGAGCCGCCTCGAAGATCTCCCGGAGGGGTGGCTGAGCGGTCGATAGCGCCGGTCTTGAAAACCGGTGGACTCGAAAGGGTCTCGTGGGTTCGAATCCCACCCCCTCCGCCAAATAGGTTCCTGCCTTGGTCTCGGGATTGTCAGAGCGTGCGCGACGACGGCTACTCGTCGGCTGTCGAACGAGAGCGGCGACCGCGGGCCGTCCAGTTCTCCAGTGACAGCCCCTTCACGCGCGCGAACTCGGCGGCGTTGTTAGTGACGAGCGTGAGCCCGAGGCTGCGGGCATGTGCGGCAATCAGTAGATCGTTGGCGCCGATGATACACCCACGTTTCTTCAGATCGGCCCGAATCTCGGCATAGTGGCTGGCGGCATCACTGGGGAAGTCCAGTACCTCGACGTACGGAAGGAGCGCCACGAGCGCTGCGGCGTCCTGCATGTGGCGGGGTGACAGTTCCACGCCGTAGAGCAGCTCTGACTTGGTGATGACTGACATGCATACGTCCGCCACGGGGACCGCCCGCAGCCGGCGCAACAGCGGTAGGCTCGAGCGCTTCATGATGTAGGAGCACACGTCCGTGTCCAGCATGTAGCGGGCCATCAGGGCTCGCGCTCCTGCATGGGCAGATCCCCGATATTGTCCATGAACCCGCCCGAGGCCGACGGTCCGTTGTCGAGGTACGCGCCCCAGTCTCTCGGACGCGGCGAGAGGATCACGTCCTCGCCCTCCTTGCGGATGAACACTTCGTCCGTTGCGAACTGGAACTCCTTCGGCAATCGCACGGCCTGGCTGCGGTTGGTCATGAAGACTCGGGCTGTTCGAGGCATGTGGATCTCCTTGCGGTGGCGGACGCCATATACATTAGTATATCCCGACTCCGCTCCGACCCGTGGAGGTTCTTGCTCGGTGAAGGAGCTCGACGAGCTTCAGTTGTCCGGCGGTGGCGGCGACTCGAAGGAGTCGGAATCGGCACTCATCGTTTCGGCTCGGTCGACTACCTTTCCGCCCGACCTGGGCAGGCGCCCGATGTAGAGACCCGTGAGCGGCGAGTACCACTCCAGGGTTGCGATCGCGGGCTGAACGCTCGTTCCAGTGGCAATGATCAGCCGGTCCTCCGGTCGCAGCTTGTGCAGCCACGGCTCGAACGCTTCTGGCGTA
>CAZPYU010000153.1:0-20816 GCA_964590905.1 uncultured Thermoanaerobaculia bacterium
GCACACGATCGCTCCCGAGACAATATCCTCCCATGGCGCGGCGAGCCGAAGCCGGCCTCGGTTCGTCGCCCTGGCGGGCATGGTCCTCCTGCGCACCGGATCAACGCGGCCGAGATCGCCGCCGGCAACCCACGCGTCTGCTTCTGAGCGCGGCGCGGCGAGCGCTCGTCCGCTCAGAACTCGATCTCGAACACCGCGCGCCAGAAATGGCCGCGTACGGACCCGTCGAGATCGTAGCCGCCGCCCAACTTGATGGTGGCTTCGCGGGGGAGGCTGATCCAGAGCTGCGGGACGAGGAGAGAGTCGGTCTCGTCGCCGAATTCCTGTTGCAGCTCCACGCCGTATCGCAGCAGCGCCTCGCGCGGATACCGAACCGCCAGCGCGTAGCCCGGCGTCCAGCGGTCCGACCCTGGCGAGTGGAGCTCCCGCGACAGATCCAGGTTCAGCGTGACGTTGAGCTCGGCGCCCAGGTCGCGCGAGAGAATCAGTCTCGGCGTTAGAGCGTACTCTTCCTCTACGTCAGCCTCTACACTCGGAGCCTCCCGGGAACCGTCCACCGCGCGCTCGTATTCGACCTCGAACGATGCCGCGACGTCCACGGCGCGCTCGCCCTCCTCGCCGAAGCGGACCCGAGTCTCGGCCCGCAAACGCCTGAACCGAGGGCCGCCGTCGGCGGGATCGAGCCAGCCGGCGAATGCGTCCAGCATCCAGTGCTCGGTGACACCGTACTCGAAGGCCACCGCGTAGGAGGTGAACGGCTCCCTCCCGTGGGAGCCTGGTGAGTAGTCGAGGAAGAGCTCCGGCTCGAACTCACCCGCTTCGAGAGTCTGGAAGACGAAGGTCTCGTTGAGATAGTCGTCGCGGTGGGCGCAGGCCGGACTCGTCGTCCATCCGATCAGCAGCGCGAGAACGACCAGAAACCGAGACGGCATCCACTCAATCCTGCCCATATTCTCGCTCGGAGTACACGGGCGTCTTGGGTGGCGACGTTCCCGGAGGCGCGCCGCCCAAGTCTTCGACAAGATCAATCGTCGGCACGATGATCTCGTCTGACGAAGCGTTGCCTGTCTCTCGGGGCGTGTCGATCGCTCCTCCCCCATCTGCGACCTTGGCGACGGTCTCGGGGAACGTGGCGCCAGGCGCCTTCTTGCCGGGAGTCTGCTCAGATTGCGGCGCCTTGGCGACGGGCGTCGCCGGCGCCGGCGCGCAGTACACAAAGGTGGTCGCGGGCACGAAGACAGAAGCGCCCGCGGGTGTCATCCATTGCGTGCCGCCCGGTACGAACTGGACGCTCGAGCTGCCAGGCGGCAGTCCGGGCGGGCAGGTCACCGGGCCACCTTGATGTGCACAGCAGTCGTCGGCTGTACTGCTCGAGTCGCTGGTGCACGGACCGGAGCCCAATGCGAGCCGGAAGTTGATGTCGAATTTGCCGGGCCGCAGCGCATTCACCCAGCGGGTAGCCTTGTTCGTGCCACCGCCCGAAGTCATGACGATCTGGTCGTTCCCCCCCTTGATCGAGACGATACCCGGCGTCGTGTTCTCGACCTTCAGCACGACGGGGCGTAGGCTGCCGTCGACGATGAGCTCGATCGCGGTCGACTCGCCACGCATCAGCTTGGCGCTGTCCATCGCGCCAGAGACGGCGATCAGCACCGCGGGTGCGCTGTCGGCAATGGCGATCCCCGAGCCTTCCCGAGCGCTGACGACCAGCTCGCCGAGCTCAAAGAAGTCCGTCGACAAGACCAGCGTTCGCTCTGAGCTCGCCAAGACGAACGGCTCGATCGACTGATCGTTGACCCGCAGATCGTCCGCGCTCTCCGGAGTGAAGTTGCCGCAGAGGGTGAGCGGATGGCCTTTTTCCACCATCGGCGTCCAGCCCGAGACGAGCGGCCGGTCGCTCGGCGGCGCCTGGGGCTCGACCTTCACATCGTTCACCGGACCGTCGACCAGCGTCTCGCCCCAAGGATCGGTGTAGCTGATGCGTAACGACTGCTGCGGCGAGAGCTTGAAGTCCTTCGGCAGGTCGAACTTGTAGATCGGCCGATCGTAGGAGCCGTTCCATTGCGGCGTCAGACCGTCGACCTTCCAAGTGCCGCCGCCAGGAGTGAACTTCTTGTCGAGCGGCGCGAACCAGATCTTGCCCCCCGGCGTCATCGACTGTGGGATGCGGACGGCGCGAGAGGGATCGACGATCAACTGCGGCGGATTGAGCGGCAGGATCGGAACGTACGGACTGGCGAGCACCTTCTGGTCGCCGTAGAGGGTGAGCTTCAAGTTCTTGGGCAGTTGGAATTTCAGCGGCACGCCGAAGCCGGCGGAGATCATCCCGGGGCCGCCAGCCGGCGGGCCAACGAGCTTGAGCCCCTTGGGCGTCTGAATCCACTTCCAGTGTGGCTGCAAGAAGCCTGGCTCAGCGGCCTTGGTGACCTTCGGCTCGAGGTCGACCGAGACCGCGTCGACCGGCTTTCCGTCGACCATGCCTGGCACGAGCAGCAGGACGTCGCGAAAGTTGCGCCCGCCCGGCAAGCGCTCGAAAACCTGGGAAGTGATGCTCTGCGAGGTGGAGGTCTTTTGCGTCTCGACCAAAGGAGCTTCGCCGCTCGCGACCATCTCGCCGCCAGCGCCCCGAGTGAGAACGGTGAGAACCGCGAGGGCGACGACAGCGACCCAGCCTCGAAAGGTAAGACGCATGCGAGCCTCCATCGATCCGTTGTGCGCTAGGCGCGAGCCTAGACAGTATGGCTTCTCATGAGATGGACAGTGGCCTGCCCCTTCAAGGTTCGTGGATTACGCTGAGTCGTTGTCAACCGGCGCAGAGCCATGCTGAAGGAGGCAGACCGTGGAAAAGGCTAACACCTAGGTAGGACTCGATGTCCACAAGAATTCGATCGACGTCACACTCGCCGAGGAAGGCGCCGCCGGGGAGGTGCGGCACTTCGGCACGATCGGCGGCGACCTCGAAGCGGTCGCGAAGCTGATCCGCCAACTCCGGCGCAAGGGCCGCCAACTGCTCTTCGTCTACGAGGCCGGCCCGTGCGGGTTCGAGATCTATCGTTTCCTGCGCGAGCAAGGGCTCTCCTGCGCCGTGGTCAGTCCGTCGCAGATTCCCCGTCGAGCGGGGGATCGCATCAAGACCGATCGACGCGACTCCGAATCGCTCGCCCGGCTCTATCGCGCCGGCGAGCTCTCGGCCATCTACGTGCCCGAGCCCGAAGACGAAGCGATCCGCGATCTCGCTCGCGGGCGAGAAGACATCCGGCGCGGTCGCCAGAAGGCGCGCCAGCAGGTGCAGGCGCTCCTGCTTCGGCACGGCAAGCGCTATGCCGGCAAGTGCGCCTGGACACTCGCTCACCGGCGCTGGCTCTGCGATCTCACCCTCGATCATCCCGCGCAGAAGATCGCCCTCGAGGAGTATCTCGCCGTCGTCGACGAAGCGACGGCCCGGCTCGAACGTGTCGAAAGCTCGCTTGCCGAACAGGCCGCGAGCTGGCGCTTCGCCCCTGTCGTCGCCGCGCTGCAGGCCCTCCGCGGCATCGATCGGATCGCGGCCATCATCCTGATCACCGAGCTCGGTGATCTCACCCGGTTCGATTCGCCGCGGCAGCTGATGGCCTTTCTCGGGCTCGTCCCCTCCGAACAATCAACCCCCAATACGACTGGGGGCACAGCCGGCAGCCGGCGTCGGCTCGGGGCGATCACCAAGTGCGGCAACGCGCACGCTCGTAGAGTCCTCGTCGAGGCGGCTTGGGCATATCGACATCCGGCCCGCATCGGGCGGCGCCTGCTCGATCGCAGTGCAGGGTTGCCCGCTGAAATCCGCGCCATCGCCTGGAAAGCACAGCTGCGGCTCTCGGCTCGCTACCGCAAGCTCGTCGCACGAGCCAAGCCGCACCAAGTCGTCGTCACCGCTCTCGCGCGCGAGCTCGCTGGTTTCGTCTGGGCGATCGCTCGCGCCCAGGCCGCTCACCGCTAACCACTCATCCAACCGATTCGACGCGGAGGACACGACACCGACAACAACAAACACCGAGCTCTCTGACGGGATCGTCGGAGGTGCCGCCACGGTCCGGAGAACCCTCGAGAATCCGTTTCCGTGCAGCGCATCGTCGCCACGCCCGTTCCTAGAAGGAGGCAGCTCCGAGACGATCCGCCCCCAATAGGACTGGGGGCACAGCCTGCGAACGGGGGGGATTGGATCAGCTCGCTCTGCGGAGCAGGCTTTTCAGCTTGCCGTCCGGGCGGTTCTTCGCCAGGTCGTGGTTCGCCTGCAGATGGATCCAGAAGCCCGGGGTGGTCTCGAACGCCTGGGCCAGCTTCCAGGCGGTATCCGGGGTGATGCCGCGCTTGCCGCGCACGATCTCGTTGACCCGCTGGACAGGGATGCCGAGATGCGAGGCCAGCGCCACCTGAGTGATGCCGAGCGGCTTCAGGAACTCCTCGCTCAGGATCTCGCCGGGATGCGTGGGGATGCGATGCGCTGGCAACATGGGGCAGCTCTCCTTCACGAAGGGTAGTCGGTCAATCGCACGTCGCTCGCCTCGCGCTCCTGCCAGCAGAAGACGATCCGCCACTGATCGTTGACTCGAAGGCTAGAGAACCCTCGCAGATCTCCCCTGAGTGCTTCGAGTCGGTTACCCGGCGGCGACCGCAGGTCGACAAGTCCGGTAGCCGCGTTGAGTGCGTCGAGCTTGCGGACCGCCAGTCGCGAGACCGCAGTCGGAAACCGCCGCGTCCGGGCCGTCTTCCGTCCATGGAACAGGTCCTCCGTTGCTGCGTCAGCGAAGGAGACGATCACCGCTTCGACATGCTTACACGGTTACCGGGAAGTCGTCAACCCAACAGCAGTCTCGTCAGCCGGGTGTGCCTCATTCGGTCGATGTCAGCTCGCGGAGGACCTTCTCGCCGGGGATACCCTTCGTCTCGCCGGCGTCCCAAGCATCCGAACGCCTCTGGACCTCGTCGGGCCAGAACGCCGCGAGCTCGGCTTCGCCTTCGTCGAACTCGCGCACTCGGCTCGGCCCGTAGAGCTCCACCGGCGGCGTCACCGCCCTGCGCTTCGAAACTCTGGGCTTTGCTCTCACGGCCGCAGCATCGCAGAAAAGCCGTCGAGCTGCACTCTCGGCGAGTCTCTCGTGCGAGGCGTCCTTCGGTCACGCGGTTGGCAGCCGGCGCGCTTCTTCTCAACGGGCAGTAGCATCGCCGCCGCCAGGAGCCGTGAAACTTCCGGTGCACCCGAACCCAGATCCTCCACTTCGTTCAGGATGACACCCCTGGCGTTGTCGACTCATCCACTCACCAAGTCGGGAGATCGCACTCTGCGTCTATGGATAAACTCCCCCTTCCGAAGAGGGAGAGACCGCCATGGGATTTATGGACAACATCCGCAAGCAGCTCGGCTCGCAGTTCATCGAGATCCTGGAGTGGCTCGATGAGACGCCCGACACCTTGGTCTACCGCTTCCCGGTCTACAACCAGGAGATCAAGATGGGCGCCCAGCTCGTGGTGCGCGAGAACCAGGTGGCGCTCTTCGTCAATCAGGGGAAGGCCGCCGACCTCTTCGGCCCCGGCAGCTACACCCTCTCGACCCAGAACGTGCCGATCTTGACCACGCTGCGCGGCTGGAAGTACGGCTTCCAGAGCCCGTTCAAGGCCGAGGTCTACTTCTTCAATACGCGCCTCTTCACCGATCTCAAGTGGGGCACGTCGAATCCAGTGATGATGCGCGACGCCGAGTTCGGGATGATCCGGCTGCGCGCCTTCGGCACCTACGCCATGAAGGTCGGCGACGCCGAGAAGTTCTTCGCTACCGTGGTCGGCACCCAGGGGTTGACCTCGACCGACGAGATCACCGGGCAGCTGCGCTCGATCGTCCTCTCGCACCTCTCCGATGCGCTCGCCGAAGCCAAGATCCCGGCTCTGGACATGGCCTCGAACTACAACGAGCTCTCCGCCGCCGCCCGGCAGATCCTGGGGCCCGAGTTCGCCAACTTCGGCCTCGAGCTGGCGCGCTTCGTGGTCGAGAATATTTCGCTCCCCGAGGAGGTCGAGAAGGCGATCGACCAGCGCTCGAAGCTGGGCGTCCTCGGAGACAAGATGGGGCAGTACACCCAGCTCCAGGCCGCCGAGGCGCTCGGCAAGGCGGCGGAGAATCCGGGCGGGCTCGCCGGAGCCGGAGTCGGTCTCGGCGCCGGCGTCGCGATGGGGCAAGTCATGTCTCAGGCGATGGCGGGCGCGGGCACGGCGTCCCCTCCGCCACCGCCTCCCGGAGGAGCCGCCCCCTCTCCTCCGATTCCCCCGCGCTGGTCGCTGACAGTCGAAGGGAAGACCTACGGCCCCTATGGCGACGAGCAGCTGCGCGCCATGCTCGCCGCCGGCCAAGTCGCTGCGACCACGCTCGCCTGGCGCCCCGGCGCCGCCGGCTGGGCCGCGGCATCGAGCTACCCCGAGCTCGTCGCCGACTCGCTGCCGCCACCCCCGCCACCGCCGCCCACGCGGTGACTCTGCTTTTCCATCGCTGCCGAGGGACCGAGCTCGTGCATTCCTTCGTCCCCGCAGCGAGCGCGAACAGGGTGCAGGGTCCCACGTGCGAGCGAGGAGACGAAGGAATGTACGAGATCGGGCCCGGTGTCGTCACAGATGCTGACTGAGCCGGCCGCAATCGCGCGCGTCCGCAAGTTCCCCTGCCCGCAGTGCGGCGCCGACATCGTCTGGCAACCGCGGGTCGCCAGGCTGCGTTGCGACTACTGCGGCTTCGAGCGCGCCGTCGAGGCGAGCGACGACCCGATCGTGCGCGAGCGCCCCCTCGCCGAGGAGCTCGCACGTCGCCGCGATCTCGGCTGGGGGATGGAGCGCAAGAGCTACCGCTGCACCAGCTGCGGCGCGGTGCAGACTCTCGAACCGGGCGTCGCCGCCGCGGCCTGCGCCTTCTGCGGTATTCCGGCGGTGGTCGAAGCGCCGGCGAATCGCGACCTCGTGCGGCCGGCCGGCGTGCTGCCGTTCACGATCGCGCGCAATCAAGCGCTCGAACGATTCCGCGGCTGGCTCGGCGGGCTCTGGTTTCGTCCCAACAATCTGAAGGCGCTCGCCACCCTCGATGCCGTGCAAGGTGTCTACGTGCCGTTTTGGATCTTCGATGCCGCGACAGTTTCGCGCTGGCGGGCCGAAGCCGGCACGCGGCGCGGCAGCGGCAAGAATGCGCGTGTCGACTGGCGTCCGGTCGCCGGCACGCTGGAGCACGTCTTCGACGATCTCCCTGTCGCCGCGTCGCGCGGGCTCGACGAACGGCTCGCCCGCGAGCTCGAGCCGTTCCCCACCGACGCGCTGGCACTGTACGACCCCTCCTACCTCGCCGGCTTCCTAGCCGAGGAGTACGCGCTCGATCTCCCCGACGCCTTTGTTCATGCGAAGTCGCGTATGGAAGAGACCCTCTTCGCTGCCTGTCGCGCCGAGGTGCCCGGCGATCTCTGCCGTAACCTCCGCGTCGAGACCAGCTGGTCGGCGCTCGCCACCAAGAGCGCGTTGCTGCCGATCTGGATCTCTGCCTATCGATATGGAAACAAGAGCTTCGCCTACGTAGTCAACGGCGCCACCGGCAAGGCCGCCGGCACGGCGCCCTGGTCGTGGCTCAAGATCGGCTTAGCACTCGTCGCGGCGCTGATCGTCGTTGCCTTCCTGGCCGTCAAGGGGTAGTCAGCCCCGGAAGGCGTACGAGATCTTGAGGAACGCCTCGCGATCGGAGGGCTGCAGCTCTTCGGCCGCGTCGAGGGCGCGCGTATCGGCGAGCCCGAGGAAGAGCACTGTCTGCCAGTTGAGCTTGTAGGCGAAGACCAGCGAGCCGGCGAAGTCGCCCTCGCGGCGCTCGACGTCGAAGGTCCAGAGCTCGGGCCGACGCTCGGTTTCGATCCACTGGCCGATCAGCCGAATCCAGCTCTTGGCGTTGAAGGTGTAGAGGGCGCGCAGCCGCGCCACCTCTGCCGTGAAGAGGCGACCCGAGAGCCCGTTGGCGGCGTCGACGTCGAGCCAGCGGCGACTGTAGCTCGGCGACAGGCGGAGGTGATTGCCAGGCGTGATTTCGGCCGAGAGGTTGATGCTCGTACCGTCGCCCAGCCGGTCGTTGGCGAAGTCGATCTCGTCGCCGAACCTACCATCGAGCGACACTCTCGCCAGCAACTTTCCCGGACGCACTTCGATGGTCGGCCGGATCTGACGTCGGTTGAAGAGGTGGTCGATGGCGAGGAACTCCTCGTCTGCGACTTCGACGCGCAGGAACGAGTTCCAGAGCGCGTCGATGCCGAGGGCGGCGATCGTGCGGCGCTCGAGAAGCCCTCCTTCCTGGTCCTCGCGCCGCGATCCGATCAGCGAGGCGCGCAGCCGGCGCACGGCGCCGCTCTCCGGCCGCCAGGTGCGCCCGAGCTCGCCGTAGCCGTTGCTGTAGCCGACCTGCGTGATGAAGCCGTTCCAGGCGCGGAAGCCGTCGGAGACGTCGGCCCCTTCGACAAAGACGTCCCACTTGCCGTCGGCGTAGTTCCACCAGAGGTCGGCGGCGTGCCCGTCCTGCTCGCGGCCGTCCCACTCCGTGGCGAGGTCGGGACGTTCGGGGGTTTCGGTCGTGCTCCAGAGAAACTGGCCCGTGACCGTCGTCTTGTCGTTCGGGCGCCACTGAAAGTCGGGGCCGAAGACCCGGTTCGAGCCGCCGTCCTCGATCTCGCGCCCGGAGTAGAGGAAGCTCCCGAACGAAGTTCCGAAGTCGCGGCGGACCCGCCCCAGGACCACCGTCGAGTCGAAGTCCTGCTCGGCGAAGTCCGACGAGTTGGGCCCCGGCACGATCACCAGACCGCCGCCGTCGTCCGCGCCGACGAGCAGCGTGTACTTGGTCTTCTCGGCGTCGCCGGTGGCGCGCGCCCCCCACGCCACATCGGTGAAGGTGCGGGTGTAGACCGCTTGGAACGGCGTCGAAAAGAGATCGACGGACTCGAGGAAGAACGGCCGCCGCTCGGGCTGGAAGATGGCGAAGCGCTCGTTGGCGGTGATCTGCGCGCTGTCGGATTCGATCTGCGAGAAGTCGGGGTGGAGTGTTGCGTCGATCACCGTGTCAGGGTTGGGCAGCCACTTGACGTCCACGCCGCCGTCGAGCTCGCCGCCGTCTCCCGCCAGCCGGCTGCCAAGCTCCCCCTGCGGCCGCTCGCCGTAGTTGGCGGTGGCGTAGGGCGCCGCGACCCAGTGGCTCCCCGTCGGTAGGTCGGCGAGACCGATCAACGGCCGCACGTTGCAGATGAAGCAGTTACGTTCGCGCGGCAGCCTGGAGCTGAAGTACTGGTAGCGGAAGTCGCGCGGCCGGTTCCGGTAGAGCAGGATCCCCCACTGCGCAGGGTTCGGATCGGTGTAGCGGATCGACGAGAACGGCACCCGCATCTCCAGCTGCCAGCCGCTCGCCGTCACCCGGCCGACGCTCTCCCAGAAGAAGTCGGGTGAGCTGTCCTCGCCGGTGGCGTCGGAGGTGAGGGCGTCGTAGAGCACGCCGCTCGCATTGGCCAGGAACATCTGCGCCGATTTGCCGTCGTTCCGGGCGTCGAGGATCAACCCGCCGTAGTCGGTCTGGCCGCCCAACTGGTCGTGGTCGCCGAGCGGCGCGCGCACGGCCTGCGGCTCTGGGTCGTCGAACTCGAAGGCGGCGTAGAGGAATTCACCGTCGTAGGCGATGCGGGCTCGGCAGGCGACCGAGGCCGGCAGGTTGTCGCCCGGGTTGGTCTCCCACCACTCCGTGACGACCGGCACCGCCTGCCAGGCCGGATCGGCGAGGTCG
Source organism: uncultured Thermoanaerobaculia bacterium (assembly GCA_964590905.1). GTDB lineage: Bacteria > Acidobacteriota > Thermoanaerobaculia > Multivoradales > JAGPDF01 > JACTMI01. The sequence continues at coordinate 9,803 of CAZPYU010000153.1, forward strand.
CCGTCGACGACGATCGCCTCGGCGACTCTCGTGGCCGCGATCGCCGCTCCGTTTGCGGTGGTGGCCTGAGCGAACACGGCGCGCCCGGCGACGGCGGAAAGCAACACGGCACCCAGAACGGAGCGAGTGAGGCATCGGCGCATCGGACAGCTCCTCGAGTAGATCTGCAACCGCAAGAGATACGGATTCGCCGCGTTTGGGTTACGCCCGCCCGTTGTCAGGCGGCCCGCAGCAGGAACGGGTCGGGAGGCGCCCGCCTCGGCTAGGCCGCGACGCGGCGCGAAGGTAGATTGTATCTGTTGCGCAATCTTAAAGTTCTACTTTAGGATTGCGCTGGATGTCCTACCTCCGCCGCGAGCTCGAGGCGCAACTGTCGAGGGCGGCCCGCGCCTTCCCGGCGGTGATCCTGACCGGTCCCCGTCGCGCCGGGAAGACGAGCCTGCTGCGTCACCTCTTTCCGGCGGCGAGCTACGCGCTGCTCGAGGATCCCGAGCTCGTCGATCGCTTCCGCAACGATCCCCGTGGCTTCCTCGACGAGCTCGAGCTGCCCGTGATTCTCGACGAGGTGCAGAACGTCCCCGAGATCTTCGCCCACGTGCGCGCGCGGATCGACGCCGCTCCCCACCGCAAGGGCCGATGGCTCCTCACCGGCTCCCAGGAAGCGCCGCTCATGGCCGGGGTGACCGAGTCGATGGCCGGGCGCGCCGCGGTGCTCCAGCTCCTGCCCTTCTCGGCGCGCGAGTCGACGAAGGTGGATCTTCTCCGCGGCGGATTTCCGGAAGTCCTCACTCGGCCGCGCTCAGCGTCTCTCTGGTTCTCTTCCTACCTCCAAACCTACCTGGAGCGCGACGTGCGTCAGGTGACCGCGGTGCGCGACCTCGCACTGTTCCGGCGGTTTCTGGCCCTGGTCGCCAGCCGGCACGGCCAAGTACTGAATCGCTCGGAGCTCGCCGCTCCGCTCGGCGTCAGCGTGCCTACCGTCTCCAACTGGCTCGACGTCCTCGAGACCACCGCTCAGATCTTCCTCGTGCAGCCCTACTACGAGAATCTCGGCAAGCGCCTGCGCAAGTCCCCCAAGCTCTATGTCGCTGACCCTGGGCTGGCGTGCCATCTGCTCGGCATCCGCTCGCCGCGGGAGCTCGCCCGCTCGCCGTTCCTGGGCGCTCTCTTCGAGGGACTGGTGGCCGCCGAGATCGTCAAAGCGCAGGTCAACGCCGGCAGGCAACGTGAGCTCTACTGGTACCGAGACGACAAGGGGCTCGAAGTCGATTTCCTCTTTCCTGGTCGAGGCGGTGGCTTGACGCTCGTCGAGTGCAAGTCGTCGCGCTCGATCAAGCCGGCTCAAGCGCTCCCGCTGCAGCGGCTCGCTCGAGCGCTCCGCGCCGCCAGCCGTCGCCCTCTCGAGCTGCTGCTCGTCCACGAGACGCCAGGGGGTGGGACGAAAACCGGAGTCGTAGCCCCGGAGGTGCGCGCGCTCGACTGGCGTCAGCTCGTCGACGAGCTCTACGCGCGGGCGCGGCCGGCAAGAACCGCCCGCCCTTCGAGCCTCATCTCCCGATCCATTCGATCCTGAGCAGCGGCTGGTCGACCGCGGTGGCGCCGCGCAGATCGACTCGCGCCGCGAGTCCCCAGTCGTGATCGCCCTCGGGATCGAGGAGCGTCTGGACGACCTTCCACTGCCGATCGCCGGTGGGCTCGATCTGCGTCCACTGGTGACGGCGCGCTTCCGGCGTGTCGAGGAGCGCCGCGTGCTCGGCGAAGAACGGCGCCAGCGCCCGTTCGAAGCGCGCCGCGTCCCAAGGTTCGTCGGCAGCGCTGGCGACGCGCTCGGCCGCCTCCTCCCACTCTTTCTTGGCCAGCGCGTGCACCAGCAGGTGAACCTCGGCGCGCAGCCGTTCGGCTAGCGCGCGTGGGCTCTCGATCAACTGCCGCACCCAGAGCGCCTCGACAACTCGCTCGCGCTCCTCCTTCTTCTTTGCCAACAGCTCGGGATGAAGCAGGCTCTCCCACTCCTCGAGCAGACTCGAGTCGGTGAGCTCGATCGTGGTGCGTAGGAGGGCTACGGCGTCGTCGACCGTTTCGGTCTTGGCCGCGTCCGGAACGTTCTGCTCGAGGGTGCGGTAGAGCTGCGAGAGGTAGCGCAGCAGAACGCCCTCGCTGCGCTGCAGCTGATAGAGCCGCACGTAGTCGTTGAACGAAGCGAAGCCCTCGACCATCTCGCGGCCGATCGACTTCGGGGCGATGTCCTCGCGGCCGACCCACGGGTGGAGCCGCGCGAAGATGTCGAACTGCACCGCCAACCACTCCGCCAGCGGCTTGGGGTGGCTCACCTCTTCGAGCCGGGCCATCCGCTCTTCGTAGCCGATGCGGTCGGCCTTGAGCTCGGCGACGAGGCGCCCCTTCTCGCGATCGACCTGCTTCCTCAGGATCGCCTCCGGGTTCTCGAGCACCGCCTCGACGACCGAAAGGAGGTCGCCGACGTAGCTCGGCGACGCCGGATCGAGCAGCGGAATCGTGTCGACCAGGAAGAGCGAGAGCACGTGGTGGAGCGAGAAGTCGAACTGGAGGTTCTCGGCCACCACTACCCAGCGGTAGTCGCGCAGCGTGTCGCGTTTCGATTCGAGAATGCCGGCCCGGCCGAGCGAGCGGACGAGGATCGCAGCGCGCGCGAGGTGTCGTCGCTTCGCTTCGTCGTCGTCGTGGCAGGAGGCGATCAGCTCGCGCAACGAAGCGAAGTTGCGCAGCGCCGGATCGTCCAGCTCGGCGTCGCGCTGCAGAAGCTGCAGCACCATGCCGTGACTGATCCGGAAGCGCGAGCGCAAGGTCTCCGGCGGGCGGTCGATCAGGCGCCGGAAGGTCTCCTCGCTCCAGATCACTTCGCCCGGCTTCGGCCGGAAGGCGGCCCGACTCTTCTTCCCCTTCCTCTCGGCCAAACGCTTCTCGATGACGTGCTCCGGCGCCTGCGCGACCACTAGCCCACGATCGTCGAACCCCTTGCGCCCCGCGCGCCCGGCGATCTGCCGAAAGTCGCGCACCGAGAGGAGATTCACTTTCTGGCCGTCGAACTTGGCCAGTTTGCTGAAGAGCACGGTGCGGATCGGAATGTTGACCCCGACGCCGAGCGTGTCGGTGCCGCAGATCACCCGCAGCAGCCCTTGCTGCGAGAGCTGCTCGACGAGCAGGCGATACTTCGGCAGTAGCCCCGCGTGGTGGAGGCCGACGCCGCAAGAGACGTAGCGCCGGATCTCCTTGCCGTATGGGGTGTCGAAGCGAAAGTCGCCGATCGCCGCGCGGATCGTCTCGCGCTCCTCCCGAGTCGTGAGCGGCGCCGAGGTGAGGGCTTGCGCCAGCTCGGCGCAGTCACGCTGGGTGAACGAAACGACGTAGATCGGCGACAGCTTCCGCCGCAGCAGCCCGTCGATCGTCTCGTGCAGCGGCGTTTCGCGCCATTCGAAGTCCAGCGGCACCGGCCGCTCTACCGACGTGACGTGCACAAGGGCGCGGCCGCTCGCCTGCTCGAGCCGCTGCGCGATGCCGCTCATGTCGCCGAGCGTCGCGGACATGAGGAGGAAGCGGGTCGACGGCAGGGTGATCAGCGGCACCTGCCACGCCCAGCCGCGCTCGGCGTCGGAGTAGAAGTGGAACTCGTCCATCACCACTTCCGGCACGTCGAGGAGCCGCCCGTTCCGGAGCGCCATGTTGGCCAAGACCTCGGCGGTGCAGCAGAGCACCCGCGCCTCGGGGTTGATCGAGGCGTCGCCGGTCAGCATCCCGACTCGCTCGGCGCCGAGCTCGTCGCAAAGCGCGAAGAACTTCTCGGAGGCGAGCGCCTTGATCGGGCTGGTGTAGAACGAGACCTTGCCCTCGCAGAGCGCCTTGAAGTGAAGGCCGAGCGCGACCAGCGACTTCCCCGAGCCGGTCGGCGTCGAAAGGACGACGTGCTTGCCGGCCCAGAGCTCGAGGAGCGCCTCCTCCTGCGCCGGGTAGAGCTCGAAGCCGGCCTGAGAGCACCAGTCGAGAAAGCGGGTCAGGAGCTCGTCCGCACCAACCGGACCAGCCGGAATGAACTCGGAAAGCGGCCGTCGGTCAGTCACCCGCCGATTGTGGCACGCGAAGGGGATAGACTTCCGATGTGGATCCCGCACCAGTATCCGTTCGAGTGCCAGAGTCGAGCCTTACACCCGAGCGCTGGCGCCAGTTCTCGTTCGGCCGCCAGATCCGACTCATCGCCGAGGAGCTACAGCGGGCGACGAAGCTCACCACGCTGGATGATCGCAAGCGGCGGCGCAACTCGTTCGAGCGCGTCTTCGAGCTCGCCGATCTGACCATCGCGGGCGAGAGGAGCCCCGGCCGCCTGCGCGAGCTGCAGCGCTGGCGAGAGATCCTCGGGGACTCGTATCTCGCCCCAAACCCCGACGCCGCCGCCGACCGGGCGCTGCTCCGCGCTTTGCTGCGGATGAATCCTCAGAACGCGCCGCGCGTCGTCTGAGTCGCGCCGCAGGCGTACTGCGAGCGCTCGCAGCCGCCCTCGGGGCGTTGGACTGTCTTGTGTGATACTCCACACATGGCGACCAACTTGGCACTCGACGATCGGCTGCTCGAGAGGGCGCTCCGCATCGGCGGCCACCGCACCAAGAAGGCAACGGTCACTGAGGCTCTGGAGGAGTACGTTCGGCGGCGCGAACAGGCCGAGGTCCTGACCCTCCTCGGCAAGATCGACTTCGATCCCGCTTACGACTACAAGAAGCTCCGGCGAAGGTGAACGTCCTCGTCGATACCTCGGTCTGGTCGCTGGCGCTGCGGCGGAGGCGGCCGGTGCGGAGCCCACAGCTCCTAGAGCTCGTCGAGCTCACGCGCGAAGGTCGAGTCGTCGTGCTCGGGCTCATCCGCCAGGAGCTGCTCTCGGGCATCCGCGACCGAGATCAGTTCGATCGGCTGCGCATGCGCCTACGAGCCTTCCCCGACTTGACCCTCGAGACCGCCGACCACGAGGAGGCGGCGATCTTCTACAACCGCTGCCGGAGCCGAGGGGTGGAGGGCTCGACGGTCGACCTGCTGATCTGCGCAGTTGCCGCTCGACGGAGCCTGCCGATTCTCACTACCGACTCGGATTTCGACGCCTACTCGAGTCACCTTCCCATCCAGCTTCACTCGCCGCGCGAACTTGGAGATCCTTCGCTTCGCTCAGGATGACAGCAGCTCGGCATTGTCATGCTGAGCGAAGCGAAGCATCTCGATGGACATCGTGCACGAGAAGCCGGGCAACGAGATCTCTCGCTGGTGGCTCAGCGCACGACCGCGAGCGGCGGCTGCTGCTGGTGCCCCATCGCCTCCAGATACTGGCGATCGAAGGCGGCAAGTTGGCTCTCGATGTCGGCATAAGGGCCGGGGACGTAGGCGCGCGAGGAGATCCCGCGCTGCGCGTTGGCGCACAGCTCCCAGTCTTGCCGGTTGGTCAAGTCCCAGAAGGCGATCGCCGGCTGCGGATCGAAACCGGGGGCGGTGATCGCCTCGGGGTGGAAATACCAGTCGCAGAAGATCCGCGTGCGCGTCGGCGAGAGCGCGACACTCCGGTGCACGAGTACGTAGTCGGGGTGGAGCGAGAGAAACATCGAAGCGAAGATCGTGTAATAGGCGACGTGACCGCGATCGCGCTCCGCCAGGCCCGGCAGCAGCGGCGCGCAGCGCTCGCCGCCCATCGTCATGCTGCCGTCGGGGTTGGTCATCCACATCGGGCCGCCGAGCACCGGCCCCTCGTCGAGGTCGTTCTCGGTGTTCTTGTACGGCGTCAGCTTGTTCAAGTGCGGATGCACGTTGGGGCAGTGGTAGCACTCGCTGTAGTTGTGGAAGAAGAGCTTCCAGTTGGCGTCGACCTCGTAGACCGTCTGGTGCACCGAACGCAGCTCGCCGATCTTCCAGCGGTCGAACCTGCCGCCCAGGGCGGAGAGTTCGGTCGCCAGGGGCTGCGGGTCGTCGCCGAGATGAACGAAGAGCAGGCCCTCGTGCACGGCGAGCGGCGCCGCCACGAGCGGATAGTCAGTGCGTTGGAAGCCCTGCACGTCGTTCATGTTGGGCGCCGCGCGCAGCGCCCCGTCGAGCCCATAGGTCCAGGCGTGGTACGGGCACTGGATGGCGTGGCCGACCGAGCCGTGCGGCCCTTCGCACAGGCGCGTGCCGCGATGCCGACAGACGTTGTGAAAGGCGCGCGGCTCGCCCTTGGTGTCGGCGAGGACAATGACGCTCTCGCGGTCGAGCTCGAAGAGGAAGTAATCGCCCGGCTTAGCGAGCTGCGAGGCATGGCCGGCGTACAGCCAGCGGCGGCGGAAGATCCTCTCCCGCTCTTCGCGGAAGATCGCCTCGGAGGTGAAGTAGTCGGAGGTCAGCGTCTGCTGCCCACGGGCGGAGCGCTCTTTCATGGCGGTGCGAGATTCTAGCAACTAGGTTGCTACTGGAGCCGCTGTGCGCCCTCGAGCTTGCCCAAGGCGCGATCGAAGGTTCCGAGCGGAAGGTGGCCGGCAGAGCGCGCCAACTCGAGCACCAGGCAGTCGGAGAAGCTCACCGCGCGTCGTGTCCGGTAGCGCGCCAGCGCCGCCGCGACCACCGCGCCGTCCTGAATCGTCAACCGGTCGTGGTCGAGCAGCATCTCGACCGCCTTCGCGACTCCGTTCGACTCGACTCCGTAGACCGCGCTCAAGACCCAGATCGCCTCGACCAGCACGATCTGGGAGACCCAGGCTCCCGGCGCGACGAACGCCTCGGCGGCGGCAACCTGTTCGGGATCGTCCCGGGTCAACAGGCGAACCAGCACATTCGTGTCAACCGCGCGCATGCCGACTTCGCACGTACCGCGTGACGCCCTCCTCCAGCTCGCTCAGAGAGCGTCGCGGGGGAGGCTCGGGGAAGACCCGGCGATGAATAGCCTCCGAGCTGTGATGCCCTCGGCGGCGGACGACGATCTTCTCGCCCTCCTGCGCCCACTCCACCACCGAACCAGGACCGACTCCCAGCCTACGTCGCACCTCGACTGGAACCGAGATCTGTCCCTGCGCGGTGAGCTTCGAGTGGGCGAGCGCCATGATGTTGTTACATTACCCGGGTAATTGAAGGCCGTCAACCACTCCTCGAACAGAGCGAGAACACTCCTCTCCAGGCGCCGGAGAGCCCTCTTTCGTCTCGATCGAGCGCCGATCGATGCTACGCTCCGCGGCACCCGAAGCGATACCAGCGCCCTGACCGATGCCGATCCCGTCGCCGTTCCACGAGCGCACCAGCGCTCTCTGCACCAGCTACCGCTGGAAGGACTGGGCCGGCTACTGCGCGGTCTGTAGCTACGACACCACCCACGACCGCGAGTATTTCGCCTTCCGCGAATCGGCCGGGCTGCTCGACGTCTCGCCGCTCTTCAAGTACGAGGTCTACGGGCCGGACGCGGCGGCGCTCTTGTCGCGCATGATGGTGAGGAACGTCGAGAAGCTCAAGGTCGGCCGCGTCGGCTACAGCTGCTGGTGCGACGACGCCGGCAAGGTGATCGACGACGGCACCGTCTCGCGGCTGGCGGACGACTACTTCCGCGTCACCGCCGCCGATCCGACCTACCACTGGCTACGCACCGTCGGGCGCGGCTACCGCGTCACCATCGAGGATTCGAGCGCGCGCCTGGCGGTGCTGGCGTTGCAGGGCCCGCGCTCGCGCGAGATCCTGCGCGCCGCCTCCGACGCCGACCTTGACGCGCTCAAGTTCTTCGCCGTCGTGCGGGCTCGCCTCGACGGCCTCGACGTCTGGATCAGCCGCACCGGCTACACCGGCGACCTCGGCTACGAGGTCTGGGTCGAGCGCGCCCACGCCCTGCGGCTCTGGGATGCCCTGGTGTCCGCCGGTCGCCCGCACGGCATCGAGCCCGCCGGGCTCGACGCGCTCGACATCACGCGCATCGAGGCCGGCTTCATCCTGCTCGGCATCGACTACTACTCCGCCTCAAAGGTCGTGCTCGAAGCGCGCAAATCGACGCCGTACGAGATCGGTCTCGGCTGGACTGTCGATCTCGACCGCGGCGGCTTCGTCGGCCGCGAAGCGCTCGCCGCCGAGAAGCGGAACGGCTCGGCCTGGCAGCTGGTCGGCCTCGAAGTGAGCTGGGAGGCGCTCGAAGCGCTCTACGAGAGCTTCGGCCTGCCACCCTCCTTGCCGGCCCAGGCGCGCCGCGACGGCCTGCCGGTCTTCCGCGAAGGGCGTCAGGTCGGCAAGGCGACCAGCCACACCTGGTCGCCGATCTTGAAGAAGTACATCGCCCTGGCCTCGGTCCACGCCGCGCACGCGGCGAAGGGGACGCTCCTCGAGCTCGAGCACACGGTGGAGTTCGAGCGCCGCCAGGTGCCGGCGACTGTCGTCGCGACACCGTTCTTCGATCCCGAGAGGAAGCGCAAGCCGTGAGCGCTCAGCGAGCGGACGTCGTCGTCGTCGGCGCCGGCCACAACGGCCTGGTTTGCGCCGCCTACTTGGCGAAGGCGGGGCGCAAGGTCGTGGTGCTCGAACGGCGCCATCAAGTGGGTGGCGCGACGACCACCGAGGAGATCTACCCCGGCTTCCACTTCTCTTGCTGCTCGTACGTCGTGAGCCTGTTGCGGCCGTGGATCATCCGCGACCTCGATCTGCCGCGCCACGGCTACGAGGTGCTGCCGCTCGACTCCACCTTCACGCCGTTCCCCGACGGGCGCTATCTGATGCGCGACAGCGACCCCGAACGCACCCGGCGCGCCATCGCCGCCTACTCGCCCCACGACGCCGAGGTCTACAAGCAGTTCGGACAGAAGATGGCCGAGCTCGGTCGCTTGGTGAAGCCGATGATCGACGGGCCGGCGCCCGACCCGATCTCGCGCAATCCGTTCGAGCTGGCGCGGCTGGTGAAGTTCGCCAAGCACGTGCGCGGGCAAGGGGAGGAGTGGCTGGTCGGTAATCTGAAGATGATGACGATGAGCGCCGTCGACTTCCTCTCGGAGTGGTTCGAGAGCGAGCAGCTGATCGCGCCGATGTCGGTCTCCGGCATCATCGGTACCTTCCTCGGCGTGCGCTCGCCCGGCACGGCCTACGTGCTGCTCCACCACTACATGGGCGAAATCGACGGCTCCTACCGAGCTTGGGGCCTCCCCAAAGGCGGCACCGGCTCGATCGCGCAAGCGATCGCCGCCGCCGCGCGCGAGGCGGGGGTCGAGATCCGCCTCGAGTCGCCAGTCGCGCGTATCGCGATCCGCGGCGGCCGCGCACGCGGCGTCGTGCTCGAAAACGGCGACGAGATCGCGGCCAACGTCGTCGTCTCCGGCGCTGACCCGCACCACACCTTCCTGAAGCTGGTCGGCAGCGAGCACCTCGACCCCGAGTTCGCCCGCCAGGTGCAGCGCTTCAAGATGCGCGGCTCGTCGGGCAAGGTCAATCTGGCGCTCGACGCATTGCCGGAATTCGCCTGTCTGCCCGGCGAGGGGCCGCACCTGCGCGGCGATATCACCATCGCGCCGTCGATCGACTATCTCGAGCGCGCCTACGACGACGCCAAGTACGGCGCCTTCTCGAAGCGGCCGTTCATGGACATCGTCATCCCGTCGCTGACCGATCCGACCGTCGCGCCGCCGGGCAAGCACGTGATGTCGATCTTCGTGCAGTACGCGCCGTACAAGTTGAAGGAGGGGCCCGCCGACTGGCCGAACCAGCGCGAAGCGTTCGGCGACGCGGTGATCGACACGCTCGCCGAGTTCATGCCGAACCTGCCGAGCCGGATCCTCCATCGTCAGGTGTTGACGCCCTGGGATCTCGAGCAGACCTACGGCCTGACCGAAGGGAACATCTTCCACGGCGAGCTGTCGCTCGAACAGCTCGCCTTTTTGCGCCCGGTGGCAGGCTGGAGCCGCTACCGCACGCCGATCGACAGCCTCTGGATGTGCGCCTCCGGGACCCACCCGGGCGGCGGGATCATGGGCGCCCCGGGCGCCCTCTGCGCGCGGACGATGCTCCGCTCACGGGCGGTCTGAGCGAGCGACGATGAGGTCAGTGCGGACAATGCGCGACAGCGTAATCGTCATAGGTGCCGGACAGAACGGCCTCGCCGCCGCCGCGGCCCTTGCCGCCGCTGGCCGCAAGGTGGCGGTGCTCGAAGCGCGCGCCAAGATCGGCGGCCTCTGCGCAGCGGAGGAGTTTCACCCCGGCTACGTCGCGCCGGGGATCCTGCACGACGAAGGTTGGGTGCGCCCGGAGGTCGCGGCGCGACTCGGGCTCGAACGCCACGGCCTGGCGTTCGGCGACGCTCCGCCGCTACTGCTCGCCGAGGCCGGCGGTCCGGGAATCGTTCTCCACCCGGACGCGGAGCGGACCGCCTCCGAGCTCGGCTCCCGCTCAGCGCACGACGCGACTTCGTATGCGCGCTATCGGCGCCGCTTCGAGCGGCTGGCTCCGTTCGTCCGCGGGCTGATGAGCGCCCCGCCGCCGCCACTCTCGCCGGCCTCGCTCGGCGACTTCTGGCAGATCGCCCGGCGCGGCCTCGGCCTGCTCAGACTCGGGCGGCGCGAGACGCTGGAGCTGGCGCGGGTGGCGCCGATGTGCGTCGCCGACTTTCTCAACGAGCAGTTCGAGACGCCGCTCCTGGTCGAGGGTCTCGCCGCGCCGGCCGTGTTCGGCACCTTCGCCGGCCCCTGGTCGTCGGGGACGACGACCAACCTCCTACTCCACGAGTGTGCCCCGGGCCGGCGAGTGGTGGGCGGTCCGCCCGCCCTGATCGCCGCGCTCGCCGCGGCGGCACGTGCCGCCGGCGCCGAGATCCGCGTCGACGCCGCGGTCGATCGCCTGCGCGTCGGAAGCGAAGGCGTCGTCGGCGTGACGCTCGAGTCGGGCGAGGAGCTCGATGCCACAACCGTCGTCGCCACTTGCGACCCCAAGCGGCTCTTCCTCGACCTGATCGCCCCGGGTTCGCTGCCGATAGCCATCGAGGAGGAGTTCCGTCGCATCCGCTGCCGCGGCACGGCGGCGAAGATCC
>CAZPYU010000154.1:0-7100 GCA_964590905.1 uncultured Thermoanaerobaculia bacterium
CTTGAGGACGAAGGTGTTGCCGCAGGCGATCGCCATCGGGAACATCCACAGCGGCACCATCGCCGGGAAATTGAACGGCGTGATGCCGGCGCACACGCCCACGGGCTGGCGCAGGGTGTGCGTGTCCACCGCGGTGCCGACATTCTCGGAGTATTCGCCCTTGAGAAGCTGCGGAATGCCGCAGGCGAACTCGACCACCTCCGTGCCGCGCTGCACCGAACCCATGGCGTCGGGCAGCGTCTTGCCGTGCTCTTCGGTGATCAGGCCCGCCAGCTGTTTTTGATTTTGTTGTAATAAAATCAAAAATCTCTGCATCACACGGGCACGCCGCAAGATCGATGCGTCGCGCCACTCGGGCAGCGCGGTTGCGGCGGCCTTGACCGCGGCATCGATGATCGAGGCATCGCAATACGGCACGCGTTTCGTCACCTGGCCGGTGGCGGGATTGAATACATCTCCCATGCGTCCCTGCGGCACCACGGCCTTGCCGTTGATCCAGACCGGGACGGTGGCGAACTTCAGTTCGGCGGGCTTGTTCATAGCGTTTCCTCGATCCTGTTTCCTGCCCCTATTGTTGCAGCGAAGGCCGCGTGCGTCACGGCCTTCTCCGCCTCCGTCAGGCCAAGCAGCGGCCGGCGCACGCTGCCGCCGGCCTGCCCGAGCAGCTCCTGCCAGTATTTCTGGTGCGCCGCGGCCTTGCCGGGCGGCCGGGTCGATTTCAGGGCGCGCCGCACCGGATCGAGGCTCGCGTGCACCGCGCGCGCTTTCGCCGCTTCGCCGCGCAAAGCAAGTTCGGTGTACTCGTGCATGCGTCGATCCGCCGGCGTCTGCAGCAGGTAGGGCGGCGTCGAGCACAGATACACCTGCCAGCCGAGCTCGAGGATGTTGTCGAGCCACTCCTCCTCGTTCGAGGTGCTGACGATGAGGCGCTCGCCCGCCATGCGCGTCAGGGCGGCGTAGGTCTCGCGCGGCACGCTGTACTTGATCGCGACCACGTTCGGAATATCCGCGAGGCGCAGGCACAACTCTGGCCTGAGCAGGTAGCCGCAGTCGGGCGGCTGGTTCCACAGCACCACGCCGATGTCCACCTGCGCCGCGATGTGGCGGTAATACTCATAGAGCGTGTCGTCGCTGTGCGCGCCGAAGTACAGGAGCGGCGTGTGCACGACGATGTGGCCGGCACCGATCGCCTGCGCGTGTTGCGCGAGTTCCACGACGGTGTCCACGCTCTGATCGGAGCAGGACACCATCACCCCGGCGCCGAACGGCGCTGCCTCCTCAACCGCGATCTGCGCGGTGCGCTTTCGCTCGGCCACCGTCATCGAGCCAAATTCGCCCTGTTTGCCGTTGACGAAAAGGCCCTTGATGCCGAGCGGCCCGTACCAGTGGCGCAGATTGCGGCGCCAGCCCTCCTCGTTCAGCGAGAGATCGGCGCGAAACGGCGTCAGCGTCGCCGCCCAGATGCCGCGCAAGCGCTCGCGCGCGGTTGTTTTCGCTTTGCTTTGCGTCATTTGCCCGGGTGCAGCGTACCGCAGCGCTTGCAAGTGCGGCGCGCCGTGTCGGCGTGGAAGGCATCGAAGGCTTGCGGCAGCGCCGTCCCGAGATCGGCGACATGCACCTCGACCCGGTGCAGCAGCTGGTGGCAGTTGGCGCAGAACCACTCGAAGCCGTCGAGCAGGTTTTTGGGCCGCGTGCGCTCCACCAGCAGGCACAGGCTCCCCGCTTCGGGCCGCTGCGGCGAATGGCGCACGTGCGGCGGCAGGAGAAAGATCGCGCCCTCTTCGAGATCGACGCGCCGCGGGCCTTGCGGCGTCATGATCGAGAGGTAAGCGCTGCCCTTGAACTGATAGAACAGCTCTTCCAGCGGATCGTCATGGTAATCGTGGCGCTGGTTCGGCCCCCCGACCACCGAGACGATGAAGTCGGTGTCCTGCCAGAGCTGCTGGATGCACACCGGGGGCTGCAGCCGGTCTTTGCGCTCCTCGATCCAGGCGCCGAAATGGATCGCCTTGAGGATGCCGTGCAGATTGAGCGGTTTCTGGAATTCGGCGGTCACCAGAGGCTCTCAGGGATGGGACACAGGACAGTTTAGTACCGTTGACCGGCGTCAGCGCAAGGCGAAGCGCCGCGCCAGGGGATCGAGCAACAGGCGTTCACCAGCGACGAACAGCGCGACGATGGCGAAGCAGGCCGCGATGACGGTGGTCATGTCGGCCGAACCCTGGGCGCGCAGCATGAGAAACCCCAGGCCTGAGGTCGAGCCCAGCAGTTCGGCCACCAGGGAAATCTTCCACGCCACGCCATAGGAGATGCGCAACGCCCCCAGCACGTAGGGCATGAGCAGCGGGAATCCCACCAGCCAGGCGATGCGGGAACCGCGGCGCGTGAACGAATGCGCCATTTCCAGCGCCTCCCGGTCGATCTGGCGCAATCCCTCACCGACATTGATCAGGCAAAACGGGATCAGGATCGCCACCTGTACGAAGATGATCGAATGGTGGCCGGGTGAGAACCAGATCGCCGCGAGGATCGCCCAGCCGATCGACGGAAACGAATTCAGGAAGGGCTGCACGCCGCCGCGGATCACCCAGTCGAGCGCCGGCACCGCTCGTTGCAGCAGCGCGAGACCACTGCCGATGGCCAGCGCAAGCAGCACCGACACGAGCACGCGTACCGTCGAGGCCAGGGTGTGGACCAAAAACTCGGCGTTGGTAAAAAGCGCCAACAGGCGCTCGGCCACCGCCGCGGGACCGGGCAGGACGAATTCCGGCAGGGAGCGCGCGCTTAGCGCCCAGGCGGCAATCGCCGCGAGCATCAAGCCGTCCGCCAGCCACTCCGCGCCGGGCCTTTTCACCGGGTTCATAGCGCGTTGGCGCGACCGAATTGCCGCGAAGTGTGCCGCTCCAGCGGCTCGAACACGAGGCGGTCGGCCAGGTACACGGCGGCGATGATGAACAGGATCACCGTGAAGATGGTCGCGGTGTCGTAGTCCTGACGCGCGATATTGATCATGTAGCCCAGGCCGCGGCTGCCACCGAAGAGTTCCGCCGTCAAGGCCACCTTCCACGCCACCCCGAACATGATGCGCAGCGTCGCGGCGCCGAACGGCAGCAGCGCTGGCACCACGATCAGGGCAAAACTGCTGCCTCCACCGCGTCCGAAACTCCGGCCCATCTCGAGGAGTTCGCGGTCCAGCGCTTCCAGTCCTTCGCGCAGGTTGACCAGCGCGAACGGCAGCAATACCACGGTGATGGAAAAGATCACGGTCGTGCTCGACACGCCGAACCAGATCACCGCCAGCAGCGTCCAGCCGATCCCCGAGAAGGCGTTGAGGAATGGGCTCAAACGCCGGTGGATTGCGGGCGCCGACCAGGCGGCGTAGTGCGCAACCAGCGCGAGCAGCGCGCCCGCGGCGAAGGCGATGGTGATCGACGCGCCGATGTGGGTGAGGGTCGCCCCGAGGTGTGCGAGTTGCCGCGGCGAACCAAAGAAGTTCAGCGCAGCGCGGGCCACATCAGCGGGCGAGGGCAGGATATAGGGCGGCACCCGGCCGGCTGCCGCGCCCCAGGCGATGCCGAGGGTGGCGACGAACACGAGGGCCACCAGCGCCTTGGTGCGGACCGGCGCGGCGCTGGTGGTGACGCCGATCACGCCTTGAGTACTTGATCCCAGGTAAGCGCGCCGACGCTGGGAACGGCCTGGATCATGCCCAAGCCCTTGCCGATATTCCAGGCGGTGGTTACCGCCTTGGCGTGGACATCGCCGAACACGGCCGGCACGCTCGAAGTCTTGTCGAACCACCAGTCGAAAAACCTGCGGTCGATGTTGGCCTGTTTGGCCAGCGCGCCGAACACCTCGTCGCGGTTGGCCATGGCGTAGTCGACCGAGGCCTTGAACATGCGGTTGAATTCCTTGAACGCCTCGGGGCGGGCCGCTAATTTATCCGGATACGAAACATTGACTGCGCTGACCAGGCGGCCATAGATTTTGTTGAGGATGGTGCCGGTCTCGCAGATGTTGACGAACTCGCCGCTCTCTATGGCACGCCAGGCTTGGCTGTGGATCAGCGCGGCGGCATCCACCTGGCCGGTGGCGAGCGCCGCCGGCAGGTTGGGCGCCTGCACCTCCACCTGGCGGATATCGCCGCCTTCGAGCGCCATATTGAGACCGAACTCTTTCGTCATCGCTTCGCGCACGAACATGTAGCCAGTGGAGCGCAGTCCGTACGAAGCCAGAGTTTTGCCCTTCAAGTCGGTGGCGGACTTGATGGGGCTGCCTTTCTTGACCCACACGCCGCCGCCCTCGCCCGCCTGCGAGGAGTACAGCGCGGCCGAAAGTATGCGCAGCTCCAGACCGCGGGCAGCGGCGGCGGGCACGCCGATCACCGCCGTCATCACCACGTCGAACTGCTTGGTCGAGGTGGCCTGCAGCAACGTGGGAATGGTGACGCCGGTGGCTTCGATGTCGATGAGGTCGGATTTGACGCGGCCGTTCTTGATCGCCCAGGCCACCGCGTCGTAGCAGGGGTCGAGCAGGTGCGCATAGGTGATTTTCTGCTTGCCTTGCGCGCGCACGTAGGGCGCGCAGAGAAGTGCCGGCGCGGCGGCAAGCTTGAGGAACTGGCGGCGTTTCATTCGGGGTGGTCCTCCGTGGTGGCGGGTTCGTGGGAGCGGTACAGGTTATGCAAGCGATCCTTCAGCGCGTTCAGGCCGGGATTGGCCTTGAGGTCGCGCGGCCGGGGCGCCGCGACGCGAATGTCTTCGAGCACCCGCGTCGGCTTGTTAGACAACAGCACGATGCGGTCGGCGAGGATCAGGGCCTCGTCGATGTCGTGGGTGACGAACAGGATGGTCTTTCCGGTTTCCTGCCAGATGCGCTCGATCTCGGCACGCAGGCGGGCGCGCGTATTGGGATCGAGCGCCGAGAAGGGTTCATCCATCAGGATGATCGAAGGGTCGACCGCCAGCGCCCGCGCGATGGCGACGCGCTGTCGTTCACCGCCCGAGAGCATCGAAGGAAACTTGGCCGCTGCGTTGCTCAAGCCCATCATGGCCAGCAAATCGCCCGCCTTGGCCGATCGGCGCTTCGCCTCCGCCGCGCCGAAACGCAACTCGACACCGAGCAGCACATTGGCCAGCGCGGTACGCCATGGTGCGAGGCGCGGCGACTGGAACACGAACGCAATCTCGCTCCATCCCTCGGCCGGCGCGCGGCCGCCTACCAGCACGCGCCCGCTATCGGGTCCGAGCAGGTCGCCGATGATGCGTAGCGCGGTGGACTTGCCGCAACCCGAAGGCCCGAGCAGGCAGACGAATTCGCCCGCTTCGACGGCGAAGTCGACCTGGTCGTAAATGCGCTCGCCGCCCAGGGCCAGACCGACCCTCTCGAACGCGATCGCGGCGCTCAAGGCCAGTGGCGCCAGCGCACGCGGCCGGCAGGGTCGGCAGCAACGTGGCTGGGCGAATCGAACAGCATTACCTGACGGTCGGCGGCGTAGCGCGGCCAGGCGGGCATGCCGGGGTGCGCCGGATCCCCGGTCCTCGCAAACGCGATCCACGCATCCTGCATTTGTCCAGCGAGCGCATGCATCGCGGCGGTATCACCGCCTTCGAGCATCGGTGCCTGCCAGGCCTCGAGATTGTTGAACATGAAAGGGATTTCGATGCAATGGCAGGCGCCGAATGCGTTGCGCGGCGCCGCCCAGTCGAAGCGGTAGACGTGCGCCGGGCGTCCGAGCGCGGCGACGCGCTCCGCGAATGCAAAGGATCCGCCGGCGAAAATCGCGTCGCCGGTCAGTTCACCCAGCACCTGCGCCGGCGCCGGACCGCGGCTGCGCGCGGCGTATTCGGCCATCGCCGCGCCGGCGGCGGCGCCGAAGTAGTCGCGAAAGCGGCCCTCGACGGCGTCCGGCGCAGCGTTCCTGACACGCTCGTCGATGGCGAAGAACGCCGCCATCTCGTCGCGGGTGTGACCGACCAGCAGGTCGCGCTCGGCGGCGCCGGCGAGAGCGGCGGGCAGCAGGTCCTCACCGAACAGCACCCGGTCGGCTACAGGCGTGAAGGGCGGCACGGCGTTAGCGAACGCTGCGGAGGCCACGGTCAGTTTCACCTGTGCCGCGACGATATCTGCGGCAGGTACGGAAAGCCACTCATTTGCGCCGCGGATCGCAAGCAGATCCTGCAATTTGCGTGCGTTCTCGCTGGCCGCCTCGGGCGAGCGCAGCATGCGTCCGAACGGCGCGCTTTGCGATATGGCGCGGCGGAATCGTGCGCGCGTTTCGGGTGCCGCAAGCATGGCGAGCACGGAGAACCCGCCCGCCGACTGGCCGGCGACAGTGATATTGGCCGAGTCGCCGCCGAACGCGCCGATTTGCTCTCTCACCCACCTCAAAGCGGCAAATTGATCCAGTAGCCCGAGGTTGGGGGCACTTACGCCCGGCACGTGCATGAAGCCCAGCGCGCCCAGCCGATAATTCACCCCCACCACCACCATGTCGCCGCGCCGCGCCATGTTCGCGCCCGAGTACCACGGCAGCGAACCGGCGCCGCTCATGAAGGCGCCGCCGTGGAACCACACCAGCACCGGGCGCCGGGCGCGATCCGCTGCCGGCGTCCAGATGGTGAGCGTCAGGCAGTCTTCCGACTGCGGGCAGGAGAAATCGCCCATCGCCGCGCGCAGGCGCGAGGGCGGCTGCGGCGCGATCGGTCCGTGCGCGCTGGCATCACGCTCGCCGCGCCATGCGGCGGGCGGTGCGGGCGGCTTGAAGCGCAACTCACCCACCGGGGGCGCCGCGTAGGGCACGGCGCGAAACACTGCGACACCGTTCTCGACGGTACCGGAGAGATTGCCCTGCGCGGTGGCGGCGGCGGGATTGGGTAGTTTCTGAAAATCGGCGGACACGTGCGGCTCTCCGGACTGGGTCAGGCGACAGTCTAGCCTGACAATAACGGGGTGAGCGCCCCCCTCGTTCCCGCCCGCCTCGCCTTCGCGCCCGACGGCACGCCGTATTCGGCAGCCTACGGCGACGTGTATCACAGCGCCGAGGGCGGCCTAGCACAGGCGCAGCACGTGTTCCTGCAGGGCAACGGCCTGCCGCAGCG
>CAZPYU010000155.1:0-9213 GCA_964590905.1 uncultured Thermoanaerobaculia bacterium
TCGGCGAGGAACTTCGCCTTTCCCTCGCTGGTGTATTGGCGAATCCGCTTGGCGGCTTCGACGATGTGCTCGAGATAGAGACGGTCGTCCTTCAAATCGCGATCGCCTCGGCGAGCACGCGGTCGCGCAGGAACGGGCTCAAGCCATCCTCCGGGATCACGTCCACCTTCAAGCCGAGACCGCTCTCCAGCTCTTCGCAGAAGGCCAGGAAGTCCGCGAATCCGCGTCCAGCTCCGATACGGATCAGCAGATCGACGTCGCTCGCGGCAGAGCCCGATCCCGTGACCCGTGATCCGAACAGGCGCGGTGCCTCCATCCCGTGCCGCGCGGCCGCAGCTCGGATCGTGCGAACAAGGTCGGACGAGATGGCGTCGGGCGCGTCTGGACGCATGACACTCCAATGATAACCCCTCGGCCGGTCAGCCGAGCTCAACGTACGCCTCCAACCCCGCCACGCCACCCTCGCGCCCGAACCCGCTCTCCTTGTACCCACCGAACGGGCTCGTCGGGTCGAACTTGTTGAAGGTGTTCGCCCACACCACCCCGGCGCGGAGGCGCTTGGTCATCGCGAAGATCTTCGCGCCCTTGTCGGTCCAGACGCCGGCCGAGAGGCCGTAGGCGAGGTTGTTCGCCTTCTCGATCGCCTCGTCAGCGGTGCGGAAGGTCATCACCGCCAAGACCGGCCCGAAGATCTCCTCGCGCGCGATGCGGTGCGACTGCGCCACGTTCGAGAAGTAGGTGGGCGGAAAGAAGTAGCCCTTCGCAGGGAGCTCGCACGGCGGCTGGTGGAGCTCGGCTCCTTCGTCGACGCCGCACTGGGTGAGCTCGCGGATCTTGTCCAACTGGGCTTTCGAGTTGATCGCCCCGACGTCGGTGTTCTTGTCGAGCGGATCGCCGACTCGCAGCTGGCGGATCCGCCAGTCGAGCTTGGCGAGCAGCTCGTCGGCGACCGACTCCTCGACCAACAGGCGCGAGCCGGCGCAGCAGACGTGGCCCTGGTTGAAATAGATGCCGTTCACGATCCCCTCGATCGCCTGGTCGAGCGCCGCGTCGGCGAAGACGATGTTCGCCGCCTTGCCGCCCAGCTCCAACGTAAGGCGCTTGCCCGTGCCCGCCGTCACCCGCTGGATCAGCTTGCCGACCTCGGTCGAGCCGGTGAAGGCGATCTTCCGTACGCGCGGATGGTTCACCAGGTGCGCGCCGGTCTCCCCAGCGCCCGGCACGATGTTCACCACCCCCGGCGGCAGGTCGGCCTCCTGCACGATCTCGGCGAGCTTCATCGCGGTAAGCGGCGTCGTCTCCGCCGGCTTCAAGACCACCGTGTTGCCGCAGGCCAGCGCCGGAGCGATCTTCCACGCCGCCATCAGCAGCGGGAAGTTCCACGGGATGATCTGGCCGCAGACGCCCAGCGGGCGCGCGCGGCGACCGTGGAAGGCGTAGTCGAGCTTGTCGGCCCAACCGGCGTGGTAGAAGAAGTGCGCCGCGGCGAGCGGGATGTCGACGTCGCGCGACTCCTTGATCGGCTTGCCGCCGTCCATCGACTCGACGATCGCCAGCTCGCGCGCCTTCTCCTGGATCAGCCGCGCGATGCGATAGATGTACTTGCCGCGCTCGGCGGGGCGCAGCTTCGACCAACTCTTGCGATACGCCGTCTCCGCGGCGCCGACCGCGGCGTCCACGTCGGCCTCGCCCGCTTCCGCGACCTCCGCAAGCTTCTCCTCGGTCGACGGGCTGATCGTGTCGAAGTAGCGCTTCGATTTCGGCGCCACGAACTTGCCGTTGATGAAGAGATCGTAGCGCTTCGCCAGGCGCACATGATCGGGCGACTCGGGAGCTGGCGAGTACTCGAAGACGCCGGTGCCGAACTCGAGCGCCGGGCGCTCGGCCTTCACTCGCGCCACGCCCTGCGGCGCCCGCTTCGATTCGGGGAGAGCCTCGCGAACCGCCATGCCGCGGATCTTACTCTCGCGGCGCTGCGGGGTCGCGCTGGACCCGCGCCCTACCAGGCCACGATCAGCCCGACTGAAGCCTGCCCCTGCGAGAACGACTCGTCGTAGCAGGAGTCGTAGTAGCGGTCGTACCGGTCGCAGCGGCCGCTGCGGCCGCCGCCGGCGTCGTAGTCGCTGAAGAAGCCGCGCCCTTCGAAGCGCAGGCCGATGGAGTCCGAGAAGAACACCTTCACGCCGCCGCCGAGCGACGCCGAGAAGCGGGTCTCCGACGAAGAGCCGGGGATGTCGGGGTCGAGGGTGGCCACCCCCGCGCTGGCCACGAAGAACGGCGCGACGCGCGGATGGCGCCCCTGCCAGAGGAGGCCGACGTGGTAGTAGGAGACGTCGATGTCGGCCACGCCGGCCGAGCCGCCGAACAGTCCTTCGTCGAAGACCAGCTCGCTCGACTGCCGGTTCGCCAGCAGCTCGAGCTGGAGATCGGAGGAGAGCGGCAGGTCGAGGGTCACCCCAATGGCGGAGCTGTCCTCGACCTGGAGGTCGGTGTCGAAGAGCGGACTGTCCTGGCCCGAGAGGTTGCCGCCGAACCGGTAGCTCACGGTCGGCGTGAGCTCGAAGCGGTAGCCGCCGTCGGCGCGTGAGGAATAGTACGGCTGCGCGGCGGCGGGCAGCGCGGCAAGCATGAGCTGGGCGGCGGCGAACGCGAAAGCGAAGCGGAGCTTCATGTCAATCCTCTCTTGGACGGCGACGCACCCGGGCGCGCGCTGTCGAATGGTCCAAGAGGCAGGCAATTCCGATGCCGGGCCTTTCCGGTGAGCGCTGTGTACAATCGATCCGTGCTCCCCATCCTTCTCGACGAGCTGCCGCTCGTTCTTCCCGAGACGCTCGGGCCGTTCTGCGACGCCGACTACCTGGCGCTCCCGGACGAGCCGCGCTGCGAGCTGCTCTACGGGGAACTGGTCGTGACGCCGGCGCCGAGCTTCCGGCACCAGACCGTTCTACAACGGTTGAGGCGGATCCTCGAGAACTACGCCGACGTCCACCGTTGGGTCGCAGTCTTCGCACCGTTCGACGTCGCGCTCTTCGACCACTCGGTCGTGCAGCCCGACCTGGTGCTTCTCGCGCCAGAGCGGCTCGCCGACGTTCGGCGGCGACTCGAAGGGGCACCGACTCTGGCCGTCGAGATCGTCTCGCCCTCGTCCGGCCGGCGCGACCGGCTCTGGAAGCTCAAGCTTTGCGCCGAGGCCGGCGTGCCCGAGTATTGGCTCGTCGACCCGCGCGCCGAAACGATCGACTTCCTGGTGCTCGGTCCGGCCGGTCGCTACGAGGTGGGCCTGCCCGAGCGCGGCGTCTGGCGCTCCCCCAGCGCACCCGGCCTCGAGCTCGACCTCGCCCGCCTCTGGGCCGACGTCGCCGCCGTCCTCGCGCGGCTGCCGCCCTAGTCGCGCCGCGCTAGGAGTCCACGCTCACCAGCCGATCGCGGCCGGCGTGCTTGGCGGCGTAGAGCCGGCGGTCGGCCGCGGCTAGGAGCTGAGGTGCCGTCGCGCCGTCTGCCGGAAAGCTGGCGACGCCAATCGAGATCGTCAGCCGCGGCTCGCGGGGATCGGCCGCCAGCGCGGCGCGAAACGCCTCGAGGCGCTCCGCCGCCGCCGCGAGGCTCGCGCCGTCGAGCAGCACGCCGAACTCCTCCCCGCCGTAGCGTGCCACGAGGTCCGTCTCGCGAAACTGCTTGCGCATCGTCTCGGCGACGCGGCGCAGCGCCTGATCGCCGGCGGGATGACCGAGCGCATCGTTGATGCTCTTGAAGCGATCCAGGTCGGCCAGCGCGACAATCAGGAGCTCCGAAGTCGCGGATCGAGCGCCGAGGTGAGCGATCAAGCTCTCCTCGAAAAACCCGCGATTGTAGAGATTCGTCAGCCGGTCGCGCATCGAGCGCAGCCAGAAGCGGCGCGAGCGCACGACGGCGGCGATCTGAATCAGGGTCACCACCAGCAGCAGCTCGAGCCGGCCGACCTGATTGTCCCAGGAGAATCTTCCGTACTCCTCCGAGATCAGCGCGTCGATCGGCCAGCTCGAGGCGACCCAGGCAATGATCGCGCCGTGCTGGAGTGTCGCCGCGGCGCCCGCCGCGGCGCAGACCCAGGGGTCGAAGCGCAACGCAGTTCCGGCCAGGGCAACGAAGTAGATCGAGTAGTGCACCTGGCTGTTGGTCGCGGTCAGCGGGCTTCCAGCAGCAGCGAAACCGACGCTGCCGAGCGAGATCATCGCGACATCGAACTGACTGGTGACGAACGGCAGCCGGCGGGGTGGCCGCGGTCGCTGCGCCAAGCGCAGGAAGACGACAGCAAAGAGGGCGGCCACGATTCCGGTGAGGAGGCCGATCCAGTTCTCGTTCTGGCCCCGATCGATGACAACGCTCTGAATCGGGATGACGAGGAGTAGGACAACCAGCGCGAGGCGAATCTTGGCGACCAGGAGCTCGCCCGCCACCCCGAGCTCGCGCTGCATCGGGTCGCCCCAGCTGCGGACATCGCGCCAGAGTCGAGAGAGAAAGCGGCGTCGCCCACGCGGGGGCACGGGGAGATCCTATCCGTCGCGGTCAAAAAGCGCGCGCGAACGACTCGCTCGCCGCTTCGTAAAGCTCCCCCAGATCGGCGCCGTCGACGTAGAGGTGGTTCACCAGAATCCCGACCGGCACGATCGTCTTGCCGCCTTCGACGCGAAACTTGCCGAACGCCGCCTCCGGCTGCCCGGCGGTCGGATCGGCGAGCGCCACGTGCGCGAAGCTAGTGAAAGGTACCTTGGGCAGCGCCGTGTAGTAGGCGAAGTCGGGGGCGGCGCCGCCGGAAAGATCGACGTGCCCGGTGGCGGCGGCAAAGGCGTTCGCCGCGGCGGCGAGGAATCGTTCCGCGTCGGCTTCCCACTCCATCGTCGCGAAGGTGAAGGTGCGGTTCGGCGCCGGCACCGTGCAGCCGACCCGCAGCCGCTCGTAGAGCACCACCTCGCCGTCGATCCAGCGGGTGCGAAAAGCGTCGATCGGCTCGAGCGCCCGGTGATAGGCCCAGATGAAGGCGGCGAAGGTCGAGGCGCCGAGCTCCTTCGCGCGGGAGCGCAGCCGGGTGGCGTCGAGCTCGAAGGTGAGCGAGTAGAACGGGTTGGGATTGCGGCGAAAGAAGTCGAGGTGCGCGCGGCGCGGGTAGTCGTAGAGGACGCGTCGATTCATCGCCCGCGGAGCTCCTTCCTCACCACCAGCTTGAGCCCCGACCAGATCTCCGAGACGGCGCAGACCTTGACGTCGACGAAGCCCAGCGGCAGCGCCAGCTCGCGGATGGTTCCCTCGCTGATGTCGGTCGGCACTTTCGAGCTCTGCTTCGGCCATGAGATCCAGAGGAAGCCAGAGGGATGGAGCCGCGCTCGCCAGTCGACAAGCTCGCGCGCCAGCGCGGCGCGGCGCTCGACGAACAGGTGCACCGCGCCAGGGCTCTTCGTCGCCCGGGTGGCGATCCGCGCTCCGGCCGGCAGCGGCGCGAGCCAACGCGCATACTCCTTCGGCGCCCTGAGCGCGATGAGTGTCGTCCCCGCCACGACGCCGAGCTTCGTGGCCAGCGGTGTGCCCGAGTAGCCGGCGGCGCTGCCGTTCGTGGTCCGCACGTCGAGCCCATCGTAGCGCGGCGATCCCGAGCCTTCGCGCTACACTCCTGTCGAGCCTCCCCCGGCAGTTGCCGCTCGGCCCAGCGCTTCCGTACACTCCTTCGATTCTCCGCGATGACTGAATCCGACCTCAGCGAAGACCGTCTGCTCGAATCCGTCCAGCTCCCGGAAGGGCTGACCCGACGGCAGTGGGCAGAGGAGAAGGTCCGTTGGCAGAACCCGCGCATCCGCTCTCTGCTCGGTTGCTCCGCCCTGATCGAATCGGTGTACGAGAGCAACCAGGCGATCTTGAGCTGCTCGCCCGAGCGGTTGGCCGAGATCTGGGACGCCGTCCGCAAGGTCTCCTTTCTGCTAGTCGACGAGGTCATTCCGCTCCTCGAAGGCCCTTCCGTCATCCCGCGACTCGAAGAGGCTCGTCAACGCACTGAGCTCGCGGCGAGGGTGATCGCCTCGACCGTAGTGGACGATGTCGGGCAGATGCCGGAGCAGATCGAGGAGGAGCGGCGGAAGGAGTTCCGCAAGCTCCTCTGCATCGCTCTCGGTCAGCTGCACGACTTCCTCCAAGACGCCTTCGCCGACCTGATGGCGAACGACCCGAGGAGCTTCCACGACTCCGGTTATTTTCTCTCCCGCCGTTTCCGTCGGGACGTCGAGGAGGCGGAGTGGCTGATGGCGACAGTCGACTCGCTGGAGAGCGAGCTCGCGACGTACGAACGACGACGCCAGCGCGACCTGAGCGCACTGCTCTCGAGCTCCGTAGGCCGCGACGAACCGCCGGACGAGGAGGCGCTGCGAGCCCCTTCCGAGCTCCTGCACGACCTCGTCGACCAGCTGACTCCGCGCCTCAAGGAGGCCTCGGCGCTGCGCGGCATCCGCTTCGCGGAGCTCGAGGTGGTCGACGGCTGGGCGTCCGACCTCCCTACCCACTGTCACGTCGTCCTCGAGCTCTGGGAGGTCGCTCGGCGCGCTCCCCCGTCCGACGACGAGGTCGGTGCGCGCTGGCAGAGGCTCGTTGCCGAGCGGGTCCGGGCTCGGCTCATCGCTCTCGACGGGCTGCTCAAGGATCTTCTGACCTTCCTTCCGCTTTGGCGGCTGGGGATCGCCAACCGGCGAGCCCTGGTCTTCCGTCGCGGCGAGAGCGGCGAAGCGGAACGATGAACGTGGCCAAGGCAGCTGCCAAGCCGCCCGCCGACCGCGAGGCGCTGCTCGCGGTCACGGCGCCGCTGGGGCGAGCTCTCTTCCGGCTCGTGCGTCGCCTGCTCGACGATTTCGAGGAGGCCGCACCGTGGGCTCTCCTCTACGCACCGCCCGCCGACACCGGCGTGCTCGGCGCCAAGCTCCAACGCCTGCTGGAGCTTGTAGAGCAGGCGCCGCAGCGGGTGGCGATCGAGCTCGAGCTGCTGGTCCAGCCAACGGGTCGAGACGAGGAGCGCCAGGCGACGCAGGAGGCGGAGTTTTTTTTCATGGCGCTCCACCAGATGACAGCGCCCGACATGGTTCGACTGCACAGCGCGCTCGATCAGATGCCGCGGGGCGACTCACTGGTGCCGTCGCGCGCCGAGTTCTACTGTGAGCTGGCTGCCGACCTCAAGGGGAAGTACTCGAGCTCCGTCATGGGCGCCACCGCTGCGCTCGTCTCGGAGGGGCGCTGGTTGGGCGTCGAGGTCGAATCGCTCCTCTTTCCCGAAAAGGCCGAGGAGGGCGAGCGCAACCGGCGATTGCTCTCGGCGCTCGAATCGACGGTGAGCTCGATCGAGGAGGCGATCGGAGACTTCCCCTGGCGCACCGTCCTCGCCAGCTGGAGACGCCAGCAGTACGTCGACCGCTACGCCCTGGCGGACCTTGTCGCGCTGCGCGCTCACCTGCTGCGCCTACTGACGATCGGCAACCGGAGGGCCCTCTACTCGGGGGACTATCACCAGCTCGAGAGCCGGGAGATCCTGCTCGGGAATCGCCTGCGTGAGCTCGAGGTCCAGCATCTCCTGTCGCTCGACATCGCGCCGAGCACGCAGGTGGAGGCGGCGGCAGAGGTCTTCGGCCGTCTCCACCAGATTCTTCTCGAGGTCGCTGCTCTGCTCGACGTCGAGGCGCTGCGCGCTCTGATTGGCGACGAGCTGCTGCGCGACCTCCGTTATCGCGGCGCGTCGCCAACTCCGCGCGAGGGAACAGCGGGGCGCCTGGACACCCTGGCCGTCTTGCTCCTCGAGGAGGATCTGAAGATCTTCCTCAAGCTGCTGGTCGGCGCCGTCAAGAAGCGTTCGTCGATCGCCCATCCCTCGCAATTGATGCCGCTGCGGCGCATCGACGCCCTGCCCGCTCCTCCGCCCGAGCCACCAGCGCCCGCCAAGTCCCGCGCGGCGAAAGCGGTCCGTCTCGATCCGAAGGTGAGTCGAGCCTACGCCGACCGCCTGGAGACGACGCTCTCGCAGCTCACCGCCACGAACGGCGGTCCTTGGCAGGCGTTTCAGATGGTCCACAAGCTGCAATCGAGGCTACGCGTCCTTCCCCCCGCTTTGCTGGCCGAGATGTCCCCCTTCCTCTTCGCCGTTCAGACCGAGCTCTTGCCACTCGTCGAGGAGGCCAGCAGCGCCGGGGCGGTACCGGCGGAGGCCGCCGAGGCGCTCCGCTCCTGCCATCGGCGGCTCAACGACTGCGATCTCACTCAGGTCGAGATCGGCCCGGAGGTGGGGGGAGACCTCACGCGCGTCGTTCGTCTGCTCGACTCCCTCAAGGCGACGGTCGCTGTCCTTCGGGCTGCATCCTAGACGCCGCCTTCGAGCAAGCGAAGCGTGCGCTCCCTCGTCGACATCTCGCGCCAGCTCGCACGCGACTGCGATCAGCTCGACTTCGGTCTGCCCGCGGCACACGTCTACAACCCGCTCGTCTACGCGCGCGCGCCGCACGAGCGCTATCTCGAGCGCTGGGGCTCGGGAAAAAGAGAGGTCGTTCTGGTCGGAATGAATCCGGGGCCGTTCGGGATGATCCAGACCGGCGTTCCGTTCGGCGAGGTCGCCCTGGTGCGCGACTGGCTCGGGATCGAAGAGTCCGTCGCGCGGCCGGCGCGCGAGCATCCGAAGCGGCCGATCGAGGGGTTCGCCTGCCGGCGCTGCGAGGTCTCGGGGGCGCGCCTCTGGGGTTGGGCGCGCGACCGCTTCTCGAAGCCCGAGTGCTTCTTCGCGCGCTTCTTCGTCTGGAACTGGTGTCCGCTCGGCTTCCTCTCCGCTTCGGGAGCGAACGTCACCCCCGACAAGCTGCAGAGCACCGAGCGGAGAGCGCTCGAAGCGATCTGCGATCGCTCCCTCGCCGCGGCGCTCGAAGTACTGGGCGCCGGCATGGCGATCGGCGTCGGCGGCTTCGCCGAGCGGGCGCTCCGGCGCGCGCTCGCTGGATCGACCTCGGTGCGCATCGCGCGCATTCCCCACCCCAGCCCCGCCTCCCCCGCCGCCAACCGCGGTTGGGCCGCGCAGGCCGAGGCGGCGTTCGCCGCGGCGGGCGTCGAGCTTCCGTAGGAGCGGCCCGTGCTCGCTGTCGCTCTCGTCGACGTGGCGATCGCCCTAGCGCTCGTCGCGCTCTTCGCCAGCGTCCGTCCGCTCCGTCGACTCGGTCTCGGTAGCCG
>CAZPYU010000156.1:0-3040 GCA_964590905.1 uncultured Thermoanaerobaculia bacterium
GCCGAGCGCCGCGGCCTTCAACAGAAAGAGACCTTGCCACGCCCGCGGGCTGTTCGAGCCCCAGTGGTACGACCAACTCGGCATGCCGTTGCGATACTTGTCGTCGTTGGCGAAGAGATAGTCGATCTGAGCCGCGATGTCGGCACGCATGTTGGCCACCACCGTCGCGTTGGCGCCTGGGGTCTGGACGTAAGTGATCGCGGCGTGGGTGTCGAAGCGCGCGACGTTGAAGAAGCGCCCCGCCCACGCGGAAGCGTAGAAGCCGTCGACGTAGCTCTTGGCCGAGGTGACCGATGGATCGGTGCGAAAAACCTCCGCCGCGGCCCAGGCCTCGAGCTCACGAACGTTGTCGGAAGTGGAGTCGCTCTGCGTCGTGAGCCAGCTCCAGGCGGCGAGCGCAGCCTGCGAGAGCTGCGTCGCGTAGGCAGCTCGCCCGGCGGCCGCGAAGATGCGCGCCGCGTAGGCAGCGCTCCCGGCGAGCACCGCCGCCGATTCGACAGTCGGGTTCTGGTAGAAGCGCGGATTCGAATCGGCGCTCGGCGGCGAGTCGGAGGCGAAGCCGTCGACGTGCATCTGCGAGAGAACCGAGCCGTTCGGACGCTGCATTCCGAGCAGCCAGTCGAGCTCCCAGGCGACCTCGTCGAGCAGGTCCGGGAAGCCGTTGCCCGACTCCGGGAGGTCGAGATCGCCGTCACCGAAAAGGCCAGGGTTGTCCTCGTAAGCACGCAGAAGGGAGAGCAGCGCTTGCGCCGTCGCCCCCCAGACGTACTTGTTGTAGTCGCCGGCGTCGTGCCAACCGCCGCGCAGATCGAGGAGTCCGAGGTTGGAGTGCCCGGCGGCGGCGGCGGTCGTCGCGTCGCCGGGATGGCAGGCGATCGGATCGGACCAGTCGCCAGCGTGCGCCACGACCTTGGGCGTATTGCAGCGTTGGAGATAGAAGGTGCGCGCAGCGGCGGTCAGAGCCGCGTTGTAGACGTCGCTTCCGATCTCGAAGTCGTACGACTGGGCGCCCAGAGCCGAGCTGTAGAAGTGAAAGGTCCCCACGCCGGCGAAGGACGAGAAGTCGACCCACCAGACCGAATCGCCCGAAGGAGCGCCATCGGCGCCGGCGAAGACGATCGAGCCGCCGTCGGAGGGAATCGTGAAGACGACCGCGGAGGTGGTGGCGTCGCGAATCTGAACGGCGGCGCCGGGATTGGCGGCGAAGATCGCGACCTTCGCGTCGCCGGGCCGGTAGCCGAAGTGATCGACGTGGATCGCCGGGCCGATCGGCGCCGACGCAGCCGGCGTAGGGAGGAGCGCGCAGCAGAGAGTCAGTGCGCCCAGGGCGCGAGAGGCGTTCGCCATCGTCGAGGTCTCCGCGACGAGGTTAGCAACGCCGGCTCCGGCGACGGGATGATCCGCTGCACACCTCGCCGCCGGAATCCGAACAGCGCTCTCGACGGCTCGCCTCACCGCGACCTCCCTCGCCAGGGCGCTGATAGCCTACGAGGCGACGACTTCGACTGCTTCCTCCGAGGAGTGTCATGGCCGGAATCTTCAAGGCGTACGACGTGCGCGGGCTCTATCCCCAGGAGATCGACGAGACGATCGCGCGCCAGATCGGGCAGGCATTTCGCGCCGTGCTCGACGCCGACGACATCGCGCACGGCGGGCACCGGGTGGTGGTCTCGCGCGACATGCGCCCGTCGTCGCTGCCGCTCACCGAGGCGTTGATCGACGGCCTGACCACCGCCGGGCTCGACGTCGTCGACATCGGTCTCGCCACGACGCCGATGAACTACTTCGCCATCGGACACCTCGGAGTCGCCGGCGGCGTGCAGGTCACCGCGTCGCACAACCCGGCGGCGTACAACGGGCTCAAGTTCTCCAAGCACGAGGCGCGGCCGGTCTCCGGCGACCACGGCATCGTCCTCATGGAGAGATTGGTCGCCGCCGGCGATCTGCCTCGCGCCGGGCGATCGGGGTCGGTTTCGACAGCCGACGTCTTCGCCGACTATCGCCGGCATGTCCGCTCCTTCTTGCGTCGTCCGGCCGACGCCAAGCCCCTTCGCGTAGTGATCGACGCCGCCAACGGGATGGCGACGATTGACCTGCCGATCTTCGAGGAGCTCGGCATCGAGATGATTCCGCTCTACTTCGAGCTCGACGGCACCTTTCCCAATCACGAGGCGAATCCGCTCAAGCTCGAAAACCTGCGCGATCTTCGACAGGCGGTGATCGAACACGGCGCTGACTTGGGCATTTCGTGTGACGGCGACTTCGATCGCGCCGCCTTCGTCGACGAACGCGGCGAGCCGATCGGCAGCGATCTCGCCACGGCGCTCATCGCCGGCGAGCTGCTCGCCTCCCATCCGGGCAAGCACGTTCTCTACGACTTGCGCTCCTCCTGGGCGACCAAGGAGTACATCCGCGAGCGGGGCGGCATTCCGGTGCGCGAACGGGTCGGGCACTCGTTCATGAAAGCGACGCTGCGCAAGTTCGACGGCCTCTTCGGCGGCGAGCTCGCCGGGCACTACTATTTCCGCGACAACTACTTCGCCGACTGCGCGATGCTCGCCATCATCGAGGTATTGAACGTCCTTTGGCACACCGGCAAGACGATGTCCGAGGTGGTGGCGCCGCTCGACCGCTACGCCAAGAGCCCTGAGACCAACTTCGAGGTCGAGGACAAGGGGGCGAAAATGCGCGAGCTGGAAGCGACCTACTCAGACGGCAGGATCGACCGCCTCGACGGCGTCACCGTCGAGTACGACGACTGGTGGTTCAACGTGCGGCCGTCGAACACCGAGCCACTCTTGCGGCTGGTCGTCGAGGCGCGCACTCCGGCCGACCTCGATCGCCGCTTCGCCGAGCTGGTCGCGAAGATCGGCCGGCCGGTGGCCGGCGGGCATTGAACCCGATCTCTTCAGTTGTTGCGGCGGCCGCCCAGGAGGCCGGCGCGCCAGAGGTAGTAGAGGAGCGTCATCAGGGTCGAGATCGCGGCGGCGACGTAAGTCAGCGCCGCGGCGTTCAACACCCGGTCCATCCCCTCGCGCTC
>CAZPYU010000157.1:0-4208 GCA_964590905.1 uncultured Thermoanaerobaculia bacterium
GTCTGCGCGGAGCGCTGACCCTGGAGCCAGACTTCCTCCTCGGGGACCTCGCGCAGGAGCTCGACCGTCGGACGGAGGTCTGCCGACCCGGCCGGGGTGACGGCCAGGTAGCTCGGGTTGGGTCCTGCGAGGTCGGTTGGCACGACGCGCACCCCTCCTCTGGTGCTCGTGATAATCCAGTTTATCGCGCACAGGATGGCCCCTTTCGGGGGTCCGAGTCAAGGCCGGCAGACCGGCCGGCCGATGGTCAAGGATTGCCAATGTCTGACAACCAGGCTAGAATACTCCCATGAACGTCAACCTCACCCGCGAGCTTGAGGAGCTCGTCCAGCGCAAGGTCCAGTCGGGCCTCTACAACAACCAGAGCGAGGTTGTGCGCGAGGCGCTGCGGCTCCTTGCCGAGCAGGATCGCCTGCGCGAGGCCCACCTTGAGAAGCTCCGGGGCGCGCTCGCCGAGGGCCTTGCCCAGGCCGATCGAGGCGAGCTCCTCGACGGTCCTGGAGTCGTCGCCGAGGTTCGCAAATCCTTGCGGCAGCGCAGGAAGTCTGACAAGCAAGACGGGTGACCGCCGCCTACCGCCTCACCCCGAAAGCACGCGAGGGCTTCCATCGCATCGCCTTCTACGTTGAGGAGCGTTTCGGTTCCGAAGTGGCGGACAGGGTAGTCCAGGAGCTGGAGACAGCTTTCGCGCAACTCGCGGCCAACCCCAACATCGGCCACCGTCGAGAAGATCTCACGCGGGACGAACGCGTACTGTTCTGGTCGGTGGGCCCCACGCTGATGGCCTATCGCGCGCAGCCGAAGTGGGTGGAGATTCTGTTCGTCGAGCGAGGGGAGCTCGACTGGGAGCGGATGCTGACGAAACACTTGGAGTGACGCCGTGGCGAGCCGAGCGCGTCGCCGGCCTCAGGGAACGGAAGGATCGTCGATCTGCTGGTGGATGAAGGTTGCCGCAGCGCGGCCCGCGGCGTTGAGCTGGCGTTGCCACGCTCCCGCCGTGGGAGACCAACGGAAGCCGTACCGCTTGAGGAGAGCTCGGATCGCTTCGTTCGGCTTCGAGTCGAAGACGAAGCGGATGCGGTTGTCGTCGAGGGATTCGAGGAGAACGTAGCCGCGACATTCGACGGGCGGAGCCACGGGCACGGTCTCACGAGCGAAAAGCGCTTTGAGCCGCGCTCGGACGCGGCGGACATTCGCGCCAAGGTTCGTGAACGCGTAGGCCGGGAAGGGTTGCGTTCCCTGCGAGGGGGAGTACACGAGGTCGGCCTTCAAGCGCTCCTTCGCTTCCTCGCCCAGGTCGTCGATCGCATCCCATCCTCCCAGGCGGAACTGTGTGTTCACGCGTTTCATCAACTCGCGGCGCCCTTCCATGTGCGCAAGCTCGGCCTGGAGTTTCGCGGCGGCTTGCGGGTCGTCCGAGGAAATGCCGCCCTTTCCAACGCGAGAAGCGAGCTGCTCCAGGTGCTCGGCCTTTTTCGATTCAGCGACGGCGTGGTCCATCGCGCGGTGAGATTTCTCGATGGCGCGACGATGTTTGCGCTCGGAGTGATGCCCCACAAGGATGGGTTGCCCGAACGGGATGTGCTCGACGGCTCTGTTCGACTGCTCGTAGGCGTCGCCGGAACGAACGCGTGCGCGCTCCGCGGCATCCTCCAGCCTTTCCCTTCGACGCTCCACGCGCTCCTCGTAGCTGTTCGGTTCTCTATTCTCTTCCATCGCTTCCTCGCTTGGTTCTGTTGCCCGTTCACCCACGGATGACGGGCACGGAACCGAGGGAGGAGGCGACGAAGCGGACCCTTCAGCGAGAGTGGAGTGATCGAGCGCGGGTAGTGGTGGAAGCGTCTCGTCGGAGAGCGTGTGCTCAGTGCGGTCGAAGGCGTAGGTTTCTTGTCTCGGCGTAGGCTCCACGACTTGGAGTATCTCACGCTGGCGGAGCTACACAACTTCGTCAGATGCGGATGCGTTCAACCTCGTTGAGCGTCAATCCGTCGCTCTACGCGACCGGACTACTTCCAGTTGCAGACCCGCAGGTTGTCGAGGTTGTTGTCCTGCACGGAGTCCGGGCGCGAACGGATGTAGGTCGCGAGCGTCATTCGGTCGCCCGGCGCGAACGGAAGGAAGCCTGGATGAAGTGGGTGCTGGTCGCTGTTGCGGCGGCGCTTTCCGCCTTGGCTGCCCGCCTCCTTGGATAGCCGGAGGGTCCCGGTTCCTCGGCGACCCTCACCGCAGCATGCCGTCGCGGGCACTCGCTCGTCACGGCACCGCCCTTCTTGGGCCAGCCCGAGGAACCCCGGGCGGAGCGCCCCATGGACAAGACAAAGCTGAACGGAAGCGAGGACCGTCCCCTCACCCACTTGCCCGAGCCCTTGCTGCTGCGTCCGAGCGAGGCCGCGCGGTTTCTGGCGATCTCCCCGAGGAAGTTGTGGGAGCTCACGAACGCGCGCGAGGTGCCGGCCATCCGCATCGGGCGGAGCCTCCGCTACCCGACGGAGGAACTTCGGAACTGGGTTTCGGAATGTCGCGGGCGCCGATCTTGACGCCGCTCGGGAATCGATCCTAGATGCAGCCCTCCCTCGCCCTGCTGCTCCGACCCGGTCCACCGCGTACCATGGCCTTTGAACGCCCCCGTAGCTCAGTTTGGATAGAGCAGGTCTTTCCTAAAGACCAGGTCGCAGGTTCGAGCCCTGCCGGGGGTACCAGCCCTGCACCGACGGGGTCCGACCGCGCGGGTGGAGGACGTTGACCCCATGGCCAGCGTCTTCAAGCGAAAGGGAGCGGGGTCGTGGCTCATCAGCTACTACGACCAGCAGGGTCGCCGGAAGGAGAGGTCGACCCGCACGACGGACTTGCGCGCCGCCGAACGCATCGCGCAGAAGCTCGAGGCGGACGTGGCACTCCGACGCGACGGCGTCGTCGATGCTCGCCATGAGCGGCTGACCGAGGAGAACAGGAAGCCTCTCGCGCAGCACGTTCGCGAGTACCTCCAGCACTGCCGAGGTCGCGGAGTTGCTCCGAAGGGTGTGGAGTCCAAGGAGAGCATCCTCAAGTGGATCATGGCGGAGACGCGAGCTTCGCGCCTGAGCGACTTCACGCTGGAGTCCGTGGAGTGCGCGCTCGCGTCGTTCTGGAAGCTGGGGCGTTCGCCCAGGACGGTGAACACGCGCCGCGAGATCCTGCGGGCCTTCGCGAATTGGTGCCGGAAGACGGGACGCACGGAGTCGAACACGCTCGAGTTCCTGTCGAAGCTCGATGAGACGCGAGACCGCCGGCGGATGCGTCGACCGCTCAGCGACGAGGAGCTTGCACGTCTTCTCGAAGTGGCAGACGAGCGCGGCCGACGGGTGTGGTACCTCACTGCGGCGCTCGCGGGACTGCGTCGTTCCGAGCTCACGAGGCTCACGTGGGGATCGATCGACATCGACGCGGGACTGCTCACCATCCGCGACGGCAAGGCGAAGCGAGAGGATGTCGTTCCGCTTCACCCGGAGCTACTCGAAGCCTTCAAGGCCGGGCGGCCAACCGAAGCGAAGCATACGGATCGCGTGTTTCCGACAGCGGTCACGAACCTCACTCGGAAGCTCGACTTCAAGCGCGCGAACATCGACAAGCCCGACGCGCAAGGACGCATCGCGGATCTCCACGCGCTGCGAGCGACGCTCGGGACTCGGCTCGCGCGCGCCGGTGTCGCGCCGCAGGTCGCTCAGCGCATCATGCGCCACGCCGACTACCGCACGACGCTGAAGCACTACACGATGCTCTCGCTCGCCGACACCACGTCGGCGATGCAACTTCTCCCGGGAGGACGCGGCGAAGCAGCAGGAAGCGGCGGCGGTTCCCGCGCGGCGACCCAGGCTGCGGTTTCCGGTTCCGCGAAAGTCGACCCCCAGCAGATTCCCCAGCACGCGGAGCACGATCTGGCGCGCCGAGTTGCGACGACCTGCGGCGAGGAGTCGGACGGGACCGACGACGAGCCCGACCCTAAGAGTGGCGGTCAGCGAACGTTACGCGAGGACGTGCGACGACCTGCGAGGATGTGCAGCGTTCGCGGCGGTCGCCGAAAGTACGGCAAAAGCCCCTTAGGAAGGGGCCGCTCTATCCGGCTGAGCTACGGGGGCGAGGACACTCATTGTGGCGATCCCGGCGGCTGTGACGTCAAGGGGCCGGCAGGTGCACAGATCGGTGCGGCTGCCCGAGATGAACGGTGCAAG
>CAZPYU010000158.1:0-11870 GCA_964590905.1 uncultured Thermoanaerobaculia bacterium
TGGCGCATCGTCCAGAGCCGTCGGCTGTAGCCGTCGGGGTAGAGGCCGCGCGTGAACGGAAAGGCGCCCGGTTCGCCAACAGCGCGCTCGAGGTCGAGCTCGGACAGATCTCGGGGTCCTCGAAAAGGCGAGAGCTCGTCACCCATGGCGAGGATTCTACGGAAGCGCACCGACTCATGCCGCAATGCGGCGCTAGAGCTCTCGGAGCGGCGCCGAAAGCGTCCGCCGGGTTCAGCCGCCATGCCGCAACGCGGCAAATTACCTTCAGTCGGGACCCAGCGGATGGTAGCGAGCTGTGACGCTCACCACAAGATGTTGTGACATCCCCTTGACAGCGAGGGTCGACTGCTCCTACCCTTCCCACTCCGGTAAAACTGCACACGAAATTGAGCAACCCGGGCGGCGGACAAGAGCGGATCTGGGTCGCCCCCCGGATGAAAGCGGTGGCGTGGTGATCGATCGGGAGCGGCTGATGGCGAGAGCGGAGGAAGAATGACGATCGAAGCGATGGCGAACGGGGCGGATGGGAAGAACGGCAGCCGACCCCAGCTCCGTCCGAGCGGCATGAGCGCCGCCGGCCCCGACCCGATGGTCGCGGGCGCGGCGGAGCGCACCGGCTTGAACTTCGTCCGCTTCTTCACCCGCCCCGAAGTCGACCCGTTCGACGCCGTCGAATGGGAGCAGCGCGACGCCGTGATCGGCAGCGAACGCGGTGAGAAGGTTTTCGAGCAGAAGGGCGTCGAGTTCCCGAAGTTCTGGTCACAGACGGCGACCAACGTGGTGGCCTCGAAGTACTTCCGAGGCCACCTCGGGACGACCGGGCGCGAGCGTTCGATCCGCCAGCTCATCGGCAGGATCGTCGACACCATGACCGAGTGGGGGCGCCGGAGCGGCTACTTCGCCGCCGACGAGGACGCTTGCACCTTTCACGCCGAGCTGGCGCACATCCTGCTCAACCAGTACGCCTGCTTCAACTCGCCGGTCTGGTTCAACGTCGGCGTCGAGGAGAGGCCGCAGTGCTCGGCCTGCTTCATCAACTCGGTCGAGGACACCATGCAGTCGATCCTCCAGCTCGCCCGTACCGAGGGGATGCTCTTCAAGTACGGCTCGGGCACCGGGTCGAACCTGTCGACGCTGCGCTCGTCGCGCGAGCAGCTGGCCGGTGGCGGCACCGCTTCCGGGCCGGTCTCCTTCATGAAGGGCTTCGACGCCTTCGCCGGCGTGATCAAGAGCGGTGGCAAGACGCGCCGAGCCGCCAAGATGGTCATCTTGAACGTCGATCATCCCGACATCGCCGAGTTCGTGCGCTGCAAGGAGGTAGAGGAGAAGAAGGCCTGGGCGCTCATCGACGCCGGCTACGACAGTGGCTTCAACGTGCCCGGGGGCGCTTACGATTCGATCGCCTACCAGAACGCCAACCACTCGGTGCGGGTCGCCGACGAGTTCATGCAGTCGGTGGTCGACGATGCCGAGTGGACGACGCGGGCGGTCACCGATGGGCGCCCGATGGACAACTTCCGCGCCCGCGAGCTGATGCGGCTGATCTCCGAGTCGGCGTGGATGTGCGGCGACCCCGGGATGCAGTACGACACGACGATCAACGACTGGCACACCTGCGCCAATTCCGCACGGATCAACGCCTCGAACCCGTGCTCGGAGTACATGTTCCTCGACGACTCCGCGTGCAACCTGGCGTCGATCAACTTGATGAAGTTCCACGACGCCGAGCGCGGCTTCGACGTCGACTCGTTCCGCCACGTCTGCGAAGTGGTCGTCTCGGCGCAGGAGATCATCGTCGATCACGCCAGCTATCCGACTCCGGCGATCGGCAAGAATTCAGTCGACTACCGTCCGCTCGGCCTCGGCTACGCGAACCTTGGCGCGTTGCTCATGGCCCGCGGCATTCCCTACGACTCCGATTCCGGCCGCGATTACGCCGCCGCGGTGACGGCGCTGATGTCGGGCGCCGCCTACGCGCAGTCGGCGCGCATTGCCGAGCGGATGGGACCGTTCGCCGGCTTCGAGAAGAACCGCGAGCCGATGCTGAGGGTCATGCGCAAGCATCGCGACGCGATCCGCCGCATCGACGCCGCGCACGCTCCGCTAGAGCTGCTCGCCGCGGCGCGCGAGAGCTGGGACGAGGTGGTGGCGCGCGGCGAAGCAACTGGGATCAAGAACAGTCAGATCTCGGTGCTGGCGCCGACCGGCACCATCGCCTTCATGATGGACTGCGACACCACCGGCGTCGAGCCCGACATCGCCCTCGTCAAGTACAAGAAGCTGGTTGGTGGCGGTCTGATCAAGATCGTCAACAACACCGTGCCGCTGGCGTTGAAGCGGCTGGGCTACGACAAGGCGGAGATTCGCGCTATCGTCGAGTTCATCGACGAACACGACACGATCGAAGGAGCGCCGCAGCTCAAGCCCGAGCACCTGCCGATCTTCGACTGCGCCTTCAAGCCGGCGCAGGGCGCGCGGTCGATCCACTACTCTGGGCATCTGAAGATGCTCGCCGCCGTGCAGCCGTTCATCTCCGGCGCCATCTCGAAGACCATCAACATGCCGGAAGAGACCACCATCGACGAGATCCAGCAGGCCTTCGTCGAGGGCTGGCGGCTGGGTCTGAAGGCGGTGGCGATCTACCGCGACAACTGCAAGCGCAGCCAGCCGCTGTCGACCAAGCTGGCGGCGGGTGAGATCGTGTCTAACGCCGAGAAGAAGGCGACGGCGGACAAGAAGGTGGTCGCAGTGGCACCGGCCGGCCCGGTACGCCGCAAGCTGCCGGACGAACGCCGGGCGCTGACCCACAAATTCTCGATCAACGGCCACGAGGGCTACATCACGGTCGGTCTCTACGACGACGGTCAGCCGGGCGAGATCTTCCTCACCATGGCCAAGGAGGGCTCGACGATCTCGGGCCTGATGGACGCCTTCGCGACGTCGATCTCTCTGGCGCTACAGTACGGCGTGCCGCTCCAGGCGCTGGTCGCCAAATTCAGTCACATGCGCTACGAGCCGTCGGGGTTCACCAAGAATCCGGAGATTCCGATCGCCAAGTCGATCACCGACTACATCTTCCGCTGGCTCGCTTCGCGTTTCCTCTCGCTCGAGGAGAAGCTGGCGGTCGGAGTGGTGGTGCGCGAGAGCGATATCGCGCAGATGAACGCGTTGGCGCCGACGCTGGTCAGCCGGACCGACACGACCGGAGTGAAATTCACTGTCGACTTCGGCTCCGACGCGCCGAGTTGTCACGAGTGTGGAGCGATCATGGTGAGAAACGGTTCGTGTTACAAGTGCCACAACTGCGGCTCGACTTCGGGCTGCAGCTAACGTAGTGCGCTGCGGGCAATTTCGCCCGACGCCATAGAGGAGGCTCGCAAATGGCCACCAAGAAGGCGGCAAAGAAGGCCAAGAAGGCCGCGAAGAAGCCGGCCAAAAAGGCCAAAAAGGGCAAGAAGTAAGCCGCCGAAAAGCGCGCAGATTTGATCCGGACCGCCTCGCCGCGGTTCGGGACATCCAGTTTGTTGTTTTTCTGAGCCTGGCCGTGAGGCCTCGGCTCTTTTTTTTGGTTTGGCGGCGTATGCTCGCGCCGTGCAGGAGCGGACGAGACGGTACAGCCGAACGCGGCTCCGGGCGCTGGCCGTCCTCGCCGGCCTGCTCTTCGGCGCGGGAGGGGTCGGGATGGCGGCGGGCGGAGCTTTGGAGCGGCCGGCAATGCCCGACTTCCGGCTCCCGACTCTGCTCGGCGGCGAGTTGGGCCCGCAGGACCTGCGCGGCAGAGTCGTGCTCTGGGAGTTCTGGGCGACCTGGTGCACGCCTTGTCACGTCCAGGTCGAGATCCTGAAGGAGCTCTATCCGGCAGCGCGCGCGCGCGGGATCGAGTTCGTCGCGGTGGCGACCGGCGAGGCCGAAGAGCTGGTCCGCGAGCACCTGGCGAAACAGCCGTATCCGTACCCGGTGCTCCTCGACCCCGAGGAGCGGGTCGCCACCGCGCTCGAGGTGCTCGGGCTGCCGACGCTGGTACTGAGCGACCGCCATGGCAGCATCGTCTGGCGCAATACTGGCCTAGTCGCCGCCCCAACTCTCGAGGAGGCGTTCGCTGCCGCTGCCGCGGTGCCCGTCGTGGCGGGCGATCCCTGACTTGATTCAGCTCGAGCTGCCGCTCGCCGCGCCCCGCCGATCGCGGCAGCGGCGCCCGGTAAGCAGGCGGAGGCCCGCCGCGCTGGCGCGTCTGGCGCGGTTTCTGGGCCGCAAGCTGGGAGCCCGACGACAACTGCGCGAGCTGCGCGTCGCCTTCAACCCGCGCCTGCGCACCGCCCTGGGACGAGCCGACTTCGCCAGTCGGACGATCGAGCTCAATCCGCATCTACTCGAGCGGCATCCGGAGGAGCTGCTGCCGACGTTGGTTCACGAGCTCTGCCATCTCGTCGTCGGTGCGCGCTCGGCGCACGGATCACGTTGGCGACAGGCGATGTCGGCCCTCGGGCAACGCGCCGAACCTTGCCATCGGCTCGACGTCAGCGACCTCGCCGTGCGAAGGCGTGCGTGGATCTGGAGTTGCGTCGGCTGCGGTGCGAGCCTGAAGCGCCGACAGCGCACCGCCCAGCGCTATCGCTGCGCCGGTTGCGGCGGCCGTTTTCGCGTCGTTGCGGAATCCGGCGACTGAGAGGCCGGAGGCCTGTCGACCTTTTCCCGACCGAGATCCTTCACTTCGTTCAGGATGACAACCTTTGAACTGTCATCCTGAGCGCAAGCGAAGGATCTCGATGCGAGTGCGCCGAAGAGCTCACCGACTCTGACCTACTCGAGGAGCGGCGTGAAGCTGTCGGCGGGAGCGGGGCGGAGTGAAGGATCGCTCTCGAGCGTCCGCACGCAGGTGTTCCAGCGCAAGACGGCGTCGTCGTTGTCGGGCTCGCGCAGCTCGAGGGCGCGAGCGAAACCGGCGAGCGCCAGCGTCAGCCATTCGTAGGCTGCCGAACCGCTGCCGGGTCCGCCCTGCTTCTGATGGACCTTGGCGCGGCGCTCGCAAAGGAGAGCGCCGTAGTAGGCGCGCGAGTAGTCGTCCGGCAGGCGGGCGACGAGCTCGCTGGCGCGCGAGAAAGCCGAAGCCAGGCGCTCGTCGAGCAGGTCCGAGAGCGCCAGGATCAGCGTCACCAGGGCGCGTTCGTTGTCGGGGTCGACGGCCAGGACGTCGAGGCAGATGCTCTCGGCCTCGGCGGGCTCGTTCAAGAAGCGGTAACGCTCGGCCTTCTCGAGCGCGCGGCCGACGGCGTGCTCGGAGATCGTTTTTAGCTCGTACATGGCGCTCTCGCGATCGACTCTGCTGCGGTCAGGCAAGGCGGGTCAGGAGCCACGCCGTGACCAGGGTCAGGGCAGCTGCGCCACCGTAGCAGATGATGGCGATCAAGCCGTAGAGGTGGTGGAGCTGGAGTCCGTCGTAGAGCGTGTAGCGAAAGCGATGCGCCCAGTGGAACAGAGCGAGCGAGACCAGCGCCAACACGATAATGCGTGCCGGCCACGGCCGGACGAGCGCCAAGAGCAGCGCTGGCTCCGGCGCCTCGACCCAACCCAGCGGGCCGGCGATCCAGAGGACGAAAACCAGCGCCGGAAAGAGGAGCGCGGCGAGGGTGCCGCCCGCCGAGAAGAGCGCCCAGAAGAACGGTTCGGTCGGGCGGCCCAAGGGTCAGCCTCCGAGGAGCAGGTAGACGACGGCGGTCGACGCCGCGATCCAGCCGACGTAGTGGCTGGCGAGGACAACGCCGTCCGGCAGGCGCCGTCCGGCGAGCTTGACGACCATCGCCTTGGGCGCCAGGTGGAGCCAGGTCAAGGTGTGGCAGAGGAGGATCGCGAGGAGCAGAGTGTGCGCTGCGATCGCCAGCGGCGAAGCGAGCAGCGCCGCGAAGCGTCGCGCCGCCTCCTCGCCGCGGGCGAGAGCCGCGAGCTGGACTACGAACAGCAGGGCCGTGTAGGCGACTCCCAGGCTAGTCAGCTCGCGCGCGATGAAGCCGACGTACGACGGCTTCTCGAGCCACCAGAAGATCGGCATCCGCTCGCGATACCAGCGCGGATGGAAGCGGCGACTGTGCCCCCAGTTGTGTTTCTGGGGGTACCCGCTTCTCATGGGCTCGGCTCCGCGCTGGCCGGCTTCGACGCCTTCTGCCGCCACGGCATCAGCAGGGTCGAGAACCAGTCGGCGGTCGCCTGCAACTTGTAGCGCTGGATCGCGCCCGCCGGATCGACGTGTTTCGGGCAGACGACCGAGCACTCGCCGACGAAGGTACAGGCCCAGATCCCTTCGTGACGGGAGAGCTCCTCCATCCGCTCGTCGGCACCCTGGTCGCGCGAATCGAAGTTGTACCGTTGCGCCAACGCCAGCGCCGCCGGGCCGATGAAGTCGGGCTCGAGCCTGTAGATCGGGCAGGCGGAGTAGCAGAGCAGGCAGTTGATGCACATGCTGTACTGCTTGTAGTCGGCGAGCTGTTCGGGGGTCTGGAGGAACTCGCCGTCGGCGAGCGAACGCTCTTCGTCGCGCACCAGCCACGGCCGCACCCGCGCCAGCTTGGTCAGGAAATCGCGAATGTCGACGACCAGATCGCGAATGACCGGAAAGCCCGCCAGCGGCGCGATGCGCACCGTGGCGCCCGGCTCGCAGGTGGCCAGCGAGGCGGCGCAGGTGAGCGACGGCTCGCCGTCGACAGTCATCCCGCAGCTGCCGCAGACCCCCATCCGGCAGGCCCAGCGGAAGGAGAGCGAGCCGTCGAGGCGGTCCTTGACGTGGTTCAACGCGTCGAGGACCATCCACTCCTTGCGCAGCGGCACCTCGTAGCGCTGCCACGACGGCTCGTCTTCGCTCTCGGGGCGATAGCGCTGGATTTCGAGATGGATCGTCGGTTCGGCCATCCGCGTCGTCTCTCCGTTCCTTCCGAACTTCTCTAGCTTCCCTATCTTCCGTAAACCCGCTCGCCCGGGGGCCAACGGGTGATAGTCACCGGGACGTAGTCGATGGTCGGCGCCCCGTCAGCACTCCAGAAGGCGAGCGTGTGGGCGAGGAACTGCGCGTCGTCGCGCTGCGGGTAGTCGGTGCGCTGATGGGCGCCGCGCGATTCGCGTCGCGCTAGCGCCGAATGAATCATCGCTTCGGAGACGTCGAGCAGGTTGCGCAGCTCGAGCGCGGAGTAGAGCTCGGTGTTGAACGTACGGCTCGAATCGTCGAGATCGAGCCGCTCGCAGCGCGTGCGCAGAAGGGCGATGGTCGCCGCCGTCGCCGCGAGCCCGGAGGCATCGCGGTAGATCCCGGCCCCCGCCTCCATCGCAGACTGCATCGCCTCGCGCAGGTCCGGAACTCGCTCGCCGCCGCCGCGTGGCCGCGTGCGGAGGAGCTCCAGGCGCTCCTCCTCCTCGAGCGCCAGCCGCAGCGGCTCTCGCCCCGGCTCGGACTGCTCCGCCGCGAACTCGGCGGCGGCCCGGCCGGCGCGCGCCCCGAAGACCAGGATCTCGGTCAACGAGTTCGAACCCAGCCGGTTGGCGCCGTTGATGCTGACGCAGGCGGTCTCGCCGGCGGCGTAGAGACCGGGGAGAGTCGTGGCGCCCTGGATGTCGGTATCGACGCCGCCCATCATGTAGTGCACCACCGGACGGACCGGGATCATCTCGGTGACCGGGTCGAGGTTCTCGTACTTCTGGCAGAGCTCGCGCACGAACGGCAACCGAGCGTCGATCTTCGCGGCGCCGAGATGGCGGATGTCGAGGTGCACGACGTCGCCGTAGGGGCCGGGGACGGTGCGGCCCTTCTGCATCTCGTGCACGAACGCCTGCGAGAGCCGATCGCGCG
Organism: uncultured Thermoanaerobaculia bacterium; assembly: GCA_964590905.1. Lineage (GTDB taxonomy): Bacteria > Acidobacteriota > Thermoanaerobaculia > Multivoradales > JAGPDF01 > JACTMI01. The sequence continues at coordinate 7,832 of CAZPYU010000158.1, forward strand.
GCCCGAGCTCCATTGAGCGCAGTACCGGCAGCGGCTCGGGCTTGCCGAGGTCGTAGTCCTGCAGATAGCGGTAGCCGTCCTTGTTGAGTAGGAACCCTCCCTCGGAGCGCGCCGCCTCGGTGATCAGGATGCCGGTGAACGGCAGGCCGGTCGGGTGGTACTGCACGAACTCCATGTCCTTGAGCGGGACGCCGGCGCGATAGGCGAGCGCCATGCCGTCGCCGGTCTTGATCGCCGCGTTGGTGGTGTAGGGGAAGGCCTTACCGCAGCCGCCGGTGGTCAGGGCCACCGCCTTGGCGATCAGCGCGAACGGCCGTCCGGTCGCTATCTCGATCGCCACCGTGCCCTGGCAGCGCCCGTCGCAGACCAGCAGCCGGGTGGCGAAGAACTCGTCGTAGAAAGTGAGGCGATCCGCGAAGCGCAGCGCTGTCTGGTAGAGGGTGTGGAGGAGATGGAAGCCGGTCTTGTCGGCGGCGTACCAGGTGCGCTCGATCTTCATGCCGCCGAACGGCCGCACCGCGACGTGCCCGTCGGGCTCGCGATTCCACGGACAACCCCAGTGCTCGAGCCGGAGCAGCTCCTCGGGTGCCTCGCGCACGAACGCCTCGACGGCGTCCTGATCCGAGAGCCAGTCGCCGCCGGAGATGGTGTCGTAGGCGTGCGCGTCGAGCGAGTCGTTGGGCTTGATCGCCCCCGCCGCGCCCCCCTCCGCCGCCACCGTGTGGCTGCGCATCGGGTAGACCTTGGAGACGACGCCGACCGAGAGCTGCGGGTGCGCCTGGGCGATGGCGATCGCGGCGCGCAGGCCGGCGCCACCGCCGCCGATCAAGAGCACGTCGTGGCTCGCGCTCTCCATCACCCCTCCGCTTTCCGGAAGTTTCGCTTCGAAACGGGCCGGACTTTAGCACGCGCTCGCGGCGAACCGCCCGCGTTTCCAGCGGCTCGCGGCTCGACTAGAATCTCTTCCGTGGCACACGAGCTTATTCTCAGCGATTACATCGCAGAGGCACTGGCGGCGGCGGCCTACGACAAGCTGGAGGACGGAACCTTTGCCGGTCGGATTCCGCTCTGTCCTGGCGTCGTGGCTTTCGGCGCGACGCTGGCGGGATGCGAGCGCGAGCTGCGCTCGACGCTCGAGGACTGGATCCTAGTGGGCCTCAAGCTGGGCCATCCCCTGCCGGTCGTAGCCGGGATCGACCTGAGCCGGAGGCCGAGCCTTGCCGCGCTGGACGCCGTGTAAGCGGAGAGAGTTCGTCCGCAAGCTCCGGCTCCTGGAGTTCGCAGGCCCGTTCGCCGGTACACGGCACGAGCTGCTCGTTTACCGCGAGCAGCGGCTCGCGATCCCATCGAACGACGAGTATTCGGTACCTCAGCTTCGGATGATGCTGCGCGAGGTCGCTGAGATCCTCGGCCGCGAGATCTCGCTCGAGGAGTGGAAGTCGTTGTAGAGATCTGCGAACGCTGGCGCCGAATTGAGACGAAAAGAGGGCGGCCGCAACTGGGCCGCCCTCTTCGTCGGACCGGAAGGCGAAGCGCTACTGCAGAACGACCAGGACGACGCGGCGGTTCTGGTTGCGGCCTTCGCGGGTGTTGTTGTCGGCCACCGCCGCGGCCTCGCCGTAGGAGATCTCCGACATCCGGTGCAGCGGCATCCCCTTGTGCGAGAGGTAGCGGCGTACCGCCTCCGCCCGCCGTTCGCCGAGGGTGTAGTTGTACTCCTCGCTGCCGACGTTGTCGGTGTGCCCTTGGACCTCGATGAAGACGTTCTTGTTGTCGGCCTTGATCGTCGCGGCGAACGCGTCGAGCGCGGACTTGGCCTCGTCGGAAAGCTCGGCGCGATCGAAGCCGAACTTGACCTTGTCGTCGGAGAGCACGGTTTCGTAGAGGAACTTGCCCTCGGCGAGCTTGCCGGCCGCGATGGCGCGGTCGAGCGCGTCTTGCGCGGTCTTCGACGCCGCCATGGTGTCCGTCGAGTTCTTGGAGATTCTGCCCTCGTGGTCGCGCAGCTTGGTCTGTGCGTCTTCGACCTGGGTCTCGACGCCGTCGACGCGATGAGTGACGCCGGCGACCTCGCCCGCGACGTACTTCTTGGTGGCGCATCCCGATGCCGCCAGCACGAGCAAGCCTGCCGCCGCAGTGGTCACGATCCGATACTGTTTCATGCGATTCTCCCCGGTCTCGAGTCTAGGTTCCAGTTGTCGCCGCGTCGCGCACGCGCCGGCGAATTCTCTCTTGCTCCGCCTTCAAGGGGCCGGCGGCGTCCCGGAATAGCCGTGCCGGAACTCCACCTTCATATCCCGCTTCCGCACCGCCACTGAGATCGGCCGAAACCGGCTCTCTCCGCGCGTTGCGGTCTCAAATCCGAGCACGTACTGATAGCGCAGCTCCTCAGCGATCGACGCGCACGCCTCCTTGAGATCGTCGGGCCCATGGATCGCGAAGTACCTCCCACCCGTCATCGCCGAGAGCAGATTCAGAACGTCTGCGTAGCGGAAGATCTTCTTCCCCTCGATCGACAACGCGTACGGATCTCCCGATTCTAACCCAAGCACGAAAACGGGGATTTCGGCCCGGCCGACGATCTCCCGGGCCTGGGTGGCGGAGATCTGGCTGGCGTTGTCCACCCCGTCGGTGACCAAGACCACGGCGCGCTTGACATTGCGGCTCTCGCCCGAGATCTGAGGCAGAAGGGCGACCGCGTCGTGGAGCGCGGTCTTGCCGTACGCCTCCCAGCGGCCGACCATCTCCCGCAGCGGCTCTTGCGCTTCGGTGAACGGCACGTCGACCGCGGTGACCTCGCCAGCGAAGCTGGCGAGCGCGAACTCGTCGCCCGGCTTCGCCTGGTCGAGAAAGAAGGAGACCGCCTGGCGGCTCGATTCGAGGCGTCCTCCTATCTCCATGCTGCCGGAGAGGTCCTGCAAAAAGACCAGGCTCCAGGGCACCTCGCCGCGCGACTCGAAGTCGGCGAAGCGCGTCAGCTTGCCGTCGACCCGGAGCTCGAAGTCGCCGCGATCGAGGCCGCGCACGAAGCCCGAGCGCAACTTCACGCTCACTGGGACCAGGATCCACGCCACCGCCACCTCGCCGCCGAAGGTCGCTTCCGGCTTAGGCGGGGTGCCTGCGGTGGAACCGGCGCCGGGCTGCTCGGCGGCGAGCGCCGTCGCGACGACGCCAGCGAGGGCGACCGCGAGCCGCGAGCCGCGTCGGCCTCTGCTAGCGTCTTCGAGCATGATCGACATCCGCAATCTCTCCATCCAGTGCGGCCACTGCCTCACCTATCAGACCCTCTGTCACTTTACCCGCCGCGACGAGTGGAACGTCTACACCTACGAATGCGAGAACGACGTCTGCGATCGGGCGGTGACGCGCACCCTCCTCGAGGTTCCCCGCGAGCTCGACGAGTTCGCGCACCGGGACCCGACCTGGCACGGCGGACGCCGGCACGCCGGAGCCGACGAGCCGGCCGCCGAGGAGTGAGCGCGCGCTCTCCCGCTCGGCGCCCTATGTTACTCTGGCCACGAGCTTTTCGAATCTGATCTCGCGGCGCCAGCCGCTCGAACCACCCCCGGAGGCGTGCGATGAACCAGAAGATCGTCCACATCGTGGGTACCGGCACGATCGGCGAGCCGCTGATCGGTCTCTTTACCGATTTCGGCGACAAGTTGGGGATCGACGAGGTCACCTTCCACAAGCGCACGCCGCTCGCCTCCGACCGCTCCAAGATCCGTCATCTGATGGAGCGGGGGGCCAAGCTGGCTGCCGATTCGGATCAGAAAGACGCCTTCGAAAAGCTCGGCCACGAGGTCAGCTTCGAGGCCGAGGAGGCGATCGCCCGCGCCACCGTGGTCATCGACTGCACGCCGGCCGGGAACGAGATGAAGGAGCAGTATTACGATCACGTCCAGGGACCGCGCGGCTTCATAGCGCAGGGCAGCGAGTCCGGCTTCGGCAAGCCGTACGCGCGCGGGATCAACGACGAGATCCTGGTCCCCGGCCAAGATCGCTTCATCCAGGTCGTCTCCTGCAACACCCACAGCAT
>CAZPYU010000159.1:0-2560 GCA_964590905.1 uncultured Thermoanaerobaculia bacterium
GCGGCCACAAGTGGGAGGTCTCGGGCTTCGCCAAGCTGGGCTACGACCTGGCTCCGCGCTGGCATCTCTTCGGAGACCTTCAGCTCCGCCACACCGAGTTCCGCTACGACGGCTCGGTCGACTTGGGTCCGATCCACTGGACGTTCGTCAATCCCAAGCTGGGCGTGCGCTACCTCGTCTCCGAGCGGCTCTCCTTCTACGCCTCGGTGGGCCGTGCCGAGCGCGAGCCGGTACGCAACGACTTGCTCGTCGGCGAGGACAACGTCGACGTCGCGGTGGACCTCGAGGCGGTGCAGCCGGAAGAGGTCGTCGACGTCGAGCTGGGAGTGGAGTTCGTCACCCCGCGCCTGCGCCTCGCCGTCGACCTCTTCGCCATGGAGTTCCGGAACGAGATCGCCGCGACCGGGGAGCAGTCCGAGATCGGCTACGCCATCCGCCGCAACGTGCCGGAGTCGACGCGCCGCGGCATCGAGCTCGACTTCGCGTGGCGGCCAACACCGGAGCTGCGCCTGCAGACCTCGGCGCTCCTGGCCGACAACCGGATCGCACGCTGGCGCCAAGCGCTCGACGTCTACGACGAGCTCGGCAACTACCTGACGAGCGAGCTGCGCGAGTTCCGCGACACTCCGCCCACGCTCTCGCCGGAGACGATCCTGCGCTCGAGCATCGAATGGCAGGCCCTGCCCGACATCTGGCTCTCGCTCGCTGCGCGCTACGTCGGGCGCGCCTATCTCGACAACACCGGGCAGGAGAAGTTGTCGACGCCGAGCTACACCTGGACCGACGCCGCGGTACGCCTCGGGCTGGCGCGCTGGCTCCCCTGGGGCGCGCCCGAGCTGCGGCTCCAAGCCAACAACCTGCTCGACGAGAAGAACCTCTGGCCGTCGGGCTACAGTTACCCCTACCTCGTGCGCCACGGTATCGAGGGCGACGAGCTGACCGGCATCCCTTACTATTACCCGCTCGCCGGCCGGCACTTCTTCGCCGGCCTGGAGCTGCGCTTCTAGAGACGCGGATGGATCCGGTCGAGATCGTGGGGGTCGTCTTCGGCGTGCTCTCGGTTTACCTGGTGGCGCGCGAGAGCGTCTGGGGTTGGCCGTTAGGGCTGGTCAACGTGGGCGCGTTCGCCTTCGTCTTCTACCGCGCGCGGCTCTACGGCGACGCCGGCTTGCAGATCGTCTATTTCGCGCTCGCGTTCTACGGCTGGTGGTCCTGGCTCCACGGCGGCGACAACCGCGGAGAGCTGCGTGTCGCGCGCGCTCCCCAGCGCGCGCTGGTGGCGCTCGCTGCGGCAGCGGCGGGGTTCGCGCTCCTCCTGGGCACGGCGCTCGCGCGCACGACCGACGCCTTCCTGCCCTTCGTCGACGCCGGGACCACCTCCTTCAGCCTGATGGCGCAGTTGCTGCAGACCCGCAAGTGGATCGAGTCCTGGTGGGTATGGATCGCTGTCGATGTCGTGTTGGTGGCCAAGTATCTCGCCGCGGACCTCCCGCTCACCGCCGGCCTCTACGTGCTCTTCCTGGCGTTGTGCATGCTCGGTCTGCGCCAGTGGCGGCGCTCGCTCGACGCTGGCAGCGGCGCGGCGGTGCCGGCATGATCGGACCCCTGCCGCGCGTGGTCGTGACCGGTTCCGAGTGCACCGGCAAGACCACGCTCGCCGCGCGGTTGGCGGAGCAGTTCGGGATGCTCTGGGTGCCGGAGTACGCGCGCCAGTACGCCGACGCGAAGTGCTGCCCGCTCGACGCCGTGGACGTCGAGCCCATCGCCCGCGGCCAGATCGCGGCCCAAGACGGCGCGGCACGGACCGAGCGACGGTTCGTCTTCGACACCGATCTGCTCAGCACTGTCGTTTACGGCCGGCACTACTACGGCAGTTGCCCGGCCTGGATCGAGGCCGCGGCGCACGAGCGGGTCGCCGACCTCTATCTCCTCTGTCATCCCGACGTCCCCTGGGTCGCCGATGGAGCGCAGCGCGACCGCGGCGATCGGCGCCCGCAGATGCACGAGCTATTCGTTGCGGCGCTCGCGGAGTTCGGGGCGCGCTGGGTGGACGTTCGCGGGCCGTGGGCCGATCGCGACCGGGTCGCGCGGGATGCAATCGAGGAGCTTGTCGGGTAGGGTGAACAACCTACTGAGCATTCACCGCTAACTGGCTGGCGGGGTCCGCCTCGCGCCGGAGCAGAACGAGCGTGCGGTCGTCGGCGTACGGCACGCCGCGCACGAAGCTCTCGAGCGAGCGGTCGATCGCCGTCGCCAGCTGGGCAAGCGGTAGATCGCGCTGCTCACGACAGACCGCCTCGAGTCGCTCGAGCCCGTACTCCTCGTCGCTCGCATCGACAGCTTCGACGATCCCGTCGGTGTAGATGACGAACAGATCGCCCGGCGCGAGGGTCAGCTCGCGCGCCGTGTACTGCGCCTCGGGCAGCATGCCGAGCGGCACGCCGGTCGAGCCCAGCCGCTCTATCGCGCCGTCGCCGCGCACCAGGAGCGACGGATTGTGGCCGGCGTTGGCGTAGCGCAGCTTGCCGTTGGCGACCTCCACGGTGGCGACGAAGCTGGT